>NZ_JBHZTC010000002.1:0-241489 GCF_042879195.1 Kocuria nitroreducens
CCACCATCGCCGAGGGGATCTCCGTCAACGTGACGCTGATCTTCTCCCTCGAGCGCTACCGCGCGGTCATCAACGCCTATCAGCTGGGGCTGGAGCAGGCGCTCGAGAACGGCAAGGACCTGGCCGGCATCCACTCCGTGGCCTCCTTCTTCGTCTCCCGGGTGGACTCCGAGGTCGACCAGCGGCTGGACGCGATCGGCACCGACGAGGCCGAGGAGCTGAAGAGCCAGGCCGGGCTGGCCAACGCCCGGCTCGCCTACCAGATCTACGAGGACGCCCTGACCACCGAGCGCTGGGAGCGGCTGGCCGCGGCCGGGGCGAATCCGCAGCGCCCGCTGTGGGCCTCCACCGGGGTGAAGGACCCGTCCCTGCCGGACACCCTGTACGTGACCGGTCTGGTGGCCCCGAACACCGTCAACACCATGCCGGAGAAGACCCTCGAGGCGACCTTCGACCACGCCGAGATCACCGGGGACACCGTCACCGGCACCTACGCGGAGTCCAACGAGCTCCTGGACCGGATCGCCGGCGTGGGGATCTCCTACGACGAGGTCGTCGACAAGCTCGAGGCGGAGGGACTGAAGAAGTTCGAGGACTCCTGGGCGGAGCTGCTCGACACCGTGCGCGCCGCCCTCGACAACGCCCGCTGAGCCCGTCCCGATCTGATGCGCGTTCTGTCCGTGCTGCCCGACCCCAAGGAGAACCCATGAGCTCCCTGTCCGTCCAGACCTCCGGCGCGGCCCGCGAGGCCGTCGACCGGCACGTGCCCGCGCTGGTGGGCGACGGCTTCGCCTCGAAGCTCTTCGCCCAGGACCCCACCCTGTGGGGCACCGCGGCCGAGGACGAGTCCGCCAAGCGGCTGGGCTGGGTGGAGGCCGCCGAGGTCTCCCGTCCGCTCGTCGCCGAGATCACCGCGCTGCGCGAGGAGTTCGCGGCGGAGGGCGTGGACCGGTTCGTGCTCGCGGGCATGGGCGGGTCCTCCCTCGCCCCCGAGGTGATCACCCGGACCGCCGGTGTCGAGCTGTTCGTGCTCGACTCGACGGACCCGGAGATGGTGGGCGCGGCCCTCGCCGACCGCCTCGAGCGCACCGCGATCGTGGTCTCCTCCAAGTCCGGCTCGACCGTGGAGACCGACTCGGCGCGCCGGGTCTTCGCCCGGGCGTTCGAGGACGCGGGCATCGACGCAGCCTCCCGCATCGTGGTGGTGACCGATCCCGGTTCGCCCATGGAGGCGTCCGCGAAGGAGGCCGGCTACCGCCGGGTCTTCACCGCCGACCCGACCGTGGGCGGGCGTTTCTCCGCGCTGACCGCCTTCGGCCTCGTCCCCTCCGGCCTGGCCGGGGTGGACGTCGGGGCCCTGCTCGACGACGCCGACGAGGCCGTCGAGGTGCTGCGCGAGGACGCCGAGGACAACCCCGGCCTGCACCTGGGCGCGGCACTCGGCGGGACGCAGCCGTTGCGGAACAAGCTCGTGTTCCGGGACCTGGGCTCCGGGATCGCCGGGTTCGCCGACTGGGCGGAGCAGCTGATCGCGGAGTCCACCGGCAAGGAGGGCAAGGGCGTGCTGCCCGTCGTCGTCGGCGCCGGTGACGCTCCGGAGGCCACCTCGGGAGCGGCCGACGTCCTCGTCGTGGAGCTCGTCGGCGTCGACGAGGAGCAGGTCCCCGAGGGCGACGTCGTACGGGTCTCCGGTTCCCTCGGCGCGCAGCTCATGCTGTGGGAGGTCGCCACCGCGGCGGCCGGGCGGCTGCTCGGCATCAACCCGTACGACCAGCCCGACGTGGAGTCCGCCAAGAACGCCACCCGCGCCCTGCTCGAGGACAAGCCGCAGCCCACGGCCGCGGACGTCGTGGACGGACCCGTGGAGATCCGCGGTGCGCAGGAGTTGCTCGACGGGGCGCAGACGGTCGAGGACGCGCTGGCCAGGCTGCTCGCGCAGCTGCCGGTGACCGGCTACCTGTCCGTGCAGGCGTACTTCGACCGGCTCGCGTGGGCTGAGCTGGAGAGCGTGCGCCCGGACCTCGCCCGCGCCACCGGCCGGCCCGTCACGTTCGGCTGGGGCCCGCGGTTCCTGCACTCCACCGGCCAGTACCACAAGGGCGGACCGGCAGAGGGCGTGTACCTGCAGATCACCGCCGCCTCGGAGACCGACCTCGACATCCCCGACAGCCCGTTCAGCTTCGGTGAGCTGATCTCTGCCCAGGCGGACGGGGACGCCCAGGTCCTCGCCGACCACGGCCGGCCCGTGCTGCGACTGCGGCTCGCGGACCGCGCCGCGGGCGTGGCACGGCTGCGGCAGGCCGTCGACGCACTCGGCGGCTGACCCGGTCGGAGCGACCCGACCGCTGACCTAGAATGGGAGCACGCCACGGTCGGCGCGGGAGTCCCCGCGCCGACCGTTGCGCGTGCAGGCCGCCATGGGTGCCACGGCCCCGCAGAGACGTGAAGGAGTTCCGTTGCCAGACACCAACGCCCGCAATCCCCTGCGGGACCAAAGGGACAGGCGGCTCGTCCGGGTCGCAGCCCCGTCGGCGCTCGTGCTCTTCGGCGTGACGGGAGACCTCGCGAAGAAGAAGCTGCTGCCGGCGATGTACGACCTCGTCAACCGGGGGCTGTTGCCGCCGTCCTTCGCGCTCGTCGGCTTCGGCCGCCGTGACTGGTCCCACGATCGGTTCCGGGAGGTGGTGCGCGAGTCCGTCGAGGCCCACGCACGCACCCCGTTCCAGGAGGACGTGTGGCGCCAGTTCGCCTCCGGCGTCCGGTTCGTGCGCGGGGAGTTCGACGAGGACACGGCCTACGAGGCGCTCAAGTCGACCCTCAAGGAGCTCGACGTGCACTCCGGGACGCGCGGCAACCACGCGTTCTACCTCTCGATCCCGCCCAAGGCGTTCGAGACGGTCTGCCAGCAGCTCGCCGACCACGGCCTGGCCCAGCACGAGAACGCCTCCGGGTGGCGCCGCGTGGTCATCGAGAAGCCCTTCGGCCACGACCTCGACTCCGCGGCGGAGCTCAACGCCATCGTCGAGCGGGTGTTCCCGGCGGACTCGGTGTTCCGCATCGACCACTACCTGGGCAAGGAGACGGTGCAAAACATCCTCGCGCTGCGCTTCGCGAACCAGATGTTCGAACCGCTGTGGAACGCGCAGTTCGTGGACCACGTGCAGATCACCATGGCCGAGGACATCGGCATCGGCTCCCGCGCCGGCTACTACGACGGCGTGGGCGCGGCCCGCGACGTCATCCAGAACCACCTGCTGCAGCTGCTGGCCCTCACCGCCATGGAGGAGCCGCTGTCCTTCCAGGCCCACCACATGCGCGCGGAGAAGGCGAAGGTGCTGGCCTCCGTCGTCGTCCCCCAGGACCTGGCGGCGCACTCGGCGCTCGGCCAGTACGGGTCCGGGTTGCAGGGCGGTGAGCGCGTGCGGGCCTTCCTCGAGGAGCAGGACATCCCCGCCGACTCCCGGACCGAGACCTACGCGGCGCTGCGCCTGGACATCAACAACCGCCGGTGGGCGGGCGTGCCGTTCTACCTGCGGGCGGGCAAGCGCCTGGGCCGGCGGGTGACCGAGATCGCGGTGCAGTTCAAGAACTCGCCCAACCTGCTGTTCGGCGACAACGGCCACGAGGACCTGGGGCAGAACGTCATCGTGATCCGGATCCAGCCCGACGAGGGCGTGACCATCCGGCTGGGCTCCAAGGTGCCCGGGACGCAGTCGGAGATCCGGGACGTGACCATGGACTTCGGCTACGGCCACTCGTTCACCGAGTCCAGCCCGGAGGCCTACGAGCGCCTCATCCTCGACGTGCTGCTCGGGGAACCGCCGCTGTTCCCGAACCACGAGGAGGTCGAGCTGTCCTGGCGGATCCTCGACCCCTTCGAGGAGTGCTGGGAGCAGCAGCAGATCATGCCGGAGCCGTACGCGCCCGGGTCCTGGGGACCCGCCGCCGCCGACGAGCTGCTGGCCCGTGACAGACGCGTCTGGAGGCGACCGTGATCGTTTCGATGGAGAACACCACCACCTCGGCCATCGACAAGAAGCTGAACCTGCTCAGGGACCAGCACGGCGTCGTGACGCTCGGACGGGTCCTCACGCTCGTGATCATCGCCCAGGCGGGGCACTCCGAGGCCGCCCTGGAGGCCGCGAACTTCGCCAGCCACGAGCACCCGTGCCGGATCCTCGTGCACGTTGCCCACTCCCAGGCCGAGAGCACCCGGCTCGACGCCCAGCTGCGGATGGGCGGTGACGCGGGCGCCTCCGAGGTCATCGTGCTGCACGGCTACGGCGAGCTCGCCGAGCCCACGGAGACCCTGTTCTCGGCGCTGCTGCTCCCGGACGCGCCGATCGTCGCCTGGTGGGCGCACACGGTACCGCCGCCCTCGCCCCACACGTCGTCGATCGCCGGGATCGCCCACCGGCGGATCACGGACTCCGCGCGCAGCGACGACGCCTACGAGGCGCTCGCGGAGCTCAGCGCCCGGTACGTCCCCGGCGACACGGATCTCGCCTGGACGCGGGTGACCAACTGGCGCATCCAGCTGGCCGCGGTCCTGGACCAGGCGGAGCCCGCACCCGTGCGGGAGGTCGTCGTCGAGGGGTGCGGCCGCTCCCCCAGTGTGGTGCTGCTCGGCACGTGGCTGGGCACCCGGCTCGATGCCGAGGTGACGCTCGTCAACAACCCGGGGCCCCGCCGCCTGGACCGGGTGACCCTCGTCCGGGACGACGGCGAGATCGTGCTCGAGCGCCCGGGCCGGTCCGTGGCGATGCTGCGGCAGCCGGGCCAGCCGGACCAGCAGATCGCCATGCCCGTGCGGGACCTCAACGCCTGCATCGCCGAGGAGCTCCGGCGCCTGGACCCCGACGAGGTCTACGGCGAGGTCGTCACCACCGGTCTGCGGGACGTGCGCGTCGCGCAGATCGTGGACACGACCGGCGAGCTCACCCCCGGCGCCGAACGGTTCCTGGCCGAGCACGGCGGAGGCTCCCCGGACCCGGAAGGTTCGGCGCGCGCGACGCCCGGCGACGCCGCGGAGCCGGTCGCCGATCTGCCGGAGCCCGACGAGGTCCCGGCCGTCGAGCTGTCCGTCCCGGTCCCCGGAGAGGAGCACGCATGAGCGCCGAGCTGGAGACCATCGCCCACCCGGACAAGGAGTCGCTTGCCGCGGACACCGCGGAGCGGGTCCTCGACGTCGTCGTGGCGGCGCAGGAGGATCGCGGTGGGGCGAGCGTCGTGCTCACCGGCGGGAGCATGGGCACCGCGGTGCTCGCGGCCCTCGCGTCCTCCGCCCGCCGGGAGGAGGTCGACTGGGCGCGGGTCGACGTGTGGTGGTCGGACGAGCGCTTCGTGGCCGGGGACAGCCCCGAGCGCAACAGCGTCCAGGCCGCCGAGGCAGTGGGTGACGCCCTCGCGCTGAACCCTGACCGGGTGCACCGCATGGGCAGCGCGGACGACTTCGACGCCGCCGAGGACGCCGCGTTCGACTACCGGCGGGAGCTCGCCGCAGCCGCCGACGCGGAGCTCCGGACGGAGGCCTTCCCCCGGTTCGACCTCTTGCTGCTGGGCCTGGGCCCCGACGGCCACGTGGCCTCCCTGTTCCCGGGGCTGCCGCACGTGCACGAGGACGACGCCACCGTGCTGGGGGTGCAGGACTCCCCGAAGCCCCCGCCCGAGCGGGTGAGCATGACGCTGCCGATGATCAACAGCGCGGAGCGGGTCTGGTTCCTCGTGGCCGGGGCGGACAAGGCCGAGGCGGTCGCGGCCGTCCGGGCCGGGGCCCCGGTCGAGCGCACGCCCGGGGCTGGGGTGCGCGGGACCGAGGAGACGCTGCTGCTCGTGACGGAGGACTGCCTGCCCGGCTAACGATCCGGCCACGCCCGTGGACCGCCCCGGCCCGCGACGGGGACCATGGGCACACGCGCACCGTTCCGCGCCCGCCGCCCGCCGAGGGAAAACTCCGCCATGATCCACGAGCCCGTCCCCGCACCCGTCCCCGCACCCGTCGCCGGGACCGTCTCCGAGCCGGTTCTGCAGCTGCGGCTGCTGGGCTCGTGCGCGGTCCTGTGCGGCGGGGACAGGGTGGACCCGGGCGCCCGGCAGCTGCGGCTCCTGGCGGCCCTCGCCCTGCTCGGGCGCCGGGCGCGGGGATACCTCGGCGGCCTGCTGTGGCCCGGCTGCCCCGACGCCCGGGCGCTGGGGAGCCTGCGGGCCGCGGTCTTCGGCGTCAACCACCACCTCCCCGGGGTCCTGGTCGCCGACGGCCACGACCTCGCGCTGTCCCCGGCCCTCGGCGTGGACGTGCACGCGCTCCGGGCCCGTCTCGCGGCGGTGGCGCAGGCCGAGGAGCCCGCCGCGCTGGGCGCCGCGGACCCCGCCGGCCCGGGCGTCCCCCAGCTGCTTCCCGGGTGGTACGACGACTGGGTGCTCGCCGAGCAGGATCGGCTGCGCAGCCTCTACGTCCACGCGGCCGAGCATGCCGCCGGACTGTGCCTGGCGCACGGCGACCCCTCCCGGGCCGCGAGGTGGGCGGAGGCGGTGCGCGCGGCGGACCCGCTGCGCGAGAGCGCCGTGCGCCTGCTCGTGCGAGCCCATCTCGCCCTCGGAAACCCGGCCGCGGCCCTGCGGGACTTCCGCCGCTACTGCGCCGTCGCGGTGGCCGAGACGGGCGCGGGCCCGTCGGACGAGCTCGTCCGTCTCGTCGGCTCCGTGGCGCGCCTGTGACGCGGTGACCGCCTGCGCGGTCCACCGGGACACCTCGACGCAGGGCCTGGGCGCACGCGCGTGCAGCACCCGGGCCTCGGCGTCCCGCGGACGCTCAGGCGCGCACCGCGTGCTGGAACCGGAGCAGGTTCTCGGGGTCGTAGGCGGCCTTCGCCGCCAGCAGCCGGGCGTGGCCCTCCTCGCTCCAGGCGCGGGAGGAGTCCGCGTTCCCGCCCACCGAGCCCAGGAAGTTGACCATCGTCCGTTCCGACACGTGCCCGCCCAGGGACGCCAGGATGCCCTCGATCGCCGCGGGCACCCGCTCGCCGTCCGGCGGCACGGCGAGACCGACGAGGCCGATCAGGTACGGGGCGTCGCGGCCCGGGACGAGCTCCGCGCCGCCCTCCGGGACCCGGGACAGGGCGCCGCCCAGGAGCCGGATCTCGATGAAGGCGAGCGGGCAGTCCGTGTCCGGGCCCGCCTGCGCCAGGAGGGCGTCGATCGTGGCGTCGTCCACGTCCTCCAGCAGCCGGCCCGCGTCCCGGAACGGGAGCGGGACCGGTGGGTCCAGGTGGATCGCGTCGACGTCCCGGTAGCTCATGCGCCCCACCGTGTCCATGACCGGGTCGGAGAGGTGCCGCATCGGCGCCAGCAGCCGCACCGCCTCCTCGTCCCCGGCCGTGCAGGCGTACCGGAGGTGCAGCACGAAACGGTTCCGCAGCGGCTCCGGGACGATGTCCATCGCCGGCAGCCGCAGCAGCGCGATCGAGGTGGAGACCGTTTCCGGCAGGTCCGCGGACCACCGCGACCATGCGGTGAGCACGTCTCGGGCGTCGGCGCCGGGGTAGAAGATCCCTCCGCCGTAGAGGCCGTCGAGCGGGAGCAGCCCGAACTCCAGCGCCGTGACGACGCCCAGGTTGCCCTTGCCCCCGCGCAGCAGGTCGAAGAGCTCGGGATCGTGCGTGGCGTCCACCGTCCGGCGCCGGCCGTCGGGGGTGACGACGTCGGCGGAGCGCACGTGGTCGGCCGCGAACCCGTAGGTCCGCCCGAGCACCGGGAGTCCCCCGCCCAGGGTGTAGCCGACCACGCCCACGTCCGTCGTGGAGCCGTTGAGACCCACGAGCCCGTGCGGCACGGAGGCCTCCAGCACGCTCCGCCAGCGCACCCCGGCGCCCACGCGCGCGGTGCGGGCCTCCGGGTCCACCGTGCACTCCTGCAGGCGGGCCGTGCTGATGAGCAGACCGCCCTGCATGGGAAGGTCGGCTCCGTGGCCGGTGGCCTGTACGCCGACGGGCACGCGGTGGGCTGCGGCCCAGGCCACGGCGGCGGACACGTCGGCGGCGTCCACGGCCCCCACCACCACGTCGGGGCGGATCGGTGTCGCGAGGTTGTAGGCGGCGGTCTCCCGCTCGTAGCCGTCGTCCTGCGGGGTGAGGACCGGGCCGGCGACCTGCCGTCCGAGCTCCTCCACGTCCGCCGGAGGAATTGTCGGGACCATGGTGTCGGCTCCTCGGGGAGTGGGCGGCTCGCCGGGCCCCGGACGGGGCGCGGCACGTCGCCAGCATCCCGCCGCTCGTGTGACGGGGGCGTGATCACCCGCGTCACACGACGACATGCGGCACCGGTGCGGACGACCCCGGGTTCCCCGTCCGGCCACGACGTTCCGTGGCCGGACGGGGAACCCGGGGTCGTCCGAGGGGCGGTCGGCTCAGGCGGCCACTTGGGCGAAGCGCATGGTCAGCGCGTAGGCCGCGATCGACAGGGCCCAGACCACGGCCGTGGCGGTGGTCAGGCGGACCAGGTTCTTCTGCGCCACGCCCGAGGTGTTGAGGGACTGGGTCATCCCGCCGCCGAACATGTCGGAGAGGCCTCCGCCCTTGCCCTTGTTGAGGAGCACGAGCAGGACGGCCAGGAGGCTCGTGACCACGATGATCGCCAGGAGCACGTTCTGCAGAATTTCCACTGGGGCCTTCCCTCGGGGGTGTCCGTCGAGCAGCCGCGCCCGGTGCGGCGCGGACGGTCAGGGGGTCGTGATCAGTCGGTCACGAGGTGCTGCTCGAACCTGGCAATGCTAGCAAACTCCTCGGCGTCGAGGCTGGCGCCGCCGACGAGGACGCCGTCGACGTCCTTGCCCTTGAGGATCGAGCCCGCGTTGGCGGCCTTCGCGGAGCCGCCGTAGAGGACGCGGGTCTTCGCCGCGGTCTCGGCGTCGTAGAGACCGGCGAGCTCGGCGCGGATGGCGGCCGCCATCTCCTGGGCGTCCTCCGGGCCGGCGACCTCGCCGGTGCCGATCGCCCACACGGGCTCGTAGGCCACCACGAGCTCGGCCACCCGGTCCGCCTCGAGACCGGCGATGGAGCCGCGCAGCTGCTCGAGCGTGAAGGCGACGTGCTCGCCGGCCTGCCGGACCTCGAGGCCCTCGCCGACGCACAGCACCGGGACCAGTCCGTGGCGGTGGGCGGCGGCGATCTTGGCGTTGCACAGCTCGTCGGACTCGCCGTGAAGAGTGCGGCGCTCGGAGTGGCCCACGAGCACGTAGGTGCAGCCGAGCTTGGCCAGGAACTGGCCGGAGATGTCGCCGGTGTAGGCGCCGGAGTCCTGGTCGGAGAGGTCCTGGGCGCCGTAGACGACGCGCAGGTCGTCGCCGTCCACGAGGCTCTGCACGGAGCGGAGATCGGTGAACGGCGGGAAGACGGCCACCTCGGCGCGGGCGTAGTCGTGCTTGGCGTCGTCCAGGGTCCACGCGAGCTTCTGCAGCAGGGTGATCGCCTGGGCGTGGTCCATGTTCATCTTCCAGTTGCCGGCGATCAGCGGCGTGCGGTCGAACTGTCCGTTGGTCTGGGAGGTCATCGGGGACTCCTGTCCGCGGCGGGTGCGCCGCTCGTCGTGCGTTTCGGCAGTGGTGCGCTGGCCGTCAGGGGCGCCCGGGGCGGGCGGCTCCGGGCGCCCCTGACGGGGGTGGTCGAGCGTGCGGGTCAGGCGCCCAGGGCCACGACCCCGGGCAGCTCCTTGCCCTCGATGAACTCGAGGGAGGCCCCGCCGCCGGTGGAGATGTGCCCGAACTGGTCGTCCGAGAAACCGAGGTTGCGCACGGCCGAGGCGGAGTCGCCGCCGCCGATGACGCTCATCGCGTCCGAGGCGACGACGGCCTCGGCGACCGCTCGGGTGCCCCCGGCGAAGGCCTCCATCTCGAACACGCCCGCGGGGCCGTTCCAGAACACGGTCTTCGCCCCGCGGATCCGCTCGGCGAACAGCTTCGCGGACTCGGGGCCGATGTCCAGGCCGAGGCCGGTGGAGCCGATCTCGCCGTCCTCGATGGCGTCGACGGGGCGCACCTCGTGCGCCGCGTCCGCGGCGAACTCGGCCGCGTAGACGATGTCCACGGGCAGGACGATCTCGGTGCCGGCCGCCGAGGCCTTCTCGAGGTAGTCCCTGACCGTCCCGATCTGGTCCTGCTCCAGCAGGGACCCGCCGACGGAGTGCCCCTGCGCGGCCAGGAACGTGAAGACCATGCCGCCGCCGATGAGCAGCGAGTCGGCCTTCCCGATGAGGTTCTCGATCACCGCGAGCTTGTCGGAGACCTTGGACCCGCCCATGACCACCACGAAGGGACGCTCGGGGGCGGAGACGACCTTGGTGAGCACGTCGAGCTCGCGCTTGACGAGGTCGCCCAGGTAGGCCGGGAGGCGGTGGGCGATGTCGTACACGGAGGCGTGCTTGCGGTGGACAGCGCCGAAGGCGTCGTCCACGTAGGCCCCGTTCTCGCCCGTCAGGGCGGCGAGCTCGTCCGCGAAGGCGCCGCGCTCGGCGTCCTCCTTCGAGGTCTCGCGGGCATCGAAGCGCACGTTCTCGATCACGAGCACCTCGCCGTCGGCGAGGGTCTCGGCCTTGGCCCGGGCGTCGTCCCCGACGACGTCGGAGGCGACCGCCACACGGAAGCCGGCCAGCTCGGCCAGCCTCCGCGCGGCGGGGGCGATCGAGTACTTCGGGTCGACCTGTCCCTTGGGCCGGCCGAGATGCGCCATCACGATGACGCGGGCCCCGGCGTCGGCCAGCTTCTGCAGGACCGGCAGGGACGCGCGGACGCGCCCGTCGTCGGTCACGGTGGAGCCGTCCAGGGGGACGTTCAGGTCGGAGCGGACCAGGACGCGGCGCCCGGCGACGCCGTCGGCGATGAGTTCGTCAAGTGCATGAGCCATGTCACTCACCCTACCCCGGGGACGTCGCGCGGACGCGGTGTCAGAGCTGCCCGCCGACGTGGGAGACGACGTTGACGAGGCGGGAGGTGTAGCCCCACTCGTTGTCGTACCAGGCGATGACCTTGACCTGGTTGCCGATGACCTTGGTCAGCGGGGCGTCGAAGATCGTGGAGATGCTGTCGCCCTGGATGTCCGAGGAGACGATGGGGTCCTCGGTGTACTTGACGATGCCCTTCATGGGGCCCTCGGCGGCCTCCTTCATGGCGGCGTTGACCGACTCGACGGAGACCTCCTTCTGCGCGTCGAAGGTGAGGTCCACGACCGAGCCGGTGGGCACGGGCACGCGTACGGCGAAGCCGTCCAGCTTGCCCTTGAGCTCGGGGAGTACGAGGCCCACGGCGGCGGCGGCGCCGGTGGTGGTCGGCACCATGTTGAGGGCGGCGGCGCGGGCGCGGCGCAGGTCGCTGTGCGGGCCGTCCTGCAGGTTCTGGTCCGCAGTGTAGGCGTGGATCGTGGTCATCAGACCCTGCTCGATGCCGAACGCGTCGTTGAGGACCTTGGCCATCGGGGCGAGGCAGTTCGTGGTGCAGGAGGCCGCGGAGACGATGTTCATCGACGCGGAGTCGTAGGTGTCGAGGTTGACGCCGGGCACGAACGTGCCGTCGATCTCCTTGCCGGGGGCGGACAAAACGACCTTCTTGGCGCCGCCGTCCAGGTGTGCCTTGGCCTTGGAGCCGTTGGTGAAGCGGCCGGTCGACTCGACGACGACGTCCACTCCGAGCTCGCCCCAGGGGAGCTTGGCGGGGTCGGGCTCGGCGAGGAACTTGACGTCGTGGCCGTCGACGCTCATGGTGTCGCCGTTGAGGGTCACCTCGCCGGGGAACCGGCCCATGATGGAGTCGTACTTGAAGAGGTGGACCAGCGCCTCCGGGTCCGTGAGGTCGTTCACGGCAACGACCTCGATGTTCTCGCCCTGCTCGCGCGCGGCGCGGAGGAAGTTGCGTCCGATGCGTCCGAATCCGTTGATGCCCACTCGAATGGTCACTGGCTTCTCCTGTGTTGGTCGGGGTCTGGATCGTTGAAGTCTGGATCGTTGAACCGGAGTCCATTCTACGTGGTTATCCCTGGGATGTCTTGGGGTCATGAAAGATTGAACCCGCATTCATCGCTAAAACCACATAAACCCACATCGACAGTCGTGGAACCTCGGAAACCCACGCGGGAACGTCCGGAAGGCCTCCGGCGCCGCCCTGAAGGACCGCCCCGGCGGAACTGCTCCGCCGCGCCGGCCGTGGACGAGCCCCGCCGGAGCGCTCCGCTCAGGAGGGCAGGGCCTCCGCGGCGACACCGGAGTCGGTGCCGGGGAGATTCAGCTCCTCCGCCCGGCGGTCCGCCATGGCCAGGAGCCGGCGGATCCGGCCCGCCACGGCGTCCTTGGTGAGCGGGGGGTCCGCGAGCCGGCCGAGCTCGTCCAGACTGGCCTGCTTGTTGGACAGCCTCAGCTCCCCCGCCTGCCGCAGGTGCTCCGGGACCTCGTCGCCGAGGATCTCCAGCGCGCGCTCGACCCGGGCCCCGGCGGCCACGGCGGCCTGCGCGGAGCGGCGAAGGTTGGCGTCGTCGAAGTTGGCGAGGCGGTTGGCCGTGGCGCGCACCTCCTTGCGCATCCGCCGGTCCTCCCACTGGAGGAGCGTCTGGTGGGCGCCCATCCGGGTGAGCAGCGCGGCGATCGCGTCCCCGTCCCGCACGACCACGCGGTCGACCCCGCGCACCTCGCGGGCCTTCGCGAGGACGCCGAGCCGGCGGGCCGCACCGACGAGCGCGAGGGCCGCCTCGGGGCCAGGGCAGGTGAACTCCATCGCGGCGGAGCGGCCGGGCTCCGTGAGGGAGCCGTGGGCGAGGAAGGCCCCGCGCAGCACCGCCTCGGCGTCGGCCACGGCCCCGTTGACCACGGCGGGCGGGAGCCCGCGCACGGGGCGCCCTCGCGAGTCGAGCAGGCCCGTCTGGCGGGCGAGGGCCTCGCCGTCCTCGACCACGCGCACCACGTACGAGCTGCCGCGACGCAGTCCCCCGCCGGAGACGACCACGATCTCGCTGTCGTGGCCGAAGACCTCGTGGACGGCGCGGCGCACCCGGCGCGCGGTGGCGCCGAGGTCCACCTCCGCCTCGACGACGATGCGTCCCGAGACGATGTGGAGCCCGCCCGCGAAGCGCAGCAGGGCGGAGAGCTCGGCGCGACGCTCCGAGGACCTTTTGATCTCGAGACGGGACAGTTCTTCCTTCACCGATGACGTCAGAGCCACGCGGTTCCTTTCCTGGGGATGCTGGGGGTGTGGGGTGGGCGGAGGGCTCAGCGGTGGCGCTCGAAGATCTCCTGGTAGGCGGCCGCGAGCCGGAGCGTGTTGTGCACGGCAGTGCCGGGGTGCGCCCGGACGTCGGCGTAGAAGACCTCGGCGCCCAGGCCGCGGGCGACCTCCTCGAGGTCGGCGCCGTCCTCGGTGGCGGAGGGGTCGGCGAGGACGACGTCCAGGGACAGCTCGGGGCAGTAGGAGTGCAGGACCCGCAGGTGGTCGGCTGCCGTCTTGCCGCGGGTCTCGGTGTCCGGCGAGAGGTTCAGGGTGACGCAGCGGCGCGCCCGGGTGCCGCAGATGGCCTCGCGCAGCTCGGGCAGCAGCAGGTGCGGCAGCACGGAGGTGTGCCACGAGCCCGGACCCATGATCACCCAGTCGGCGAGCCCGACCGCCTCGACCGCCTGCGGGCACGCCGGGGCGTCCGGAGGCACGAGCCGCACGTTGCCGACGTCGGCCTGCTTGGCCAGGACGGCCTGCCCGGTGATCGTGCGCACCGTGCCGAGGGACCCTTCCCCCTCCGGGGTGCTGCCACCGGCGGACGGGGCACCGGGGGCGTCACCGGTGACGTCCCCGGGGACGTCACCGGCGATGACCAGCGGCTGCGTGGACATCGGCAGCACCCGGCCGCGGGCGCCCAGCAGGGCGCCCGCCCACTCGAGCCCCGCCACCGGGTCCCCCAGCAGCTCCCACAGCGTGACGATGAGCAGGTTGCCCAGCGCGTGGTTGTCGAGCGTCGTGGAACGGCCCTCCGAGGAGCTGAACCGGTGCTGCATGACGTCGCGCCACGTCCGGCCCCACTCGGAGTCGTCGCACAGCGCCGCGAGCGCCATCCGCAGGTCTCCCGGAGGCAGGACCCCGAGCTCGTCGCGCAGCCGGCCGGAGGAGCCGCCGTCGTCGGCCACCGTCACCACCGCGGTGAGCACCGGGGTGATCCGGCGCAGGGCCGCGAGGTTGGCCGAGAGCCCGTGCCCGCCGCCGAGGGCGACCACGGAGGGGCTGGCGCCGCCGGGCCGCCGGGCGGAGGGGTCCGGCGAGTGGTGGGGGTCGACATCGGCGCCGCTGCTGAGGGGCAGCCGGGGGAAGGCGCCGGTGGGAGGAAATGTCATCGGAGGTCCAATTGGGGTGAGGGCGAGCCGGTCACTCGCGGCCCATGTCCCGGTGCTGGATGTTGACGGTCACGAGCGGCAGCTTGGCGAGCCTGCGGGCCACCTCCTCGCTCACGGCCACGGAGCGGTGCTTCCCGCCCGTGCAACCGATCGCGATGGTGGCGTAGTGCTTGTTCTCCGTACGGTATCCCGCGAAGACGGGTTCGAGCATGGCGACGAACCGGTCCACGAACTGCTGGGGGCCCTCGTCCTGGAAGACGTAGTCCCGGACCTCGTCGTCCTTGCCGGTGCGCGGTCGCAGCGACGGGACCCAGTGCGGGTTGGGGATGAAGCGGACGTCGGCCACGTAGTTCGCGTCCGCGGGGACCCCGTACTTGAAGCCGAAGCTGAGCACGGTCAGGCGCAGGACCACAGGCCCGTTCGTGGAGAAGAGGTCGGCCACGGCCCGGGACAGCGCGTGCACGTTGAACCCGGAGGTGTCCAGGACCACGTCCGCCGACTCCCGCAGGTCCGTCAGCAGTGCGCGCTCGGCGCGGATGCCGTCGAGGATCCGCCCGCCGGCCTGCAGCGGGTGCGGCCGGCGCTGGTGCTCGTAGCGGGAGACCAGCACGTCGTCGGCGGCGTCCAGGAACAGCACTGAGAAGTCGACGTCGGACGCCTCGAGGGCGGCCAGCGTCTCCTTCATGTCGCTGAACAGGGCCTTGCCGCGCACGTCGATGACGACGGCCAGCTTGGGCAGGGCCTGCGGGGTCCGGGAGACGAGGTCCGCGAGCGTGTGCAGCATCTGCGGCGGCAGGTTGTCGACCACGTACCAGCCGAGGTCCTCGAGGGCGTTCGCGGCCGTGCTGCGCCCGGCACCGGACATGCCCGTCACGACGAGCAGCTCCGAGCTGGTCGGCCTCGCGTGGTCCGTCCTGTCCGCCGTCCCGACGTCCGCCCCGGCGGTGTGCTCGCTCATGTCCGCTCCGTCTCCCGTCGTCGTGCCCTGCGCCTGGTGATCCGTGGACGCTGCTCCCGCCGCGCCCGGCGCACCGGTCGCGGTCGGCCTCGTGCGGCGCTCCCGCCCCAGCCTAACGAAGTCCGCGGGGCGCCGCGGCGACCCCGGCGGCGCGCCCGCGCTCAGGAGAGTACCTCTCCGGTGGTCATGTTGACCGCCGGGGCGGTGTCGGCGTCGGAGGCCTGCAGCGCCGCGGCCACCTTCTCGGCCAGGGTCCGCCCGAAGCCGGGGACCTGCTCGAGCTCCTCGACCCGGGCCGCCCGGAGCTTCTTGACCGAGCCGAAGTGCTTCAGCAGCGCCTTCTGCTTGGCGGGGCCCACCCCGGGCAGCTCGTCGAGCACGGAGACCGTCATGGCGGAGGAACGCTTCTTGCGATGGAAGGTGATGGCGAAGCGGTGGGCCTCGTCGCGGATCCGCTGGAGCAGGTACAGGCCCTGGCTCGCGCGCGGCAGGATCACGGGGAACTCGTCGTCCGGCACCCAGACCTCCTCGAGCCGCTTGGCCAGGCCGACCACGTGGACGTCGTCGATCCCGAGGTCGCTCAGGGCCCGGGCCGCTGCCGCGACCTGCGGGGGCCCGCCGTCGACCACCACGAGGCTGGGCGGATAGGCGAACCGCGCCCGCTCGGGGGCCTCGGCCCCCGCGTCCACCTGTCCGGTGCGCGGCCCGGCGGCCTCCCGCTCGGCCTGCTCCTCGAGGTGCCGGCGGAAGCGCCGGGAGATGACGTCGTACATGGATGCGGTGTCGTCCCGTGCGGCCTCGCCGGTGACCGAGAATTTCCGGTAGTCCGACTTCCGGGGCAGCCCGTCCTCGAAGACGACCATGGAGGCGACGACGTTGGTCCCCTGCACGTGCGAGATGTCGTAGCACTCGATCCGCATCAGCGGCACGGGGATGTCGAGGGCCTCCTGGAGCTCCTGCAGGGACGCGGAGCGGGTCGTGATGTCGCCCGCCCGCCGGGACTTGTGCAGCTTCAGGGCCTGCCGGGCGTTCTCCTGCACCGTCTCCATGAGGTGCGCCTTCTCCCCGCGCTGCGGGACGGCGATCGAGACCCGGGACCCGCGCAGGCCCGAGAGCCACTCCTCGAGCCGGTCGGTGCTGTCGGCGGGCTCGGAGAGCAGCACGGTGCGCGGGATGGCGTCCTCCCGGTAGGCGAGCTCCGCGGAGGGCCGGTGCTTGGACCCGCTTGCGGACGGGGGCGCGGCGGAGTGGGCGCTCTCGGCGGCGTCCGCGGCGGTGTCGCCGTAGACCTGCTCGAGCAGCTGCTCGAGGAGCCGTCCGCCGTCGGCCTCCTCGACCTTCTCGGTGACCCAGCCGCGCTGTCCGCGGATCCGCCCGCCCCGGACGTGGAAGACCTGGACGGCGGCCTCCAGCTCGTCCTCGGCGAGTGCGAAGAAGTCGGCGTCGGTGCTGTCGGAGAGCACCACGGCGTTGCGCTCGAAGGCCTTCTCCAGAGCGGCGATGTCGTCCCGGCGCGCGGCGGCGGTCTCGAAGTCCATGGCCGCGGAGGCCTCCTGCATCTGCCGCTGCAGCTCCCTGATGAATGGGGTCGCGTGCCCGGCCATGAACCGGCACAGGTCCTCCGCGAGGGCGTAGTGGTCCTCCTCGGAGATCCGCCCGACGCACGGGGCGGAGCACTTGTCGATGTAGCCCAGCAGGCACGGGCGACCGGACTGCTCGGCGCGCCGGTAGACGCCCTTGGAGCAGGTCCGCACGGGGAAGACGCGCAGCAGGGCGTCGAGGGTCTCGCGGATCGCCCAGGCCTGGGAGTAGGGGCCGAAGTAGCGGTTGCCCTTCTTCTTGTCCCCCCGCACCACCTGGGCGCGGGGCACCGACTCGGCCATCGTCACGGCGAGGTAGGGGTAGGACTTGTCGTCCCGGTAGGCGATGTTGAACCGGGGCTTGAACTCCTTGATCCAGGTGTACTCGAGCTGCAGCGACTCCAGCTCGCTGCCCACCACGGTCCACTCGACGCCGGCCGCGGTGGTGACCATGGCGCGGGTCTTGGGGCTCAGGGCGTGCGGGGGCGCGAAGTAGGAGCTCAGCCGGTTGCGCAGGTTCTTGGCCTTGCCCACGTAGACCACGCGCCCGTACTCGTCCCGGAAGCGGTAGACCCCGGGGTCGGTCGGGATGTCCCGGCGGGCGGGGCGGTAGCTCTCCGGATCGGCCACGGTCCGGTCCCCCTCAGCGGCCGGTCGGGGCCGGGGCGGTGTACCGGGCCAGCAGCTCCCCGAGCTCGGCGGCGTCGCCGGCCACGGCGGCGAAGCCGGTCCCCAGCTCGCCCTCGTCGGCGAAGCCCCAGGCGACGCCCAGGCAGTCGATCCCGTGGGCGGCCGCGCCCTCGGCGTCGTAGCGGCGGTCCCCGATCATGACGGTGCGCGCGGGGTCCGGGGCGTCCACGCCGAGCCGGCGCAGGGCCTCGGCGATGATCGCGGGCTTGTCGTGGGCGAGCCGCGGGTGCGTCTGCGGGGCGGCGAGGTCGTCCGCGGCCCCCGAGACCGTCTCGAACCACCGGCCGAGTCCGAACGTGCCGACGGCGAGCTGGGCCGTGGGCTCGGGCTTCTGGGTGGCGACGGCCATCCGCACACCGGCGCCGTGCAGGCGCTCCAGGAGCTCCTCCACCCCGGGGTAGACGCGGGTCTGTGCAAGCCCCTCGGTGCGGTAGCGGGCCCGGTAGGAGGCGACCACGCCCGGGATCTCCTCCTCCGGGACGTCGGTGAAGGTCCGCAGCGAGAAGCCCACGGGCGGGCCCACGAACCGGCGCAGGTCCTCGGGCACGGCGTGGCCGTGCTCGGCCAGGGCCCGGGCGATGCCGCCGGTGATGGCCCCGGCCGGGTCGAGGAGCGTGCCGTCGAGGTCCCAGAGCACCACGGGTGCGGTCATCGGGCGGCCCCCACGGGGGCGGAGCGCCCGCCGAGGACCTCGGCCAGGAACCGGCCGGTGTGGCTGTCCGTGCTCCGGGCCACCTGCTCCGGGGTGCCCTCCGCCACGACCTGGCCGCCGCCGGAGCCGCCGTCCGGGCCGAGGTCAACGATCCAGTCGGCGGACTTGATGACGTCCAGGTTGTGCTCGATGGTCATCACGGTGTTGCCCTTGTCCACCAGACCCTGCAGCACGAGCAGCAGCTTGCGGATGTCCTCGAAGTGCAGGCCGGTGGTGGGCTCGTCCAGCACGTAGATGGAGCGGCCGTTGGAGCGCTTCTGCAGCTCCGCGCCCAGCTTCACGCGCTGGGCCTCGCCGCCGGACAGGGTCGTGGCGGGCTGGCCCAGCCGGACGTAGCCCAGACCGACGTCCACCAGCGTGTTGAGGTGCCGGGCGATCGGGCCGAACGCCTTGAAGAACTCGGCGGCCTCCTCGATGGGCATCTCCAGGACCTCGGCGATCGTCTTCCCCTTGTAGTGCACCTCGAGGGTCTCCCGGTTGTACCGGGCGCCCTTGCACACCTCGCACGGGACGTAGACGTCCGGCAGGAAGTTCATCTCGATCTTGATCGTGCCGTCGCCGGAGCACGCCTCGCAGCGCCCGCCCTTGACGTTGAAGGAGAACCGGCCGGCCTGGTAGCCGCGCACCTTAGCCTCCGGGGTCTCGGCGAAGAGCTTGCGGATGTGGTCGAACACGCCCGTGTACGTGGCGGGGTTGGAGCGCGGGGTCCGGCCGATGGGGCTCTGGTCCACGTGCACCACCTTGTCCAGCAGATCCACGCCGTCGATCCGCTTGTGCCGGCCGGGGACCTGCTTGGCCCCGTTGAGCTTGTTGGCCAGGGACGTGTAGAGGATGTCGTTGACCAGCGTGGACTTCCCGGACCCGGACACCCCGGTCACCGCGGTCAGCACCCCCAGCGGGAAGGAGACGTCGATGCCGCGCAGGTTGTTCTCCCGCGCCCCGACGACCTTGAGCATCCGCCTGCGGTCGATCGCGCGCCGCTGCGCGGGCACCCGGATGGCCCGGCGGCCGGAGAGGTAGTCGGCCGTGATGGACCCCTCGTTGGCCAGCAGCTCCTCGTAGGTGCCGGAGTGCACCACGCGCCCGCCGCGCTCACCGGCGCCGGGGCCGACGTCCACGATCCAGTCGGCCTCGCGGATGGTGTCCTCGTCGTGCTCGACCACGATCAGGGTGTTGCCCATGTCCCGCAGCTTGGTGAGGGTCCCGATGAGCCGGCGGTTGTCCCGCTGGTGCAGGCCGATCGACGGCTCGTCCAGGACGTAGAGCACGCCCACGAGCCCGGCCCCGATCTGGGTGGCCAGACGGATGCGCTGGGCCTCGCCGCCGGACAGCGTCGCGGCGGCGCGCTCGAGGTTGAGGTAGTCCAGGCCCACGTCCACGAGGAAGGTCAGGCGGGCCTGGATCTCCTTGAGCACCTGCTCGCCGATCTTCGTCTCGCGGGTGCTCAGCTCCAGGTCGCGGAAGAACGCGTGGGCGTCCCGCATGGGCATCCGGGTGGTCTCGGCGATGTTCTTCCCGCCCACGGTCACGGCGAGCATGGTCGGGTTCAGCCGGGCGCCGTCGCAGGCCGGGCAGGCCACCTGGCGCATGTACTGCTCGTAGCGGTCCTTGGCGTTGTCCGACTCCGTCTCCGCGTGCTTGCGCTTGATGTAGCCGATCACCCCCTCGAAGCCCTGGGTGTAGCGGCGCTCCCGGCCGAACCGGTTCCGGTAGGCCACGGTGACCTGGTAGTCCTTGCCCTCGAGGATCGCCTTGCGCGCCTTGGCGGGCAGCTTCTTCCACGGGGTGACGAGGTCGAAGCCGAGCTCGTGGCCCAGCCCGGCGAGCAGGCGGTTCCAGTACTCGCTGGTGGCCTTGCCGAGCGACCACGGGGCGATCGCGCCCTCCACGAGGGACAGGTCCGGGTTGGGGACCACGAGCTCCTCGTCGACCTCCAGGCGCGAACCGATGCCGTCGCACTCCGGGCACGCGCCGAACGGGGCGTTGAACGAGAAGGACCGGGGCTCGATCTCGTCGGCCTGCAGCGGGTGCTCGTTGGGGCAGGCGAGGTTCTCGGAGAACGGGCGGCGCAGTTCCAGCGGGTGGGCGATCTCCTCGTCCGTGCGGGGCACGAGCTCGACGACGACGCGCCCCTCGGCGAGACCGAGCGCCGTCTCGACGGAGTCGGTCAGGCGCTGGCGGATGCCCTCCTTGACCACGAGCCGGTCCACGACCACCTCGATGGTGTGCTTGAACTGCTTCTTGAGCCTGGGCGGGTCCGAGAGCTGGACCGTCTCGCCGTCCACGGTGGCGCGGGAGAAGCCCTTCGCGGAGAGCTCCTGGAAGAGGTCCACGAACTCGCCCTTGCGCTCGCGCACCACGGGTGCGAGCACCTGGAAGCGGGTCTTCTCCGGCATGTCGAGGAGCTGGTCCACGATCTGCTGGGGGGTCTGCTTCTTGATCGCCTCGCCGCACTCGGGGCAGTGCGGGTGGCCGACGCGCGCCCACAGCAGGCGCATGTAGTCGTAGATCTCGGTGATCGTGCCCACGGTGGAGCGCGGGTTGCGGGAGGTGGACTTCTGGTCGATGGAGACCGCCGGGGACAGGCCCTCGATGAAGTCGACGTCCGGCTTGTCCACCCGGCCCAGGAACATCCGGGCGTAGGAGGAAAGGGACTCGACGTAGCGGCGCTGGCCCTCGGCGAAGATGGTGTCGAACGCCAGCGACGACTTCCCGGAGCCGGACAGACCCGTGAACACGACCATGGCATCCCGCGGCACGGTCAGCGACACGTTGTCGAGGTTGTGCTCGCGCGCGCCCTGCACGACGATCTCGGTGAGGTCGGACCGGCGGGCGGACCGGGCGCCGGTGGCGGTCACCGGCCCGTCGAGGGCTTCGGAGGAGTCCGTCGACGGACTCAGGACCAGGGTGGACGTGGGGATCGGCTCAGACACGCCCTCCACTCTAGTACCGGCCCCGGACATCGGGGCCGGGTCCGTGGGCGGGTTCACACCCGGTCCACGGGGCCGGTGGAGGTGTCCTCGCGAACGAGCTGGCGGGCCGCTCCTCCGGTGGACGAGCCCTCCCGGGCGCGGGTGGCGCCGTCCGCCCGCGGACCGGCCTCCTCGGGAACCGGGCCCACCGCGGCGTCCTGCTGCCGGCGGACCCCACGGGCGTCGACCGTGCGGGTGACGACCTTGAGCCGGCCCGTGGCGGGGTCCACCTCGACGATGTCCACGGTGCGCCGCAGCGGGACCTCCTTGATGAGGAGCACCGCGAGCAGGGTCGCCAGGGACGCGACGGCGGCGACGAGGAAGACGAGTCCGGTGCCCGTGCCGTAGGCCTCGCGCACCACCCCCTCGACGGAGGCGGGCAGCGACTCCAGGTCCATCGTGGAGCTGTCCACGGCGGCGGGGTCCCCGCCCCGGGCCCGGGTGCTTTCGGCCAGCTGCCGGGCGAGGTGGGAGCTCATGAGGGCGCCGAAGACGGCGACCGCCACGGCGCCGCCCATGGTGCGGAAGAACGCGACCGAGGAGGACGCCGCGCCCATGTCCTTGAGCCCCACGGTGTTCTGCACGGCCAGGACCAGGTTCTGGTTCAGCGCGCCGATGCCGAGGCCCACGAGGAAGATAAGCGCGCTCACGCCCCACAGCGCGGTGTCGTGCGTGAGCGTCGCGGCGAGGAACAGGCCGGTGGACATGAGCACGGCGGCGACCACCAGGATGATCTTCCACCGCCCGTAGCGGGTGATCAGCTGCCCGGCGACCGTGGCGCCCACGAGGGAGCCGAACACCTGCGGGAGCATGAGCATCCCGGCCATGGTGGGGCTGAAGCCCTGGCCGAGCTGGAAGTACTGGCCCAGGTAGGTGGTCGAGGCGAACATGGCTCCGCCGGTGGCGATGGCCGCCACGATGGCCAGGGCGGTGGTGCGCTCGGTGACCACCCGGATGGGCAGGACCGGCTCGGTGGCCCGCTGCTCCACGAGCACGAACAGCACGGTCCCCACGAGCGCGGTGGCGGCGAGGGCCGCGGAGGTCGGCGAGATCCACTCGAACATCCCCGGCTGGCCGGCCAGGGACACCCACAGCAGCAGCGCGGAGGCCGAGAGGACCAGCAGCACGATGCCGAGCCAGTCGATGCTCACCTTCCGGGGCGCCTGCGGCGGGATGTGCAGGGTGCGGTGGACGAGCACGGCCGCCAGGACCGCCAGCGGGGCGGGGATGAGGAACACCCACCGCCAGCCGAAGAGGTCCACGATGAGTCCGCCGAGGAGCGGGCCGGCTGAGGTGGCCACCGCCATGACGGCGCCCATGTAGCCGGCGTAGCGACCGCGCTCCCGGGGCGGGATGATCGTGCCCATGATGGTCATGGCCAGGGCCATGATGCCGCCCATGGCCACGCCCTGGACCACGCGGGCCAGGATGAGGAACTCGATGGTAGGGGCCAACCCGGCCATGGCCGAGCCGAGCACGAAGATCACGATGGACAGCTGGAGCAGCTTCTTCTTGTCGAAGAGGTCGGCGAGCTTGCCCCAGACGGGCGTGGTGGCGGCGTTGGCGAGCAGGGTGCCGGTGACCGTCCAGGACAGCGACGTCTGATCCCCGCCGAGGTCGGCCATGATCACGGGCAGGGCCGTGCCGATGATCGTGAGGGTGACCATCGCCATGAAGAACACCGCGAGGATCCCGGTGAGCGCCCGCATCACGTCCTGGTGGGAGGCGCCGGTCCCCCCGCCCGGTGCGGCGGTCGATTGCTGTGACGTCATGGTGCGGGGTGCTCCTCGTGCTCTCGGTCTGCGGGGTCCTGTCCTGCGTGGTCCTGGACCGTGTTGTCGTGGGCGGCGTGCTCCGGGTCGGCGTCGGCCCCGCCGATGGCCGCCCCCGTGCGGTCAGGCTGGTGGGGGCTGCGGCAGGACGTGGTGCGCTCCACGCCGAGGGAGTCCAGGAAGACGGTGGTGATCTCGTTGATGGCCCCGCGGCTGCCACGGGCCTGCTCCTCGTCCCAGCCCTCGAGCCGCGCGGCGAGCCGCTGGGCGTCCTGTTCCAGCACGGTCCGGACCTCCTCCCGGCCACGCTCCGTGATGGCGACGAGCGCGGCGCGCCCGTCGTCGGGGTCGGGGGTGCGCTCGACGTGGCCCTCCCCCTCGAGGACGGCCAGCTGGCGGCTCAGCCCCGAGGGGCCGAGCCCGGTCTCGGAGGCCATCACGGTGGCCCGCCGCGGCCCGTTGCTGTCGAGGTAGTAGAGCAGGGCGATCGCCGTGGGGTTGAGCTGGCGCTGGCCGGCGTCGGTCTTGGTCACGCGCTTCATGACGCGCTGCAGCTCCAGCAGGTCGCGCACCAGTTCCACGGCGGTGTCGTGGGAGACGGGCAACGGGGCTCCTCCGGGATCGGGGACGGTTCGGACGGCAACCTCGTTCGGGCACCCGGTCCGCACTCCCCGTTGCTCGGGGGTCCCGCCTCGACGACGACGCGGGCGTGGTGCCACCGGATACCCTGATATTTTGTTGCCGCACGCAACTTTATGCGGGACGGTCGAAGGAGACAAGCACCCGGCATGTGCCGTCCGACACGGGCAGAGGTGTTCCGGCCGGGCGGCAGAGCCCGTGATGCCGTGGCCGGTGCGCCCCTATGGAGCTGGGGGCGGTGTGGGCACCGACTGGGTGGCGCAGTAGTCCTGCACGATCGCGATGTTCTCCGGAGTCGTCGGCACGTCCCCGAAGTGCCCCGAATGGCAGATCCCACCGCTGCGCACGAACAGGTCGACGACCGCCTGCGGGTCCGCAGGAGGCAGTGTGGGCAGCGGTTGCGTGGCGCAGTAGTCCTGCACGATCGCGATGTTCTCCGGAGTCGTCGGCACGTCCCCGAAGTGCCCCGACTGGCAGATCCCACCGCTGCGCACGAACAGGTCGACGACCGCCTGCGGGTCCGCGGCCGGCGCGGCCGGGGACGTGGCCGGCGCGGCCGGGGACGTGGCCGGCGCGGCCGGGGACGTGGCCGGCGCGGAGGCCGCCGGCGTCGAGGGTGCGGGCGGCGGCGTCGGAGACGGCGCCCGGGTCGACGTCGCGCTGCCGGACGCGCCGGCGGAGGCCGTCGGACCGGAACCTCCCGGTGGCTCCGGGGCACCGGAGCACCCGGTCAGCACGATCCCTGTCAGCGTCAGGACCAGCAGAGCTTCTCTCGGCACGATACTCTCCTCCTCCACCGGGCGGTGCTCCGGGACGAAGCACCGCCTCCATGTTCCCTGGTGCTAACGGTCCGGACCAGAGCGCGGAGGTCACGATGGGATCTCCGAGCCCGCGATTGGCGAGTGCCGGGGCACGGGAGTACCTTCGTCCTCATGATCGCAACGAAGACGGAGGTCACCGACCTCGCCGAGGTCACGATTCGCCGGATCTCCGTGAGCGAGATGGACAACAACGTCTACCTGCTCACGTCCAAGGACGAGGGAACGCAGGTCCTCATCGACGCGGCCGACGACGCCCGGGCCATCGCCGGTCTCGTGGGCGCCGGCAACGGCGACTGCTCCAAGACCTACGGGAATCTCCAGGTCATCATCACCACCCACTCCCACTGGGACCACGTCCGCGCCCTCGAGGAGGTCCGCTCCCGGTCCGAGGCCATGACGGCGTGCGGCGCCGACGACGAGTCCGACATCGCCGTGCCCATGGACCTGACCTTCGAGGACGGGGACACGGCCGAGTTCGACGGCTTCGACCTCGAGGTCATCGGCCTGCGCGGGCACACTCCCGGTTCGATCGCCCTGGTCTACCGCGACCCGGAGGGCCCGGCGCACATCTTCTCCGGCGACTCCCTCTTCCCCGGCGGCGTGGGCCGGACCAACAGCCCCGAGGACTTCCGGCAGCTGATCGACGACGTCACCGAGCGCGTCTTCGAGCGCTTCGACGACGACACCGTGGTCCACCCCGGCCACGGCAAGCCCACCACGCTGGGGGCGGAGCGTCCGCACCTGGACGAGTGGCGGGCCCGCGGATGGTGAACGCCGGCCCCGCGACCGCGGCCGAGACCACTGCCCCCGATCGCAGCGCCTACATCGCCGTCCTGCTCTTCCCCGTGCTCGTCCTCGCGGGCGGTCTCGTCGGGTTCCTGGCCCCCGGTGCCGTGAGCGGGCTGTCCGGATGGATCAACCCCCTGCTCGGGGTGGTCATGTTCGGCATGGGCCTGACCCTGCGTCCCGTGGACTTCGCGCTCGTGGCGAAGCGGCCGCTGCCGGTGCTGCTCGGTGTCGCGACCCAGTACGTGGTCATGCCCCTCGTGGCGCTGCTCGTGGTATTCCTGCTGCGGCTCCCGCCGGAGCTCGCCGCGGGCGTGATCCTGGTGGGTTGCGCGCCCGGCGGAACGGCGTCCAACGTGGTCGCCTACCTCGCCCGCGGTGACGTGGCGCTGTCGGTCGCCATGACCTCGATCTCCACGCTGCTCGCGCCGCTGCTCACTCCCCTGCTCACGCTGTGGCTGGCCGGACAGTACCTGCCGGTGGACGGCGGGGCCATGGCCTGGTCGATCACCAAGATCGTTCTCCTGCCCGTCGTCGCAGGCCTCGGCGTGCGCCTGCTGGCGCCCCGCCTGGTCGAGCGCGCCCTGCCCGTCCTGCCGTGGGTGTCGGTCGCGGCCATCGCCCTGATCGTGGCCATCGTCGTCTCGGGCAGCGCCGACCGGATCGTGGAGGCCGGCCTGCTCGTGCTCGCGGCCGTGGTCCTGCACAACGTGATCGGCCTGGCCCTGGGCCACTTCGTGGGCGCGGTGACGCGGCAGCCGATCGCCGTGCGGCGCACCACCGCCGTGGAGGTGGGCATGCAGAACTCCGGACTGGCCGCCGGGCTCGCCGCCCAGTACATGAACCCCCTGGCAGCCCTGCCGGCGGCGGTCTTCTCGGTCTGGCACAACCTGTCGGGCGCCCTGTTCGCCGTGCTCTGCCGCCGCGCCGACGCCCGCCGCGCCCGCGCTTGAGCGACCACCGGCCGGGCCGCCGGCGGGACGTCCCGGCGACCGGCCACCGTCCGCCGGAAGCCACGAATCCGCTGGTGAGTGCGGGCACAGGGTCCGTCGCTGCTCCTCTGCCCGTCACGCTGCTGCTGCCCGCACAGCCCCTCGCGGACGCGACCGCGGGGAAGGAACCGGCCTTCGGCCGCACCCTCCGGCTCGCCCTGGCCATGCGCGGCGGCGTGAGTCTCGCCGTGTGGATCGGCGGTGCCGTGGCGGAGCTGGACGTCCTGCGCCGGATCCGGATCCACCGGGACGGCCGCGGAGCGCTGCACGCCTACCTCCTGCACCCCTCCGCGACCCCTGATCCCCTGGTCGAGGAGCGCGCCGCGGTGTACGCGCGGCTGCTCGCGGACGCCGGCTACGACCGGGTGGAGTTCGATCTCCTCGCCGGGGCCAGCGCCGGCGGGCTCAACGGCGTGGTGCACGCCGTGGCCCAGCGCGCCGGCTCCGACATGGACGCCCTCGGCCGGATCTGGGCGGAGCACGGCGACCTCGGCCGCTTGCTGCGCCCGCTCGGACGGCGCCCCGTGGACTCCCTGCTGCGCGGCGACGAGTACTTGTGGCCGCGACTGCTGGAGGCGCTCCGGGCGCTTCGGGGCAGCACGGAGCACCACCCGGACCTGGAGGCCGAGCACGTCACGGTCGAGCTCTCCGCCACGGTCCTGGACAGCGACCCCTCCCCCCACAGCGCATCGGCGGAGGGGCGGAGCGACTTCCACTTCTCGTCCCCGGAGCCCGGCTCCCCCGCCCCGTCCCTGGACAACGACATCCCGGGGCGGGACACCGCCCCCGCGGAGGCCGCGGCCGCGCTGTCCCGGCTGGCCTACGCCGCCCGGGCCACTGCCTCCTTTCCCGGGGCCTTCGAGCCGGCCTCGGTGTGGGCCGCCCCGACCCCGGGCCCGCGGGGCGCACCGGGCCCGGAGGCCGGACGCCCGGACCTGAGCCAGGCGTTCGGCGCGCACCGCGACCCCGCGGAGCTTCCCTACCACGTGGTCGACGGAGGCGTGTTCGACAACATCCCCATCGACCGGGCGCTGGAGGCCGCGCGCACCAGGACGTCCCTGCGGCACGCCGACCGGGGCCTGCTGTACCTCGACCCGGACCCGCCCCACCGCGAGCGGGGCGTGCGGTTCGAGCGCGATCTGCCGCGCCTCGTGGGCACGCTCGCCGCCACGGTCGCCCGGCTGCCCCGGCGGGAGTCGGACGAGGACGAGGTGCTGGCCTTGTCCGACTACCTGGACACCCAGCTCGTGGCCCGCGGTCGCCTGCACCCGCTCGCGGCCCTGATCGGGTGCTGGGACGAGGCCTCGCTCGACGAGCGTCGCCGGGCCTATCTGCGCTGCCGGGCCCGGACCGACGCCGACCTGCTGTCCCGCCTCCTGACCCGTCCGGCGGAGTGGCAGCTCACCTCGACCCTGGCCCGGCGCGACGCCCTGCGGGCGCGGCCGCCCGGGGCGCTCGGGCCGTTGCGGACCGAGCTGCTCCGGCGCTACGACGCCCTTTCCCGGGGCCCGCTCGACGACCCTGCCGCCGCGGCGGTGCTGCGGGGAGCTCAGGCGCTGTTCGACGCCGCGTCCTGCGTGCTGTCCTGGGTGCGCGTCCTCGAGGAGCTGGACCTCGACGGGCTGCCCGCTCCTGCCGGCGGCTTCGACAGGGCCCTCGCCCGCGAGCGCGCCTACCGGGTGCTGGCGGTCGCCCGCCACGAGCGCGACCGGCGGTTCCACGCCGTGCTCGCCGCCGGCGCGGGTCAGGCGGAACGGCCCCCGGGAACCGTCGACTCCTGGCTGGGCGCCTCCGGCGCGGAGCACCGGCCGACCGCCGCTTCGTGGGCCGAGCTCGACGCGGTCGTGGCCGGGCTGCGGGGCCTGCACGCCGTGGTGGGCGAGCACCTGGCCGTCGACGGCCCCGGCGGGGCGGCGCGGCGGGCGGACTGGGAGGCGTCCCCCTGGTCGAGGATCCCTGCCGGGGGCACGGCGCCGGCCGCTGTGGACCTGCCCCCGCTCCTGGCCGCGGCCGGGATCCCCGCGGCGGTCTCCCGGGTGGCCTACGGGGAGATCCGCGGGGACCAGGCGCCCGCGGCGCCGGACTCGTTCCCCGCCCTCCGGGCGTCGCTCGCCCGTGACCGTCTCCAGCGGGCCCTCGACGCTCCGGGGGCGGGGACCAAGGAGCTGGCGCGGCTGCTTTCGGACGGTGACGGCCGGATGCCCGCGGGCGCCAAGCTGGCCGGTGCCGGACTGCTGAACTTCCGGGGGTTCCTGGCCGGGGACTGGCGGGCCAACGACTGGTGGTGGGGGCGCCTCGACGCGGCGGCCGGCGTGGCCGGGTTCCTGCGCGGGCTGCCCGCGCCTCCCCCGGCGACCTCGCCCGGCGCTCCCGGTGCTCGGCCCGCCGGGAGCACCGGGACGGCCGATCCTGTCGTCGCCGGACTGCAGGACGCCCTGTTGCGGGACGTCGGCGACGGCTGCGCCGAGCGCGGCCGGGCGGTGGTCGGCGCGAGCGCCGACGGGCTGGACCGGCTGGCCCCCGGCCACCGCCTCTCGCTGGCCTCGCGCGGGGTGCGCGTGCTGGGGCGGGCCCTGGCGGGCACCCCGGACCTGCCCCGCCCGGTCTGGGAGGTCGTGCTGCTGGTGCTCCAGCCCGTGCTCGTGCTCGTGCCCGCGGTGGTCACCCCGGTGCGCGCCGCCCTGGTCGCCGTCGCGCTGGCGGCCGGGCTGTGGGCGGCCGCGGGTCCGCTCGCCGCGGACGGGAGCGCCTGGTCGTGGCCCGGAGCCGCCCTGCTCACGGCCGGTGCAGCGGCGCTGGTGCTGTCCCTCCTGCGGACGGGCCGGCGTGCGCAGCGGCGGTGGACGGCCGTCCAGGAGGCCGCCGGGGTCCGGCCGCCCCCTCGTCCAGCGCCCTCGGCCGCGGGGCGCGCCGCGCCGCCGGTCACGGCCGGTGCGGTCGCCGCCGCCCGCCGCGGCGCACTGTGGCGGGCCGCCCTCGTGGGCGCCGCCGCGCTGTCCCTGCTGCTCCCGCTCTGGACCGCCGTGCCGTCCGGGCGCGCCGGCGCTGCCCTGCTGCTGGTGCTCGCCGTGCTCGCTCTGGAGCGCCTGGCCGCGATCGTGGCGGTGCGCGTGCCGAGGCACCGGGGTCTGGACGAGGTCGGTGGTGCGGCCCTCGTGGTGCCGGCGGCGGTGGCGGTCTGGGCCGGGGCCGCCCTGTCCGGGCTCCCGGACCGCGTGCCGGACGGCGCCGGGCCGCGGGCCGCCGCACTGGCCATGGCGCTGCTCGTGGTCGGTGCCCTGCTCCTGGCGGGATGGGTGCGGCCGGCGTGGGCC
This sequence comes from Kocuria nitroreducens, assembly GCF_042879195.1. Taxonomy (NCBI): domain Bacteria; kingdom Bacillati; phylum Actinomycetota; class Actinomycetes; order Micrococcales; family Micrococcaceae; genus Kocuria; species Kocuria nitroreducens. The sequence goes on from NZ_JBHZTC010000002.1 coordinate 29,586, forward strand.
CTCGTCGTCGTGGTGGCCGCGGCGTTCCTCGGGGGCGCCGCGGCCTGGGTCCTGTGGTCCTGGACGGGCGGCCACGGGTCGCTCTCGACCGACCTGCCGGCCGTGGCCGGGGCGGCCTACTGCTGGGCGGCCGTCCTGTGGTGGGCACCCGGGGAGGGCATGCTGCGGCGGTACGGGCCCGGCGAGGAGCTGCTGCCCCGCCGGTGAGCCGCCGGCACGTGCGCCGGGCGTGGCGTGCGTCGGGGGTGGTGTGCGTCAGAACAGGCCGGTGACGCGCCCGTCGTCGTCGACACCGATCCGCTCGGCCGCCGGCGAGGTGCCCAGCCCCGGCATGGTGCGCATCGTCCCGCAGATCGCGTAGAGGTAGCCGGCGCCCACGGCGGCGCGCAGCTCCCGGACCGGCAGTAACCACCCGGTGGGCGCGCCCTTGCGGGCGGGGTCCGCGGTCGTGGACAGGTGGGTCTTGGCGATGACGACCGGCAGGCCTCCGTAGCCGAGCTCCTCGTAGCGGGCCAGCTGATGCTCCGCGGCCGGGGTGATCTGGATTCCGTCCGCGCCGTAGACGCGGGTGGCGACCGCCGTGAGCTTGTCCTCGAGGGACTCGGTGAGCCCGTAGGTCGGGGTGTAGCCGGCCGGGTGCTCGCACGCGGCGGCCACGGCGTCGGCGAGCTCGGCCGCCCCGGCACCGCCCTCGGACACCGCCGTGCACACGGCCACCTCCGCCCCGGTCGTCCGGGCGATCCGGCGGATCGCCTCGTGCTCCGAGGCGTGGTCCCCGGGGAACGCGTTGATCGCCACGACCGGGGAGATCCCGAAGGCCCGGGCGATGGCTAGGTGGTGGAGCAGGTTGGCTGCGCCCGCCTCCACGTCCCCGGGGTTCTCCTGGAGCATCTCCGCCGGCAGCGCCTTGCCCGGCAGCACGGTGTAGCGACCGGAGTGGGTCTTCAGCGCCCGCACCGTGGTCACGAGCACCGCCGCGTCCGGGGTCAGGCCCGAGGCCCTGGCCTTGACGTTGACCAGGCGCTCGAGGCCCATGTCCGCGCCGAACCCCGCCTCGGTGATGACGTAGTCGGCGTGGGCCATGGCCACGTAGTCGGCGACCACGGAGGAGTTGCCGGTCGCGATGTTGCCGAAGGGCCCGGCGTGGACCAGCGCGGGGGTCGCCTCGAGGGTCTGGAGCAGGTTCGGCTGGAAGGCGTCCTGCAGCATCACCGCCATCGAGCCGGCGGCCTTGAGGTCCTCCGCGGAGACGGGCTCACCGTTGTGCGTGGAGCCCACCACGATGCGGCCCAGGCGGCGGCGCAGGTCGGCGAAGGACGTGGCGAGGGAGAGGATCACCATCACCTCGGACGCCGCCGTGATGTCGAAACCCGTCTGGCGGGGCACGCCGTCCTGGTGGTCGCCGAGGCCGACCACCACGGTGCGCAGCGCCCGGTCGTTGACGTCGAGGACCCGCCGCCACGTGATCGAGCGGACGTCCAGACCCAGGGCGTTGCCGTGGTGCAGGTGGTTGTCGATCATCGCCGCCAGCAGGTTGTGGGCGGCAGTCACGGCGTGGAAGTCCCCGGTCAGGTGCAGGTTCAGCTTGTCCATCGGCAGCAGCTGGGCGTACCCGGCCCCCGCGGCGCCGCCCTTGATGCCGAACGTGGGGCCCATGGAGGGCTGGCGCAGGGTCAGGGCGGCGGAGCGGCCGGTGACCGCCATGCCCTGGGCCAGGCCCACCGCCGTGGCCGTCTTCCCCTCGCCGAGCGGCGTGGGGGTCAGCGCCGTGACCACCACGTACCGCACGCCCCGGGCGTGCTTCCGCTCGGCGGCCACCTCGGGGGTGGACACCTCGTCCGGGCGCGGGTCGACCTTCGCCACGAAGCGCCCGTAGGGCTCCAGTCGGTCGGCGGCGATCCCGGCCGCGGCCGCGATCTCGGACACGGGGCGGGGCCGGGCGGCCTGGGCGATCTCCAGGTCCGAGGGAAGCGGGGCGGTGACGTCCGTCATGGGCTCAGTCTGCTGGACCGGGCGTGTCCCGGCCAGTGCCCCGCCGTCGTCGACCCGGCCCGGGCCCCGACGACGCGGAACCGGCACGGGCCGGAACGCGCCGTCCCGATACAGTGGAGGACGATGAAACTCCTCGAAGCCCTCTCCCCCGAGCTCGGCACCCCGGGCCACCCGTACTACCGCGGCGACTTCGCCACCAACGCCCTGTCCGGGGACGAGGTCTACGAGGGGTTCCTCGGCTGGATCGCCTCCCGGGACATGGAGCTCTACCCCGCCCAGGACGAGGCCGTGCTCGAGTTCGCGAGCGGGTCCAACGTGATCCTCGCGACCCCGACCGGGTCCGGGAAATCCACGGTGGCGGTCGCGGCCCACTTCGCGGGCCTCGCCGCCGGGCAGCGCTCGTACTACACCGCTCCGATCAAGGCGCTCGTGTCCGAGAAGTTCTTCTCGCTCGTGGAGATCTTCGGCGCGGAGAACGTCGGCATGGTCACCGGCGACTCCGCGGTCAACGCCGCCGCCCCCATCATCTGCTGCACCGCGGAGATCCTCGCCAACGTCGCCCTGCGCGAGGGCCGGGACGCGGACGTGGGGCCCGTGGTGATGGACGAGTTCCACTTCTACTCCGACCCGCAGCGCGGCTGGGCGTGGCAGGTGCCGCTGCTGGAGCTGCCCCAGGCACAGTTCCTCGTCATGAGCGCCACGCTCGGGGACGTCTCCCGCTTCGAGGAGGGGATCACGGACCTCACGGGACGCCCGACGACGACCGTGTCCTCCGCGGAGCGGCCCATCCCGCTGCACCACTACTGGTCCGAGGACCCCATCCACGAGGCCCTCGAGGAGCTGCTGAGCACCAACCAGGCCCCGGTCTACGTCGTGCACTTCTCCCAGCTGCAGGCCATGGACCAGGCCCAGAACCTGATGTCCGTCAACGTGCTCACCAAGGAGGAGAAGGAGCGCATCGGCGAGCTGATCGCCGGGTTCCGCTTCTCCGCCGGCTTCGGCAAGACCCTCAACCGCCTGGTCCGCCACGGCATCGGGGTCCACCACGCCGGGATGCTGCCCAAGTACCGCCGGCTCGTGGAGCAGCTCGCCCAGACGGGGCTGCTCAAGGTCATCTGCGGGACCGACACCCTGGGGGTGGGCATCAACGTGCCCATCCGCACCGTGGTGATCACGGCGCTGTCCAAGTTCGACGGTGAGCGCACCCGCCGGCTCAACGCCCGCGAGTTCCACCAGATCGCGGGCCGGGCCGGGCGGGCCGGCTACGACACCGCGGGCACGGTGGTGGTCCAGGCTCCCGAGCACGTCATCGAGAACACCAAGGCCATGAAGAAGGCCCACGCCAAGTTCGGCGACGACCAGAAGAAGCTGCGGCAGGTGGTGAAGAGGAAGCCGCCGCAGGGCTTCGTGTCCTGGGGCAGGCCGACGTTCGAGACCCTGGTCGCCTCCGAGCCGGAACCGCTGACCTCGTCCTTCACGGTGACCCACTCGATCCTGCTCAACCTCCTGCAGCGCCCCGGGGACCCGGTGCTGGCGGCGTGGCACCTGCTGACTCACAACCACGAGACGCGGCAGCGGCAGCGCGCCCTGCTGAGGCAGGCCATCGGAATCCTCAAGGAGCTGCGCGCCGCAGGCGTCGTCGAGAAGCTGGACGAGCCCGACGAGGAGGGCCGCACCTGGCGGCTGACCGTGGAGCTCCAGGAGAACTTCGCCCTCAACCAGCCGCTGTCACCCTTCGCCCTCGCCGCCCTCACCCTGCTGGACCGGGAGGACCCGGGCTACGCCCTGGACGTGGTCTCCGTCATCGAGGCGACCCTCGAGAAACCCCGCCAGGTGCTGAACATGCAGGAGAAGAAGGCCCGTGGGGAGGCCGTGGCGTCGATGAAGGCGGAGGGCCTCGACTACGACGAGCGGATGAAGGAGCTCGAGGACGTCAGCTACGCCAAGCCGCTCGAGGAGCTGCTGAGCCAGGCGTTCGAGACCTACCGCACCGGCGCGCCGTGGGTGGCGCAGTTCGAGCTGACGCCCAAGTCCGTGGTGCGGGACATGTACGAGCGCGCCATGACGTTCGGCGACTACGTGCAGTACTACGGTCTGGCCCGGTCCGAGGGCATCCTGCTGCGGTACCTCTCCGACGCCTACAAGGCGCTGCGCCAGACCGTGCCGCTGGACCTGCTCCGGGAGGACCTCGAGGACCTCGTGGAGTGGCTGGGCGAGCTCATCCGGCAGACCGACAACTCGCTGCTGGACGAGTGGGAGAAGCTGGCCGCCGGCGAGGAGTCCCCCATGGGCACCTCCGCGGACTCCCTCGAGGAGCTCATCGACGAGCAGCCCCCCGTGATCACGTCCAACCCGCGGGCGTTCCGGGTCATGGTCCGCAACGCCCTGTTCCAGCGCGTCGAGCTGTTCGCGGACGAGAAGGACAAGGTCCTGGGCGCCCTCGACGGCGAGCACGGCTGGGACCGGGACCGGTGGGCGGACGCCATGGACGCCTACTTCGCCGAGCACGAGGACATCTACACGGACCCCCAGTCGAGGGGGCCGGGGCTGATCCGGATCGACGAGCAGCCCGCGGGACTCCCGGGGTACTGGACCGTGGTGCAGGTCTTCGACGACCCGGACGGCCACCACGACTGGGGCATCAACGCCCGCATCGACCTGCGGACCTCGGACCAGGACGGCTTCCCCGCCGTGGTCGTGGACAACGTCGGTCCCATCACCGAGACCGGTCGCTGAGCCGGGTCCGCCTCCCCGGCGGTCCCCCGACGACGACGGAGCCCCCGGCCCGCGCCTGATCGGTGCGCGCCGGGGGCTCCTGCTCCCGGTGCGCGGGGCACCGGGAGCGGATGCTCAGACGGCGGAGCTGCCGCCGCCGCGGGGGGCGTCCGGGGTCGTGGTGCCGGCCGCCTCCTGGGTCTCGGCCCGGGCACCGGAGAGCGCCTCGGCCTCCGGCGCCGGCACGGCGTCCGGCTCGGGGCCCACACCGGTGCGCTCGAACTCGCTGTGCTTGCCGCGCGCGCGGTCCAGCAGCTCGTGGAAGTTCTTCTCGGACTCGAGCAGCTCCTCGCGGTGCCTGTCGGAGATCTTCGGCATGTGCCTCTGGTAGTCCGCGGCCTTCTCCGCCAGCTTCCGGCGCTCCTCCGCGGAGGCGTCCTGCGGCAGGGTCACGTACCGCTCGGCGACGGTCTGCAGCCCGTTGAGCACGCGCAGGGCCCGGCCCTTGGGGCTGAAGAGGGAAGCCAGGACGGTGATCACCAGCACACCCACGATGACGGTCAGCGAGAGGCTGATGCCGATCTCGACGACCTCCACGTGCTCGCCGTTGTTGATGAAGCCCAGGTTGTTCTCGTGCAGGGCGTGCAGGATCAGCTTGACGCCGATGAAGCCGAGAATGATCGCCAGGCCCCAGGACAGGTAGATGAGCCGGTCCAGGAGCCCGTCGATGAGGAAGTAGAGCTGGCGCAGGCCCATGAGCGAGAACGCCACGGCGGTGAACACCAGGTACGTCTGCTGGGTCAGCCCGAAGATCGCGGGGATGGAGTCCAGGGCGAAGAGGACGTCGGTGCCGCCGATCGCCACCATCACGAGCAGCATCGGCGTCATGACCTTCTTGCCGTTCTCGATGGTGAACAGCTTGTCGCCGTCGTACTCGTCCGAGGTGTGCATGAAGCGCTTGGCGGTGCGGATGATGAAGTTGTCCGCCTCGTCGTGCGCGGACTCGGACAGCTCCCCCTTGATGAGGGAGCCGGCCGTCAGCAGCAGGATGAGCCCGAACAGGTAGAAGACCCAGGCGAACTGGTTGATCAGCCCGGCGCCCACGAAGATCAGGGCGGTGCGGGCGATCAGGGCGAACGTGATGCCGAAGAGCAGGACCTTCTGCTGGTCCTCGCGCGGGACCTTGAAGGACGCGATGATGATGAGGAAGACGAAGAGGTTGTCGACCGACAGGGCCTTCTCGGTGATGTACCCGGCGTAGTACTCCCCGGCAAAGGTACCGCCCCACCTGAACAGGACGAACAGGCCGAAGAGGAGGGCGATGCCCACGTAGATCGCGGACCAGATCGCGGCTTCCTTGAGCTGCGGTTCGTGGGCCTTGCGCACGTGGAACACGTAGTCGAAGAGCAACAGGCCGGCGATGGCCGCGATGGTGACGATCCAGACGGTGAGTGAGACTTCCATGGTTCTGCCTTCGGGGTCGAGTACGGGACAGCCGTAAGTCTCTCCGCCGTTCCCGCCGGACCGTTCCGGTCCGTCGTGCTGGGCTCGACCGCTGCGTCCGGCCGGGATGAGACTCCCGACGTGCTGACGTCCACAGCGCTGAGGGATACTCCCCTAGGCTGAGCACAGTCTATACGTGCCCTGCGCCCGTCCCGTGCAGGGCCGACGACCTGCTCGCGCCGCCCGCGGACGACCCGGTCCGTGCCGCCCCGCCTCCGGGCTCAGGCGTGCCCCGCCTGCTGCATCTGCCGCAGCTCCTTCTTGAGGTCCGACAGCTCGTCGCGGATCCGCCCGGCGAGCTCGAACTGCAGCTCCTGGGCCGCGGCCTGCATCTGCTCCGTCATCTGTGCGATGAGATCCACGAGGTCCTCCGCCGGCGCGGCCGCGAACCCGTCCTGGCGCAACTTGTCCTCCGCGGCCGCCACGGCGTCCCGCCCGCTCTTCGCCCCGGTCGGCGCGGTCTTCTTGCCGGCCGCGGCACGCCGGGCGAGCAGCTCCCGGGTGTCCTCCTCCTCGCGCTGGAGCTGGTCGGTGATGTCCGCGATCTTCTTCCGCAGCGGCTGCGGGTCGACCCCGTGCTCCGTGTTGTAGGCGACCTGGATCTCCCGGCGCCGGTTCGTCTCGTCGATGGCCGTGGCCATCGAGTCGGTGATCCGGTCGGCGTACATGTGCACCTGGCCGGAGACGTTTCGGGCGGCGCGGCCGATCGTCTGGATGAGGGAGGTCGTGGAGCGCAGGAAGCCCTCCTTGTCGGCGTCGAGGATCGCCACCAGGGACACCTCGGGCAGGTCCAGTCCCTCCCGGAGCAGGTTAATGCCGACGAGCACGTCGAACGTGCCCATCCGCAGCTCGCGCAGCAGCTCCACGCGGCGGAGGGTGTCGACGTCGGAGTGCAGGTACTGGACCTTGACCCCGTGCTCCATGAGGTACTCGGTGAGGTCCTCGGCCATGCGCTTGGTCAGGGTGGTGACGAGCACGCGCTCGTCCCGCTCGACCCGCACGGTGATCTCGTCCAGGAGGTCGTCGATCTGCCCCTTGGTGGGCTTGACGACGACCTCGGGGTCCACCAGGCCGGTGGGGCGGATGATCTGCTCGACGTAGCCGTCCGCCTGGGACAGCTCGTACTTGCCCGGGGTGGCCGAGAGGTAGACGGTCTGGCCGATGCGCCCGAGGAACTCGTCCCACTTCAGCGGCCGGTTGTCCATCGCGGAGGGCAGCCGGAAGCCGTGCTCCACGAGCGTGCGCTTGCGGGACATGTCGCCCTCGTACATGCCGCCGATCTGCGGGATCGTCACGTGGGACTCGTCGACCACCAGCAGGAAGTCGTCCGGGAAGTAGTCGATGAGGCAGTGCGGGGCGGACCCGCGGGGACGGCCGTCGATGTGCAGGGAGTAGTTCTCGATGCCGTTGCAGTAGCCCATCTGCTCCATCATCTCGAGGTCGTACGTGGTGCGCATGCGCAGCCGCTGGGCCTCGACGAGCTTGTTCTGGGACTCCAGCTCCTGCAACCGCGCGGCGAGCTCGTCCTCGATGGACTTCACGGCCGTGGCCATCCGGTCCGCGCCGGCCACGTAGTGGGAGGCGGGGAAGACGTACATCTCGGTCTCCTCCCGGATGATCTCCCCGGTGAGCGGGTGGAGGGTGTAGATCGACTCGATCTCGTCGCCGAAGAACTCCACCCGGACCGCGTGCTCCTCGTACATCGGGATGATCTCCACGGTGTCCCCGCGCACGCGGAACGTGCCGCGGTGGAAGTCGACGTCGTTGCGCGCGTACTGCATGTTCACGAACCGGCGCAGCAGCTCGTCGCGGTCCATCTCCTCCCCCCGGCGCAGGGTGACCATCTGCGCCACGTACTCCTCGGGGGTGCCCAGGCCGTAGATGCAGGACACGGTGGCGACCACGACGACGTCGCGCCGGGTCAGCAGGGCGTTCGTGGCGGAGTGCCGCAGCCGCTCGACCTCCTCGTTGATGGAGGAGTCCTTCTCGATGAAGGTGTCCGTCTGCGGGACGTAGGCCTCGGGCTGGTAGTAGTCGTAGTAGGACACGAAGTACTCGACGGCGTTGTGGGGCAGCAGCTCCCGCAGCTCGTTCGCCAGCTGCGCCGCCAGCGTCTTGTTCTGCACCATGACGAGGGTCGGCCGCTGGACGCGCTCGATGAGCCACGCCGCGGTCGCGGACTTGCCGGTGCCGGTGGCCCCGAGCAGCACGACGTCCTTCTCCCCCGCCTCGATCCTCGTGGCGAGCTCCTCGATGGCCCTGGGCTGGTCACCGGCGGGCACGTAGTCGGAGATGACCTCGAAGGGGGCGACGACACGGTTGATCTTCTGGGCGAGGCTCATGGCACCAGGCTACGCGCCGCCCCGGACACGGAGCCCGGGTTCCTCCGGAGGCGATCGGCCCGTGCGCGGGACGCCGTAGGCTCGTCCCACAGGCGCCCCGGGAGGCTCCGCCGGGCCGGCGGGTCCGGGGGCCGGAACGGGAGGGCGGCGTGACCGACGAGCGAGGGCGGACCGGCAGCCACGAGGACCGGTTCGTGGGCGAGCAGGACCTCACGGCCTGGCCGACCCGCCTCGGCCGTCTCCTGGTCCGGTGCGTCCGGTGGCTGGCCCGGCGGCTCGGTCCCCACGCGGCGCTCCTCGTCCCGCTCGCGGTCGGTCTGGGCATCGCGGTGACCATGACGGTCGCCTCGGCGGAGGTGTACGAGTCCGTGATGGACCAGGACGACGCCGCGGTGCTGGACGAGCCCCTGCTGGAGACGGCGATGTCGCTGCGCTCGCCCCCGCTCGACGCGCTCGTGACGGCCTACACGCACGTGGGCGGGGTGATCGGCATGCCGATCCTGGCGGCGACCGTCATGGTGGCCCTGGCCCTCGTCCGGCGGTCCTGGACCCCGGTCGTGCTGATCGCGGTGGCCGCGGCGGGCTCCCTGCTGATGACCGTGGCGGGCAAACCCCTCGTCGGACGCGCCCGGCCGGACCTGGCGGACGCCGTCCCGCCCTACGAGTACTCGGCGTCCTTCCCCAGCGGCCACTCCCTGAACTCGTTCGTCATCGCCGGCATCGTGGCCTACCTGCTCGTGGTGCGGCAGCGCGCCCGCCTCGCCCGGATCCTGACGATCGCCGCCGCGGCGGCCTTCGCGGTCAGCATGGCCCTGAGCCGGGTGTACCTGGGCCACCACTGGTTCACCGACGTGCTCGTGGCCCAGACCCTCGGGGCGGCGTGGCTGGCGCTGGTCATCACGGCGCACCGGCTCCATCTCACCGTCCGGCACCGTGGTGCTGCCGGCGACCGCCCCTGACCGGCTGATCGCCGCCCCGGACCCGGGGGTCCCCCGGAGGCGACCAGCCCCGCAGCGAAGGCAGGAAATAGGCCGCGATCGCTGCCCGTTGCACAGGGCACACCGCCGCGCCCGGCAGGCAACGGCCGGGTCCGCGGACCGCCGTCGAGAGGAACACCGTGTCCATCGTCATCACCGGCGCGACCGGCCGGCTGGGCCGTCTCGTCCTCAGCTCCCTCCTGCGCCTGGACGTGCAGCTGCCGGACCTCGTGGCCGCCGGCCGCAACGAGGACAAGCTCGGCGCCCTCCGGGAGCTGGACCTGACCACTGTCCAGGTCGACTACACCGACCCCGCGACCCTCGACGAGGCCTTCGCGGGGGCGGACACGGTCCTGCTGATCTCCAGCAGCGAGCTGGGCGTGCGAGTGCCCCAGCACCGGAACGCGGTCGACGCCGCCGTCCGGGCCGGGGTGTCCCGCCTCGTCTACACCAGCGCCCTCGGCGCCGACCGCGGGAGGCTCCTGCTCGCGGACGAACACCTGGCCACGGAGCAGGCCGTCGTCGACTCCGGGCTCCCGTACACGATCCTGCGCAACGGCTGGTACACCGAGAACTTCGAGCCGGCCCTGCGGCACGCGGAGACCACCGGCGTGGTCCTGGCCAGCGCCGGGGACGGCCGGGTGGCCAGCGCCACCCGCGAGGACTACGCGGAGGCGATCGCCGCCGTCCTCGCCCAGGACGGCCACGCGGGGCAGACCTACGAGCTCTCCGGGGACACGGCCTGGAGCTTCGACGAGCTCGCCGCCGCGCTCACCGAGGTCCTGGGCCGGGAGGTGACCTACCGGCGCCTCTCGCCCGAGCAGCACCTCGCGGAGCTGGAGCGGACGGGCGTGGACGAGAGCACCGCACGGTTCCTGGTGGCCCTGGACGCCAACATCGAGGACGGCGCCCTGGACCTCGTCACCGGGGACCTGTCGCGGCTGCTCGGCCGGCACACCACGCCGCTGGTCGAGGCGCTGCGCGCGATGCGCTGAGGCACCCGGCAGGATCCTCGCCCGCGGCCGGCGGACGCCGATCGACCAGCAGCCCGGGGCACCTCGAGCAGCGTTCCTCGAGGACGTCGTCACATCCGCTGGTACTTGGCCCGGACCACCATGAACAGCCCGTAGCAGATGAGTCCCAGGGCCACGGCCCCGAGGATCCACGCCCCGAAGGGCTGCTCCTGGAGGGTCTTGAGCGCGCCGTCCAGACCCGTCGACCGCTCCGGGTCGTGCTGCACCGTGGCCACGACGAAGAGCACGCCGAGCACGGCCAGGGCGGCGCCCTTCGCCGCGTAGCCGGCGGTGCCCAGCCACAGGACGGCCCTGCCGGCCGTGCCCGGTGGCAGGCTCGTCAGGTTCTCCCGGAAGGACCTGGTCACGCCCCGGTGGACGAAGAACGCACCGGCGACGACGAGGCCCAGGCCCACGGCGATCAGCAGCACCATGCCGGCCGGATGCGCCATGAGCCGAGCGCTGAGCGACTGCGTGGACTGGCTGCTGTCGCTCGAGCCCCCGAGGGCGTAGGTCCCGAACACGGCGGCGATCGCGCCGTAGACGACCGCCTGGCCGCCCGTCTTGAGCCGGTGCTTGAGCCGCTCCCGGTCCGAGCGCTGCGTCGCACCGAAGAACACCTCGCTGAGCAGGAAGACGGCGAGCGCGGCGCAGCCGAGGAAGCACGCCCACAGCAGGACGTTGCCGCCCGGTCTGCCGGCGAGCGCGGCGACCGCCCCGGACTGGTCCGCGGAGCCCGTGCCGCCGGAGGCGATGCGCAGGGCGATGACCCCGATCACGACGTGCAGCAGGCCCGCCGCCACGTACCCCGCGCGGGCCGCGAGGAGGAACCCGCGGGAGTCCGTCGCGTCGTCCGCGGCGTTGGCCGCTCTCGTGGCCTGCCGGCCGACCTCGCCCATGGCTCCTCCTGCGGTGTGGAACTCCATGGTGCGCCTGTGGGCCGCCGGTGTCCACGACGCCGTTCGGCTGACACCGGCTACTGTTCGAAGGCGGCGTCGAACGAGGCGCCGGAGGGGGCGAAGTCGAAGCGCCTCAGGAAGGCCAGGGCCTCGGGCGCTCCCCGGAGGCGGTCCATTCCGGCGTCCTCCCACTCCACGGAGATGGGTCCGTCGTAGCCGATGGCGGTGAGGGCGCGGAAGCTGTCCTCCCACGGCACGTCGCCCCGGCCGGTCGAGACGAAGTCCCAGCCGCGGCGGGGGTCGCCCCAGGGCAGGTGGGAGGACAGGATGCCGTTGCGCCCGCCGCCCATCCGCATCTTCGTGTCCTTGCAGTCCACGTGGTAGATCCGGTCCGCGAAGTCCGAGATGAACGCCACCGGGTCGATCTGCTGCCACAGGAAGTGACTGGGGTCCCAGTTCAGCCCGAAGGCCTCACGGTGGCCGATGGCCTCCAGGGCCCGGTGCGTGGACCAGTAGTCGTAGGCGATCTCGGAGGGGTGGACCTCGTGGGCGAAGCGCACCCCGCACTCGTCGAACACGTCCAGGATGGGGTTCCACCGGTCCGCGAAGTCCTGGTACCCGGCGTCGATCACGTCCTGGGAGACCGGCGGGAACATCGCCACGTACTGCCAGACGGAGGACCCGGTGAAGCCGACCACCGTGTCGACGCCCAGCTTCTGCGCGAGCCGTGCGGTCAGCTGCATCTCCTCGGCGGCACGCGCGCGCACTCCCTCGGGCGCTCCGTCGCCCCAGACCCGGGCCCCCACGATGGACTCGTGCCGGAAGTCGATCGGGTCGTCGCAGACCGCCTGGCCCTTGAGGTGGTTGGAGATGGCCCACAGCCCGAGTCCGTGGCGCTCGAGGATGTCGAGCCGGTCCTGGACGTAGGCGTCGTCGTCCCACCGCCAGGCGTCGAGGTGCTCACCGGAGACGGCGATCTCCAGACCGTCGTAGCCCCAGCCGGCGGCCAGCTCCGCGACCTCCTCGAGCGGGAGGTCGGCCCACTGGCCGGTGAACAGTGTGTAACGGTGTCCCATCAGAGTCCTTCGTGTCGGGGAGAGCGGGTCTCCGGTGGTCCGGGGTCAGAGGTGGACGGTGGCGCCGGACCGCGCCGCGCTGGCCGTCACGGCGCCGAGCACCCGTTGGACCTCCAGGCCGTCCTCGAATCCGGGGGCGGCCGGGGTCCCCGTGTCGATGGCCCGCAGGAGATCGGCGGCCTGGCTGGTGAACGTGTGGTCCCAGCCGAGGACGTGCCCGGGGGGCCACCACGCCCCCACGTAGGGATGGGCGTCCTCGGTGACGAGGATCCTGCTGTAGCCCTGGGCGCCCGGGGCCGCGGCGGCGTCGAACAGGTGCAGCTCGTTCAACCGCTCGAGGTCGAAGCGCAGCCCGCCGGTCGATCCGTAGACCTCGATCTCGAGGGCGTTCTTGCGGCCGGTGGCGCAGCGGGAGACCTCCAGGCTGACCACCGCACCGGACGCGGTGCGCAGGGTGGCCCAGGCGGCGTCGTCGACCGTCACCGTCTCGGGGCCGGCCTCGCCCTCCCGGGTCGGGACGAACGTGGTGACCGTCCCGGAGACGGAGGTGACCGACGAGCTCAGGAGGAAGCGCACCTGGTCGACGGCGTGCGAGGCGAGGTCGCCCAGCGCGCCGGACCCGGCGGTCTCCCGGCGCAGGCGCCAGGTCATGGGCGCGTGCTCGTCGGCGAGCCAGTCCTGCAGGTAGCTGACCCGGACCTGCCGGACCCGGCCCAGGCGGCCGTCCGCGATCAGCTCCCGGGCCAGTGCCAGGGCCGGCACCCGGCGGTAGTTGAAGCCCACCATGGACCGGACGCCGCGGTCCCGCGCCGCCGCGGCGGCCGCCACCATCCGCTCGGCCTCGGCCACCGTGTTGGCCAGCGGCTTCTCCACGAGCACGTGCTTGCCGGCCTTGAGGGCGGCCACGGCCATGTCGGCGTGCAGGTGGCCAGGAGTGCAGATGTCGACGACGTGGATGTCGTCCCGTTCCAGCACCGACCGCCAGTCGGTGCCGCTCTCCTCCCAGCCGTACTGCCGTGCGGCCTCGGCCACGTGCCCGGCGTCCCGGCCCACCAGCACCTTCTGCGCCACGCGGGGCGTGGGGTAGAAGGCGTTGACGTTGCGCCACGCGTTGGAGTGGGCCTTGCCCATGAAGGAGTAGCCGAGCACGGCGACGCCCAGGGCGTCGGTGACGGGCCCGCGGCCGGCGGGGTCGGGCACGGTGGTGGTCATGGGTGTCCTCCTGGGGACCGGGCGCCGGCCGAGCGCAGGAACGCCAGTCCGTGCTCCGCGAGTTGGTCCTGGCTCGCCGCCAGGGGCCGCCAGATCGAGGCGGCGGTGGCGATGCTGGCGTTGAGGGCGGTGAAGCTCTCGATATTGAGGGCGCCGGTGTAGCCCACCGCGTCCAGGGCGTCGAAGATGCCCATCCAGTCCGTTTGGTCCCCGCCGGGAGCTCCCCGGTCGTTGCCGCAGACCTGGACGTGCACGAGGTGCTCGCCGGCCGCCCGGACGGCGTCGGCGGAGGAGCGCTCCTCGATGTTCAGGTGGTAGGTGTCCAGGGCCAGGCCCACGCCGTGTCCGAGCAGCGGCCCGAGGGCGTCGAGGGCCTGTGCGGTGGTGTTGATGAGGGACGTCTCGTAGCGGTTGAGCGGTTCGATGCCCAGGACGACGCCGGCGGCCTCGGCCTCGGCGGCCAGCGGGGCCAGGTTGCGCCGGAGCTGCGCGTACGCGTCCGCGCGCTGCGCCGCGTCCATCCGCCACAGCCGGCCCGTGTGCGCGTAGAAGGGCCCGCACACGGCCGGTGCGCCGATGTCGTGGGCCAGCCGGATGCAGGCACTGAGGTAGCGCTGGGTCCGGGCGATCACGGCGTCGTCCGCCAGGACCAGTTCGCGCCCGGGCGCCATGGCGCCGACGATCCACGGCCGGAGTCCGGCGAGTGCGTCCCGCACCGCCCCGGCCGAGAGGTCGCCGGCGTTCTCCAGCGGCAGCTCGACGGCGTCGAAGCCCATGTCCGCGATCTTCTGCAGCAGCGGGGGCAGGTTCGTGTCGGTGAGCGGAGACTCCCACACCCAGGTGTTGACGCCGATCAAGCGCTGCACAGGCCTGGCTCCTCTCGGTGCGGTTCCGTGGATGGCACCCTGCCCGCCGCCGGGGGTCCCGGGACCGGGCCGGTGGCGGGCAGGGTGGGTCGTGCGGATCAGGGGATGACGCGGTCCCGCCAGACGTCGGGGTAGCCGGGCAGGTCCTCGCCGCCGAACTTGGCGTAGTGCCCGTCCGGCATCCCCTCGTTGTCCGCGAGGAAGTCCGCCCGCTGGTCCTCGGTGATCGGCTCCTGCGGCAGGACCCACTCGGCGGGGACCTCCTCGCCGGCGAAGATCTGCTCGAGCGCCAGCAGCGGGGTGCGCCACTGGAAGTTCGAGTACACCGGGGCGATGCCGGTCAGGCCGGTGTCCTCCCACTTGCGCAGGAAGCTCATCTCGTCCTCACCGGTCATCACCGGGTAGTCCGCGCCGGCGTCCTCGAACGCCTCGATGGCGGCGACGGCGCCGTCACCGGCGTCCATCCACACACCCTGCACGTCCCCGGTGGCGAGCTCGTCGGAGATGATCTTCTTGATCTCGGTGGGATCGGCCCCGGTGAAGTAGTCGGTCGCCTCGATCCCGTTCTCCTCGAAGATCCGCTCGGCCGCGGCCCAGCGCTGCTCCAGGACGTCGACGCCCGGGAGGATGCGCAGGGCCACCACCTTGTCGCCCTCCTGCAGGTTGTCGACCAGGAAGTTCGCCGAGTCGATGCCCCAGGCGAAGCCGCCGATGGGGTGGATGAACGTCGTGGCGCAGTCGGTCTCCACCCCGCGGTCGAAGACCACCACCGGCTTGCCCGTCTCGCACGCGCGTTCCACGGCGGGCGTCAGGGCGGCGGTCGAGTTCGGCGAGATGATGAACCCGTCGCACTCGCCCTCGGCGATGAAGTAGTCGATGTCGGCGATCTGCGTGTTGTCGTCGTCCTGGGCGTCGCGTGTCTCCATCTCGGAGATCACCCCGGAGTCCTGGAGCACCTTCAGCTGCTCGTTCATGGTGATCCACCCGGTCTGGCGCCAGGGGTTGGAGATGGAGGCGTTGGAGAAGCACACCTTCTGCGGGCCGTCGGCCGCGAACTCGGAGGTCGCGGTCATCTCCCCGTCGATGTACTGCCTCCAGGGCTGCTCCGGGTCCCCCTCGAAGGAGGCGGAGCGCTGTTCGAACTGCTCGTCGTACTCCACCTGGTCGAACCACTCGTCACCGCCCTCCGGGGCCGGCGTAGCAGCGGCCTCCCCGGTGGGGGCCGTGGCCTCCCCGCCCTCCGTGGCCGCGGGCGGGTTCTCGATCGACTGGTCGGTGGTGCAGGCGGTCAGTCCCAGCAGCGCTGCCGCTGCCACCACGGTGACCTTTGACTGGATGCTTCGGCGCATCATGTTCCTTCCTCATCGGTGCCCGGGGTGGGCGGTGCTGGTATGGCACGTCTCGGCTCCTGCGCCGCTGCCGTCCGGCCGCGCCGGCGGCGCTTCCAGGTCTGGGTGCCGGCGGCGACGGCGAGGATGATGATCGCGCCCTGGACGGTGTCCCGCCAGGTCGACTGGACGCCCAGGAAGTTCAGGAGCGCGAAGAGGGTCTCGAGGGCGAAGGCGCCGGCCGCCGCGGAGAGCACCCAGCCGCGCCCGCCGCCCAGCACGACCCCGCCGAGGACGACGGCGGTGATGGCCGTGAACTCGTAGCCGCGCCCCACGGACGGGTGCACGCCGGCGTAACCCACGAGGATGATCCCGGCCACGGTCGCGGCCAGCGAGGAGAGCATGAACGCCCGGGTGCGCACCCACCAGACCCGGGCCCCGGTCAGCGCGGCGGCCCGGGGGTTGTCGCCCACGGCGATGAGCGTGCGCCCGAAGGGCCGGCGCATGAGCCAGAAGGCGGCGGCCGCGATGACCGTCACCAGGACGACCGGATAGGGCAGGACCCCCAGGACCGGGACGTCCTGGATGCCGCCGCGGCCGATCTGCCGGAAGCTGTCCGCAGGGTTCCCCGTGGCCGCGCCGCCCGTCCAGTAGAGCACCAGCCCCAGCAGGGCGAGCATGGTGCCGAGGGTCACGATGAAGCTCGGCACCTTCAGGAGCGTGGTGACCAGCCCGTTGACCAGACCCACGAGGGCTCCGAGGACGAGCATCAGCACCAGGACGGGCACGGTCCGGCTGTCGTCCTGGCCGATGAGGTTGCCGGCCACGAACACCTGGGTGGTGACCACCGAGCCCATCGAGAGGTCGAACTCCCCGGAGACGATCACGAAGTACTGCCCGATGGCCGCGATGGCGATCGGTGCCGTGCGGCCGACGAACCGGATCAAGGAGCCCGGTTCGCCGAAGGACGGGTTGACGGCGACCGCCGCGACGAGCAGCACCACGAGGAGCACGAAGACGGCGCCGCCAGGGGTCCGCAGCCCGCGCAGCACCCGCTCGTGCCACGGCGACCGGTTCTGCTGGAGGACCGCGGCCCGGTCCGTGACGGCGGCGCTCATGCCGGGACCTCCTGCTCGGTCCGCCCGCTCCGGTGGCCGTCGAAGCGCGCGGGTCGGCTGACCACCCGGCGCCGGGCGTACACGGCGACGGCGACGACGATGACGATGCCGCGGACCACGTCCTTCAGGAACGGGTTGATCTGCATGACGCTCATGACGTTGTCGATCATCGCGAAGATGAGGACCCCGCCCAGCGTCCCCACCAGTGACCCTTTGCCACCCGCCAGCAGCGTCCCGCCCAGGACCACGGCGGCGATGGAGAGCAGGTCGTACCCGCCCTGGGAGCCGATCGTGGGGCTGCCCACGCCGAGGCGCGCCGCGAGCAGCAGGCCCGCCAGACCGGCCATGACGGAGCAGATGACGTGGGCGGCGACGATCGGGGTGCCCGTCTGGATCCCGGACATCCGGGCCACCCGGATGTCCCCGCCGACCGCGTACATGTGGTGGCCCAGGCGGCTCCGGGTCAGCATGAGCAGCACCACGCCCGCGCAGGCCAGCATGATCAGCGTGGAGACCGGGACCGGGCCGATGCCCGTGGCGCCGACGAGCCGGAACGTCAGGGGGGTCTGCCCCGAGCTGCCCTTGTAGTTGGTGGCGAGGTAGCCGCTGACGACCAGCCCGGTGCCCAGCGTGGCGATGAACCCGTGGACCCTCAACCCCGACACCACGAGGCCGTTGACGAGGCCGATGCCCGCGGAGACGACCAGGGCCAGGGCGACGCCGGCCAGGATGTTCCCGGGCTGGTTCGCCATGAGACCGGCCGAGAGCAGGCTCGCGAGGCTGATGACGTACGGCACGGACAGGTCGAGGCTCCCCACCAGGATGACGAGCGTCTGGCCGATCGCGATGAAGCCGAGGACGCTGGTCCCGGTGAGGATGGCCGAGATGTTGCCGGCGCTGAGGAAGCTGCGCCCGGTGGCACCGACGAGCACCACGCCGACCACGAAGGTGAGCAGCACCACGAGGTAGACGATGTGGGTGGACGTGAGCCTTGAGAACGCGTTCACGGTCTCGCCCCTTCCGTGCGGGCGCCGGTGGCCAGTTGCAGCACCTGCTCCTCGGTGGCGTCCGGCGGGAGCTCGCCGGCGATCCGGCCGTCCCGCATGACGACGATCCGGCTGGACATGCCCAGGACCTCCGGCAGCTCGCTGGAGACCATCAGCATGGCCTTGCCCTCGGCGGCGAGCATGCGCATGAGGTTGTAGACGGCGATTTTGGCACCCACGTCGATCCCGCGGGTGGGCTCGTCGAGCAGCACGACCTGCGGGTCCACGGCCAGCCACTTGGCGAGGACCACTTTCTGCTGGTTCCCTCCCGAGAGGTACTGGACCTCCTGGTCCAGGTCCCGGGCCACCACTTCGAGCGAGGAGAGCACCCCCGGGACGTCCTTCCTGGCCGCCGCGGTCCGCCGCGGGAAGACGGAGCGGATCACGCCCAGGGCGTTGTCCAGGATGGACTGGTCGAGGCTGAGCCCCTGGGACTTGCGGTCCTCCGTGATCAGGGCGACGCGCTGCCGGACGGCCTGCCGCGGCGAGGAGGCCGTGTACGGTCTGCCGTTCAGCTCCATGGACCCTCGGGTGAACGGGCGGACGCCGAAGACGGCCTCCACGAGCTCCGTGCGCCCGGAGCCCTGCAGCCCGGCGACTCCCACGATCTCCCCCGCGCGCAGCGTCAGGTCGATGCCGTCGAGCTGGTCGTTGCCGCCGTCGTCGATCCTCAGGAGCTCCCGCCCCACCCCCGTGCCGGGCACCTCCTCCGGGAAGTAGGCGGAGATCGGGCGGCCCACCATCATGCGCACCAGGGCGGCGTCGTCCATGGCGGACGCGGGCTCGGTGCCCACCACGCGGCCGTCCTTGAGGACCGTGATGGTGTCGCACAGGTCGAAGATCTCCTTCAGCCGGTGGGACACGTACAGGATGGCGGTGCCGCGCGCCCGGAGCCGGCGGATGATCGCGTAGAGCAGGTCCACCTCAGGGCCCGCGAGCGCCGCGGTCGGCTCGTCCATGGAGATGATCCGGGCGTCGTAGCTGATGGCCTTGGCAATCTCCACGATCTGCTGCTGGGCGACGGACAGCGAGCTCACGGTCGTGGTCGGCTGGATGCTGGTGATGCCCAGGTCCTCGAGCAGGGTGCTCGTCATCGCGTTCATGGCCCGCCGGTCGACGAGCAGGCCCCTGCGCGGCTCGCGGCCGAGGAAGACGTTCTCGGCCACCGTGCGGTCGGGCAGCAGGTTGAACTCCTGGAACACGGTCGACAGCCCGGCCACGTGCGCCTGGGTCGGGTGGTGGAACTCGACGGGGGTGCCGCCGATCTCCACGGTCCCCGCGTCCCGGTCGTGGACGCCGGCGAGCACCTTCATCAGCGTGGACTTCCCGGCGCCGTTCTCGCCCACGAGCCCGTGCACCTCACCGGCGTGCAGCCGGAGGTCCACGTCCTCGAGCACCGGCACCCCGAAGAAGGACTTCGACAGGCCGGTGACGTCCAGCACCGGGGAGCTCGTGCGCTCGTTCATGCGGTCACTGTGACACGAACCACAGACTTCTGTCGACCGCCCGACAAAAGTCGCTTCCTGTCTGTACATTTGTGACGTGCTTGACCGCCATAAGGGGGCGTGCTCTACTGAAAAAGTGCTGCAGAGTCCACCGCCGGCGCCGTCGCCGCGCTCCTCGGACTCGCCCGCTCCGGGGGCGAGCGAAGTCTTCCAGCTGCTGCGCGACGGCCGGCCGAGAACCCGGGCGGAGCTCGCCCAGCTGACCGGGCTGGCCCGTTCCACCGTGGCGTCCCGCGTGGACACCCTCATGGCGCTGGGTCTCGTCGCACCCTACGGCGGAGCCGCCTCCACCGGCGGGCGCCCGCCCTCCCTGTTCGCCCTGAACCCGGGTGCCCGGGTGGTGGTCGGCGCGGACATCGGGGCCACGCACGCCCGGGCGATCTTGGCGGACCTCTCCGGCCGGGAGCTCGCCGAGGAGCGGCAGGCGCTCGCGATCGGCGAGGGCCCCGAGACGGTCCTGGGCTGGTTCGTGGGCACGGTCGCCACGCTGCTCGATCGCGCGAACCGCTCGGCCGCGGAACTGGCCGCCATCGGCATCGGGCTGCCCGGACCCGTGGAGCACGAGACGGGCCGCCCGATCAATCCGCCCATCATGCCCGGGTGGGACCGCGTCGACGTCCCCGCTCTCGTGCAGGCCCGCTACGACGTGCCCGTGCTGGTCGACAACGACGTGAACATCATGGCCCTGGGAGAGCAGAGCTTGTTCTGGCCCGAGACCACCGAGCTGATGTTCGTCAAGGTGGCCACGGGCATCGGCGCGGGAATCATCTCCGGCGGCGCGCTCCAGCGCGGCGCCCAGGGGACCGCCGGGGACCTCGGCCACGTCCGGGTCCCGCGCGGCGGCGAGATCCTCTGCCGCTGCGGCAACACCGGCTGCCTCGAGGCGCTGGCCGGCGCCCCCGCGCTCGTGCGGACGCTCAACGAGCAGGCGGGCGGCGCCCTGGCCACCAGCCAGGACGTGATCGACCTCGTCCGTTCCGGCGACTCCCGGGCCGTCCAGGCGATCCGCCAGGCGGGCCGGGACATCGGGGACGTCCTGGCCACCTGCGTGAACCTGATCAACCCGTCCGTGATCGTGATCGGCGGGAGCCTCGCCCAGGCCGGTGAGCACCTGCTGGCCGGCATCCGCGAGGTCGTCTACCGGCGGTCGCTGCCTCTGGCCACCGAGCACCTGCGGGTGGCCCCCTCGGTCGCCGGGCATCGGGCCGGCGTCATGGGGGCTGCGGTCCTGGCCATCGACCACGTCCTGTCCCCGGAGTCCATCGAAGCCGCCTGCGCGGCCCTGAGCACGGGCTGAGCCCGCCCACCGCAGCAGCGGGAGGGAGGGCCGGAACCCCGGCCCAGCAGGCCGTCGTCATCCTCGCCACCGCCCGATCCCGGACGAACGCCGAGCCCCGAGACGTCGCCGAGCAGCCGGCCACCACCGGCGTCCTCACCGGTGAGGTCCCCGGGAGATCAGCCGGCCCGCGGAGCTCCGGACCGGCCCGGACCGGCCGCTTTCCCGAGGACCCGCGCGTTGACCCGTGCGGCCTGCAGCGTGAGGTGGTCGCGCTCGGGCACGCTGGGCGCCGACCGGGCGGCCTCGGCGTAGAGCCGTGCCGCGGTGACGGGGTCTCCGTCGCGCTCGTGGAGGTACGCCGCGGCGGCGGTGTACCGGGGCAGGCAGGGGTCCAGCCCTGCCAGGGCGGCCAGACCGGCCCGCGGGCCCGCGGCCTCGCCGAGCGCGACGGCGCGGTTGAGGCGCGCCACCGGGCTGCCGGTGAGCCGCACGAGCTCGTCGTACCACTCGACGATCTGCGTCCAGTCCGTCTCCTCGGCCGTGCGGGCGTCGGCGTGGAGCGCGGCGATGGCGGCCTGGGCCTGGAACTCGCCCAGGCGGTCGCGGGCGAGGGCTGCCTGGAGCAGGCCGACGCCCTCGGCGATCAGTCAAGTGTCCCACCGGCTGCGGTCCTGCTCTGCGAGGGGCACGAGGCTGCCCTCGGGCCGGGTGCGGGCCGGCCGGCGTGCGTGGTGGAGCAGCATGAGCGCGAGCAGGCCCGCCACTTCCTCGTGCTCGATCCCGGCCGCCAGCTGGCGGGTGAGCCGGATCGCCTCGGCGGCGAGGTCGACGTCGCCGGAGTAGCCCTCGTTGAAGACGAGGTAGAGCACGCGCAGCACCGTGGCGACGTCACCGGGCCGGTCGAACCGCACGCCCGAGACGGTGCGCTTGGCCCGGCTGATCCGCTGGGCCATGGTCGCCTCCGGCACCAGGTAGGCCTGCGCGATTTGCCGCGTGCTGAGACCGCCCACCGCGCGCAGCGTGAGCGCCACCGCCGAGGCCGGTGTCAGGGACGGGTGCGCGCACAGGAAGTACAGCTGGAGCGTGTCGTCCGCCGCCGCGCCCGGGCCGGGCGCCGGTTCGTCCTCGATCCGGAGGTCGCGCCGCCGCCGGGACGTGTCGGCGCGGGCGGCGTCGAGGAACTTGCGCCAGGCCACGGCGACCAGCCAGGCCTTCGGGTTCCGCGGTGGGTTCTCCGGCCACACCCGCACCGCTTCGACCAGGGCATCCTGCACGGCGTCCTCGGCCGCCGCGAAGTCGGCTCCGCGGCGGCGGAGGTTCCCGATCACGGTGGGGGTGAGGGCCCGCAGCAGGGTCTCGTCCACCGCGGGTCACTCCGCGATGGTCGGCGGCGCGGTCAGGAACGGACGGATCTCGAGCCACTCGTGGATCGGCTTCCCGCCGGCCCCCGGGGCCGCGGACAGCTCACCCGCCAGTTCGAGCGCACGGTCGTAGGACTCCACGTCGATCACCATCCAGCCGGCGACCAGGTCCTTGGTCTCGGCGAACGGGCCATCGGTGACCGGCGGCCGCCCCTCGCCGTCGTGGCGGACGAACGTGCCCTCCGGGGACAGCGCCTGCGCGTCGACGAACTCGCCGGTCGCCTCCAGCCGCGCGGCGAAGTCGTTCATGTACTGCATGTGCGCCGACACCTCCTCCGGCGTCCACCAGTCCATCGGGACGTCGTTGACCGGTGCCGGAGCGCCCCGGTAGTGCTTGAGCAGCAGGTACTTGGCCATGGTGTTCTCCTCGCTGAGATACGGCCCATTGTGGCCGTGTTCACCCTGGAGACGGAGCTGGACGAGGGATCTCGACATCCGCGGCGACATTTTCCGGTGATCTTCCGTGCCGTCGCCGGGCGGGAGGACGATGGTGGGTGACACCAGGGCCGGGCGGCTCACCGCGTGCGAGTCCCCGGCGCGATCACCGGCACCTGCAGGGGGCTCCCATGGACACGGACATCATCGCCGACACCTTCGAGTCGTCGCAGGCGGCAGTGGACTCCCGGATCCATGAAATTCTGGACGCGGCGATCACCAGGGATCTCGACCGGCTGGCGAGCTACCACTTGGAGGGCCCCAAGTTCAGCAAGTTCGACGACGTGGAGCCATTGGACCGCCAGGACGCGGAGACGAGCGCACGTCTGGAAGCCGAGCAGTTCGCGGCCGTGCAGGATCTCCACGCCGGGTTCGACGACCTCAAGATCGACGTGTTCGGCCCGGTGGCGATCGCGACGGGGATCTTCGTCTGGGACGGCACGGTGGACGGCAGCCCCTCCTCCGGCCGGACCCGGTCGACGGTGGTGTTCGTCGACGACGGGAGCCAGTGGCTGATCGCGCACGAGCACCACCCTCGTCGGCGCCACCCCGCCGGCGGGGTGGCGGGACGGGTGCCCGAACTGGTTCGCCGTGCTCAGCCAGAGAGTCGTCGTCGTAGACGTCTAAGCCGAAGACAGCAGGACGGGGAGCCTCGATGAGACTCCCCGTCCTGTTGTGTGCGTGTCAGTTGCGCGAGCTGCCGGTGTTCGTTCCCTCGCCGGAGTCGTCCCGGTGGTAGAGGTACTCGTTGCCGTGCTCGTCCTTCTCCACGTAGAAATGCTCCTGGACCTCCTGGTACCACGTCTCCGCGGCCTCGCTCATGTGCTCGCCCGCCTGGGCCTGGGCCGTTCGGTCCCCGGGCCCGTAGACGCTCATCGCAATGGCGTTGAGCCGGTCGAGGATGCGGTGCCGCTGCTCGCCGTCCTGGTTGGTGTTCTGCCTGTTCCTCGCCATGACGTCCCCCGTTGCCCACTGTGATGGTGGTCACCATTCTAGCGCGCACGGGGTGCCACGGGACGGGCCGACCGGCTGGTGACGCCGGTGGGCCCGCTCGGTCCGCGCGGCTACTCGACGTCGCGGATCTGCTTGAGCGAACCCGTGCTCGTGCGGTACTGCCGCACGTAGTCGGGCTGCTCCGGGTGCTCGATGGCCGGGGCGTTGGCCGGTTCCGAGCCGTGCACGTAGTCCGGGGCCACCACGATCTCCTCGTCCACCTCGGTGCCGGTGGAAGCGCGGCGGTGGAACTCCTCGGGCGGCAGCACCCGGCGCCACTGGCGGGTGGGCAGGACGCCCACCTCCCCGGCGTCCTCGCGCAGGGCCCGGAGCAGGGAGTAGATCATCAGGTATCCCAGCACGAAGAACGGTAGGCCGATGAGGATCGCCACGTTCTGCAGCGCGGCGAGGCCGGTGGCGCCGGTGGCGGTCAGCAGGATCGCCGCGATGAGTCCAATGGCGACGACCCAGAACACGCGCTGGTGCACCGGGGACTCCTCCTCGTGGCCGCTGCCCATGGTGTCCATCACCAGGGCCGCGGAGTCGATGGAGGTGATGAAGAACAGCACCACGATGAGCACGCCCACGGCGGAGGTGACGGTCGAGAACGGGAAGTTCTCGAGGAAGACGAACATCGCGCCGGGTATGTCCCCCTCGTCGACGACCGCCTCCACGAGCCCGCCCCCGCCGTTGAGCTCGATGTCGAACACGCCCATGCCGAAGATCCCGAACCAGATGACGGAGAACAGCGTGGGGAACGCGAGCACCCCGGAGACGAACTGGCGGATGGTGCGGCCGCGGGAGATGCGGGCGATGAAGATGCCCACGAACGGGGACCAGGTGATGGTCCACGCCCAGTAGAAGACGGTCCAGCCGCTCTGCCACCCGGTGTCCGCGAGCGAGTCGTTCCAGAAGGCGAGCACCGGGAGCATCGACAGGTACGTGCCGGCGGACTCGACCATGCCCTTGAGCATCAGCACGGTGGGCCCGGAGATCAGGATGAAGACGAGCAGCCCGATCGCGATGAGGATGTTGGTGTTGGACAGCCGCTTGATGCCGCGGTCGAGGCCGAGGGCCACGGAGACCGAGGCGACGAGGCTCACGGCCGTGATGATGAGGATCTGCGACAGCGCCGACTCCGAGATGCCGAAGAGCCGTGCCAGGCCGCTGTTGATCTGCATGGTGCCGAGCCCGATCGAGACGGCCACGCCGAAGAGGGTGCCCACGATGGCCAGGATGTCGATGAGCCGCCCGATCGGCCCGTGGATGCGCTCCCCCAGCAGCGGCTGGAACATGGAGCTCACCCGCGGCGGGAGGTTGCGCTTGTACATGAAGTAGCCGAAGGCCAGCGCCGGGAGGGCGAAGATCGTCCAGGTGTGCAACCCGAAGTGGTAGAGCGTGAAGCCCATGGCCTCGCTGGCGGCCTCCATGGAGGACGGCTCGACGCCCTGCCGGGGCGGGTTCGCGAAGTGGTTCACCGGCTCGGCGACGGCCCAGAACATCAGGATCGTGCCGATGCCCGCGGCGAACAGCATCGAAAACCAGGACAGGTTCGTGTGCCGTGGCCGTTCGTCGTCGGTTCCGAGCCGGACCTGCCCGAAGCGGCTGACCATGAGGTAGACCAGGAACAGCAGGAAGACGGTCACGCCCAGGATGTAGAACCAGCCGAGCTGCTCGATGACCCAGGTGGAGCCGTCCGCGAAGACCGCGTCCATGAAGTCCGTGAACACCAGTGTCAGGACCACGAACGCGGCGATCACCAGCGCTGAGCCGAAGAAGATGGTGGGACTGGTCCGCAGTCGCAGGGAGTCGTGCAGTCTGTTCAGCATCGCCGTGCTTCCCCGGCTGCCCCCGGCCTCGGACGAGCGGACGGCCGCCGTGTCTCGGTTGTGTGCTTCGGTGGCTCCGACCCTACCGCGTGGTCGTCCGGCGGTGGAGGCTCATTCCGCGGGCGGCGTGGCCGGCAGGCGCGGCTCCACGTGCCACTCCCACCACGCGTCCACGCG
Organism: Kocuria nitroreducens; assembly: GCF_042879195.1. NCBI lineage: Bacteria > Bacillati > Actinomycetota > Actinomycetes > Micrococcales > Micrococcaceae > Kocuria > Kocuria nitroreducens. The sequence continues at coordinate 55,312 of NZ_JBHZTC010000002.1, forward strand.
GTCGAGCAGCCGCTGCACGGAGCCGTCGTTGACCAGTACGCTGCTGGAGACGGCCTCCCGGTCCTTGTCCGTGGCCTGCGCGGCGATCCGGGCGCGGGCGTCCGCCTCCGTCATGCCGCGGTCCTCGACCATCCGCCGCACGCGCTCCTCCGCCGGGGCCTGAACGGTGAGGACGAGGTCGAAGCGGCCGTCCTGGCCGGTCTCCACGAGCAGGGGGATGTCCTCGACCAGGACCGCGTCCTGTCCCGCCGCGGCCGCGAGCCGTTCCGCCTCCGCGCGGACGAGGGGGTGGATGATCGCGTTGAGCCGCGCCCGCGCCTCCGGGTCCGCGAACACGCGGGCACCGAGCGCGGCCCGGTCCAGGCGTCCGTCCGGGGTCAGCACGGAGGGGCCGAACTCTTCGACGATCCCCTCGAGGCCGGGCCGGCCCGGCTCCTGCAGGGCCCGCGCGATCGCGTCGGCGTCTATCACGGTGGCCCCGAGCTCCATGAGCCGCCGGGAGACCGTGGACTTGCCCGAGGCGATCCCGCCGGTGAGTCCGATGGACAGCATGGGACCATGCTAGCGGCCGGCCCCGGCCGGGCCCCGCGGGGCGCTCACGGCTCCCCGGCGCCGGCCACGGTGGTCATGACGTCCGGCAGGGTGCCGGGCCCGTGCGCCCGCCGCACCCGAAGCCAGCGGTACCCGTAGCCCTGCAGGGCCAGCTCCGCCGAGGAGTCGGCGTCGAGGGTGCACGTCCCGTTCTCCAGCAGGTCCAGCAGCTCGGTGCCCTCCTCCTCGTCGGGCAGTCTCAGGGGCACCGTGGTGGGCTCCGCGGAGAGGTTGTGCAGCGCGACGATGCCGGAGCCCTCCCACGAGCACCGGTGGGCCAGCACCTCCCGGCGCGGCTGTTCCAGGACCTCGGCGGTCCCCCAGGCCAATTCGGCGCACTCGCGGTAGCGGCGGGCCAGGGCGGTGACGAAGTGCAGCAGGGACTCCGGGTCCCGCTTGGCGTCGGCCACGTTCACGTGCGCGGGCCCGAACTCCCCCTCGACGACGGGACCGGAGAGGTCCTCGGCGTCGGCCGAGGAGAACCCCCCGTTGCGCCCGGAGGTCCACTGCATGGGCGTGCGCACGGCCATCCGGCCCTCGGCGGCGAGGTTCTCGCCCATGCCGATCTCCTCGCCGTAGTACAGCACCGGGGTACCCGGCAGCGAGAAGAGCAGCGAGTAGACCATCCGGATCCGCTGCTGGTCGCCCTGCAGCATGGGCGGCAGGCGCCGCGTGAGACCACGGCCGTAGACCTGCATGCGCTCCTCCGGCCCGAAGGCGGCGAACACCTCCTCGCGCTCGGAATCGGAGAGCTGGTCGAGGGTCAGCTCGTCGTGGTTGCGCACGAAGTTGGCCCACTGGGCGTCCTGCGGGATGCGCGGCCGGTTCTTCAGGGCGGTCGCCAGCGGCCCGGCGTCCTGGCGGGCCAGCGCGAGGTAGAGGCCCTGCATGGCCACGAAGTCGAAGATCATGGTGAGCTCGCCCCCGTCCTCGGTGCCGAACAGCTCGAGCTGTTGCTGGTAGGGCAGGTTGACCTCGCCCAGCAGGGCCGCCCGGCCGTTGCGGCGGTTGGCGAACTTGCGCAGCGAGCGCAGGAACCCGTGCGGGTCGGTGAACCCGCCCTGGTTCTCGAAGTCGTCGCCCTGCCCGAGGGTGAGCAGCTGGGGGATCCCGTCCACGCGGAAGCCGTCGAGGCCCAGGTGCAGCCAGAATCCGACGATCTTCGCGATCTCGTCCCGCACCTTGGGGTGGTTGAGGTTGAGGTCCGGCTGGTGGCGGTAGAAGCGGTGCAGGTACCAGTGCCCCGTGATCTCGTCCCGGGACCAGACTCCGCCCTCCTTGTCGGGGAACACAGCCTTCTCGGACGTGTCCGGCGGCTCGTCCGCCCGCCACACGTAGTAGTCCCGGTACGGGCTGTCCGTGCCCGAGCGGGCGGCCCGGAACCACGGGTGCTGGTCGGAGGTGTGGTTGACGACCAGGTCGGCGATGACCCGCAGACCGCGGTCCTGGGCGGTGCGGACGAGCTCCACGAGGTCGCCGAAGCTGCCCAGCCGCTGGTCGACGCCGTAGAAGTCGGTGATGTCGTACCCGTCGTCCCGGTTCGGCGTGGGGTAGAACGGCATGAGCCACAGGCAGGTGACACCCAGCTCCGCCAGGTAGTCCACCCGCTCGGCCAGCCCGGCGATGTCGCCGACGCCGTTGCCGTCCGTGTCCAGGAACCGCTCGACGTCCACGCAGTACACGACCGCCTGCTTCCACCAGAGGTCGGAGGTGTCGGCGATGCGCATGTCTGCTCCCTCGGTCGCGGATGCCCCCCTGTCTAGCACCCCGCCCCGGTCACGTCGAGGGCGCGGGGGCCCGGCCTAGAGTGGGGAGCATGGACCCGGACCCCCTGCTCAGCCGCGCCACCCGGTACACGACGCTCGCCACGGGCACGGAGGCGGTGGCCGAGCTGGAGATCAAGCGGTCGCGCTTCCTGGCGGTGCTGCGGCGGGCCTCCACGGAGGCCGAGGCCCGGGCCCTGGTCGAGGAGCTGCGGCGCGGCTTCCACGACGCCCGCCACCACTGCTCGGCGTTCGTCCTGGGCCCCGACCGGGACGTGCAGCGCTCCTCGGACGACGGCGAGCCCGCCGGCACCGCGGGACTGCCGATGCTCGAGGCCCTCGTGCTGAGGCGCACCGCCACGGACCCGTCAGGCCACGACGTCACGGACCTCTCGGACGTGAGCGCCGTGGTGGTCCGCTGGTTCGGAGGCACCCTGCTCGGCGCCGGCGGACTGGTCCGCGCCTACTCCGACGCCGTGTCCCAGGCCCTCGACGACGCGTCCCTGGTGGTCCGCCGGCGGCAGCGGCTCTACCGGCTCCCCGCCTCCCACGCCGAGGCGGGCCGGATCGAGAACGAGCTGCGCTCGGCCGGGACCACGGTCCTGGACACCGCCTACGGGGCGGCCGGCGCGGAGCTGGGCCTGGCCCTGCCCGACGACGACGCGGCCGTCGCCGCGCTGCACTCCCGCGTGGCCTCGCTGACCTCCGGCGCCGGGGAGCTGCGCCCCGCCGGCGTGGACTGGGTCGACATCCCCGTCACCGCGCGGGGCTGACCGGGGCCGCACCCTCCCGCTCCGCACGCGCCCGGCCCGATCCGCGGGGCGCCGCTGGGCGCAGCGGGCGGCGCACGGCGACGGCCCCCGCCCGGGAAGGGGCGGGGGCCGTCGTCGGTGCCGTGCGGAACGGCCTGGCGGTGCCGGTGGCTCAGGCGCCGGTCAGCTTCTCGCGCAGAGCGGCCAGGGCCTCGTCGGAGGCCAGGGTGCCGGAGTCGGCGGCCGGAGCCTCGGAGGAGTAGCTGGTCGGGGCCGGCGCGGACGAGGAGGACGTCGACGAGGAAGGGGAGGACGAGGAGCTCGTCGTACCGCCGGCGGCGGCCTCGGCGTCCTCGGCGATCGACTTCCGGACCTGCTCCTTGTGCGCCTCCCAGCGCGACTGGGCGTCGGCGTACTGCTGCTCCCAGGCGGCGCGCTGGGTCTCGTAGCCCTCGATCCACTCGTTGGTCTCGGGATCGAAGCCCTCGGGGTACTTGTAGTTGCCCTGGTCGTCGTACTCGGCGGCCATGCCGTACTGGGCGGGGTCGAACTCGGTGGAGTCCGAGTCCACGCCCTCGTTGGCCTGCTTGAGCGACAGCGAGATGCGGCGGCGGTCCAGGTCGATGTCGATGACCTTGACGAACAGCTCGTCGCCCACGGAGACGACCTGCTCGGCCATGTCCACGTGGCGCTGGGCCAGCTCGGAGATGTGCACCAGGCCCTCGATGCCGTCCTCTACGCGCACGAACGCACCGAAGGGGACGAGCTTGGTGACCTTGCCCGGCACGACCTGCCCGAGGGCGTGGGTGCGGGCGAACAGCTGCCACGGGTCCTCCTGGGTCGCCTTCAGCGACAGGGAGACGCGCTCGCGGTCCATGTCGACGTCCAGGACCTCGACGGTGACCTCCTGGCCGACCTCCACGACCTCGGAGGGGTGGTCGATGTGCTTCCAGGACAGCTCGGAGACGTGCACGAGGCCGTCCACGCCGCCCAGGTCCACGAAGGCGCCGAAGTTGACGATGGAGGAGACCGTGCCCGTGCGGACCTGGCCCTTCTCGAGCTTGTGCAGGAAGTTGGAGCGGACCTCGGACTGGGTCTGCTCGAGCCACGCACGGCGGGACAGGACCACGTTGTTGCGGTTCTTGTCCAGCTCGATGATCTTCGCCTCGATCTGCTGGCCGATGTACGGCGCGAGGTCGCGCACGCGGCGCATCTCCACGAGGGAGGCAGGGAGGAAGCCGCGCAGGCCGATGTCGAGGATGAGACCACCCTTGACGACCTCGATGACGGTGCCGGTGACGACCCCGTCGTCCTCCTTGATCTTCTCGATGTCGCCCCAGGCGCGCTCGTACTGAGCCCGCTTCTTGGACAGGATCAGGCGACCTTCCTTGTCCTCCTTGGTGAGGACCAGGGCCTCGACCTCATCACCCACGGTCACGACCTCGTCCGGGTCGACATCGTGCTTGATGGACAGCTCGCGGGACGGGATGACGCCCTCGGTCTTGTAGCCGATGTCGAGAAGGACCTCGTCGCGGTCGACCTTGACGACGGTGCCCTCGACGAGGTCGCCGTCGTTGAAGTACTTGATGGTCGCGTCGACAGCGGCGAGGAAGTCCTCGGCGGACCCGATGTCGTTGACGGCAACCTGCGGGGTGGTGGTGGTCATGTAGTAGGGGCTCCGATGTGGATAGTTTGTGATCAGTCGGAACGGAGATTGTCCGGCCGGACCGCGGCCGTTCCGAAGGATTGCTGGACAGGGCACGTGCAGAGCACGCACCGGGTCAGTCTACGGACGGAGGAAAACGGGCGCAACACGCGACCCGCCGCGCCGCCCCGGCTCAGAACTGCGTGACGCCGTACGGGGCGGTCGGGGTTTCCATGAAGTCCTGCAGGTCCCGCAGCGCGGCCTCGTCACGGGCCACGATCAGCCCGGCCTGCGCGAGGGTGCTCGCCTTCACCGCCCCGAGGTACAGGGACCCGAGCACGTCCACCCGCATCGCCACGTCGGCCCCGTCGGGCAGCTCCACCGCGGGGACCGAGCGCCCGGCGTCGTCGTCGGCGGTGCGGGGCCGGTCGCGCAGGCGCTCGACCACGGGCGCGGTGCCGGTGGTGTCCAGCGCCCAGAGGCCGTCGGCGTATCCCATCGAGTCCACGAGGGAGATCACGATCCGCCCGCGGAAGGTGTACGGGCGGGCCTCCAGCGCGGCGGCGGGGTCCAGGACCCGCACCCACACCTTGTCGGACTCCGCGGTGACCCGGTACTTGGCGCGGTCCGCCATCGACCACACCAGCGGGTCCTCGACGGGGGCGCGGCCGAAGCTGACCTGGTCCACGAGGTCCAGGGAGGTCACGAACTCCCACAGGGCGATCGACACGTCCGGGGAGGCGCCCACGAGGTCGAGCACCGTCAGGGTGAGGGGGTAGGAGGTGTTGGGCTCGAACCGGTAGGTCACGTAGCCGTCCGGTCGCATGGCGTCGTCGTAGTGCACCGCGCAGCGCACCTCGGGGTCCGCCTTCTGCGGGGTGATGGCGTACTCCCCCGTGTACTCGGGCCAGTGGTAGGCCACCCGGCTCACCGATCCGTGCGAGCTCTCGTGGAAGCGCTGGAAGAGCACAGGGGCGAGCTGGCGCACCGCCTCGCCGTCGGCCATCTCCACGCTGCCCACGGTGGGCGCCTTGAGCTCCAGGCGGGTGGTGGCGTCCACGGTGACCTCGCGGTTGAACGTGGCCGCGCCGAAGCCGAACCGGCCGTAGATGGTGGCCTCGGTCGCGGTCAGCAGCGCCACGGGGTAGCCGTCCCGCCGGGCGCGGTCGAGCTCCCCCGTCATGAGCCGGCGCAGCAGCCCGCGGCGGCTGTGCGTGGGCCGGACGGTGACCTCGGAGATGAGCCGGGCGCGCAGCAGCCGGCCGCGGCCGGCGTTGAGCGAGCCCGCCCAGGACGTGAACGTCGCCACGGGCCGCCGGGTGGGCAGCGCGGCCTCCGGCACGGCGTGGGGGTACGCCGCCCGCAGCCGCACCCGCTCGGCGTGCATCCAGGACAGGGTGCGCTCGAGGGTCTCGTCGGTCGGCTCCGCCTGGTGGAAGCCCTGGCGGATCGCCCGCACCCACTCCACGGCGGCCGGGTTGGCCGCGACGCCCCCGGGGCCCACCCCGAACTCCGCGAAGGTGTAGTCGTGCCCGCCGGCCGAGTAGGACTCGGTCACGGTGCCGGGGGTGGACGGTGGCGTCGGAGCGTCGTGCTGGGGGTCCATGGTGGGTTCCTCGTTCGCGGTGGGGTCGGGAGGCGTGCCGGCCGGGGCGCCGGTCCGGCCGGTCAGTGGGCCGCCTCGTGCCAGGAGCGGCCCGCGCCGACGTTGACCTCCAGCGGCACGGACAGCTCGGCCGCGGCGCCCATCTCCTCGCGCAGCACCTGATCCACGGTCTCGCGCTCCCCGCGGACGACCTCCACCACGAGCTCGTCGTGGACCTGCAGGAGCATCCGCGAGCCGAGCCCCTCGTCGGCGAAGCGCCGGTCCACGCCGAGCATCGCCTTCTTGATGATGTCCGCGGCCGAGCCCTGGATGGGGGCGTTGAGGGCGGCGCGCTCGGCCATGGAGCGCAGCTGCCGGTTGTCGCTGGAGAGGTCCGGGAGGTACCGGCGGCGGCCGTCGATCGTGGCCGTGTAGCCGTCCTCGCGGGCCTGCTCCACGACGCCGCGCAGGTAGTCGCGCACCGCCCCGAACCGGGTGAAGTAGTCGCTCATCAGGGTGCGGGCCTCGTCCACGGGGATCCGCAGCTGCTTGGAGAGCCCGAAGGAGCTCAGCCCGTAGACCAGCCCGTAGCTCATGGCCTTGACCTTGGAGCGCATGGGCGCGCTGACCTCCTCCGGGGCCACGCCGAAGATCTTCGAGCCGACGAAGCGGTGCAGGTCCTCGCCGCTGCGGAACGCCTCGATCAGCGCCTCGTCCCCGGACAGGTGCGCCATGATGCGCATCTCGATCTGGGAGTAGTCGGCGGTCAGCAGCTGCTCGTACGCCCGCCCGTCCTCCGGGCGCCCGACCACGAACAGCCCGCGGATGCGGCGGCCCTCCTCGGTGCGCACCGGGATGTTCTGCAGGTTCGGGTTGGTCGAGGACAGCCGGCCGGTCGCGGCGACGTTCTGCATGTAGGTGGTGTGCACGCGGGCGTCCTCGGCGATGGCCTTCTGCAGGCCCTCGACGGTCTGGCGGAGCTTGTTGGCGTCCCGGTAGGCCAGCAGGCCGGCGAGGAAGCGGTGCCCCCTGGAGTCCGGGTCGGTGCGGGTGAGCAGCTCCGCCACGGCGTCGGCGTCGGTGGTGAAGCCGGACTTGATCTTCTTGGTCTTCGGCAGCCCCAGCTCCTCGAACATCACCTGCTGCAGCTGCTTGGTGGAGCCGAGGTTCACGGGCTCCGCGATCTGGGCGTGCGCCTCCTGCTGTGCCTGCTCGATCACCCGGGCGAAGTCGTCGAGCAGGACCTGGACCCCCTCGGGGTCCACGGCGATCCCGGCGAGCTCCATCCGGCCCAGCACCACGACCAGGGGCAGCTCCAGGTCCGTGAGCAGGGCGGTCTGGTGCGTCTCGGCCAGCTTCTCCAGCAGGTGCTCGGAGAGCTGGACGGTCGCGACCGCCAGCTCGGCCTCCCGCCGCAGCACCGCGGGGGCCGGCCAGGGCCCGTCGTCCAGGGCGAGCTGCTGCTGACCCTCCGCGGCGGACCCGTCCGCGACGGGCGCCACGGCCAGGCCCAGCCGGTCCTCCAGGAGGGCGGGGAGCTCGTAGCTGCGCCGCGCCGGCTGCAGCAGGTAGGCCGAGAGCTGGGGGTCGTCCACGACCCCGGCCAGAGGCAGGCCGCGCACCGCGAGGGACTTCCAGACGTCCTTCAGCCCGTCCACGATCTTGGGCCGGTCCGCGTCGGCCAGCCAGCGGGCGAGGGCGGACTCCAGGGCGGAGTCCGCGGCCGCGAGGTCCAGGAACAGCGCGGACGGCTGGTGGCCGCCCCGGGCGAGGACCGCGCCGGAGAGCTCGCGGGCGCCCGGGAGCACGGGGTCGTCGTCGCGGTGCAGCGCGTGCAGCACCACGGGGCCCTGCCCGCCGGCCAGCCACCGCTCGAGCTCCTCGGCCGTGCCGGGACGCTCGACGTCGCCGAGGCCGAGGTCGGCCCTCGGCGCGGCCTCGTCCGCGGGGCGACCGAAGGCGTCGAAGAGCCGGTTGCGCAGGCCGTCGCCGAACTCGAGGTCGTCGAAGACCTCCCCCACCGCCTGGGCGTCGGGCACGGGCAGACCGGCGTCGGCGAGGTCGATCCCGAGCCCGAGATCGGTGACCAGGCGGTTGAGCCGCCGGTTGCGCTCGACCGCCTCGCGGTGCTCGCGCAGCGCCTCGCCCTTCTTGCCCTTGACGCGGTCCGCGTGCGCCAGGATGGTGTCGACGCCGCCGTAGGCGAGGATCCACTTGGCCGCGAACCCCGCGCCCACGCCCGGAATCCCCGGGAGGTTGTCGGCCTGCTCGCCGGTCAGTGCCGCGAGGTCGGGATAGTGCTGGGGCGGCACCTTGTACTTCTCCACCACGGCGGCGGCGTCCATGTGCTTGAGGTCGGACGGGGTGCGCCCGGGGTAGACGACCGTGACGTGCTCGTCGATCATCTGGAAGGCGTCCCGGTCCCCAGAGAAGACGAGCACCTCGTAGTCCTGCTCGGCGCCGCGGCGGGCGAGGGTGGCCAGGACGTCGTCGGCCTCGTGGCCCTCGGCGGTGACCACGGGCACGCCCAGGGCGTCGAGGATCCGGCGGATCTGCGGGACCTGCCCGTGGAACTCCTCGGGCGTCTCGTCCCGCCCGCCCTTGTACTCCTCGTACTCCTGGGAGCGCAGGGTGGGGCCCTCGAGGTCGAAGGAGACCACCAGGTGCGTGGGCTTCTGCTCCCGCACCAGCTTCACGAGCGTGTTCACGAAGCCGTAGACGGCCTCGGTGTGCCGGCCGTCGGAGGTGACGAACGCCGGCCCGCCGCCGTACTCCGCGGCGCGGGACAGCGCGAAGAACGCGCGGAAGGCCAGGGAGTGGCCGTCGACCAGCAGCAGCTTCCGGTCGGGCCGGGAGACCGGGCGGGGGATCTCGACGTCGACGGGGTCGTCGGTGTCGGTCCCGACGGTCACCGTGCGGACGGCGGTCTCGGGGCTCGTGTCGGTCTGCGTCTGCTGCGTCGTTTCACTCACGGAACCATCCTAGGGCCCGGGCGGGCCCGGGGGCGGGCGGTCCCTCGGGCCCCGGTGGGGCAGCCGGTGCGGTCGGCCGGTGCGCTCAGGCGACCTGGTTGATGATGGCCTCGGCGACCTCCCGCATGGACAGCCGGCGGTCCATCGAGGTCTTCTGGATCCAGCGGAACGCCTCGGGCTCGGTGAGGCCCATCTTGGTGGTCAGCAGCGACTTCGCGCGCTCCACGAGCTTGCGGGTCGCAAACTGCTCCTTCATGTCCGAGACCTCGCGCTCGAGCGCGGCGATCTCCTCGGCACGGGAGATCGCGATCTCGATCGCGGGCACGAGGTCGTCCACCGTGAACGGCTTGACCACGTACGCCATGGCCCCCGCCTCGCGGGCCCGCTCCACGAGCTCACGCTGGCTGAAGGCCGTGAGCAGGACCACCGGGGCGATCCGGTCCGAGGCGATCTGCTCTGCCGCCGTGATCCCGTCCAGGACGGGCATCTTCACGTCCATGAGCACGAGGTCGGGGCGGTGCTCGCGGGCGAGCTCGACCGCGCGCTGGCCGTTGTCGGCCTCCGCGACGACCTCGTAGCCGGCGTCCCGGAGCATCTCCACGATGTCCAGGCGGATCAGGGTCTCGTCCTCGGCGACCACCACCCGGCGTGCCGGGCGCAGGTCGCTCTCCGCGGCCCCGGCGGGCAGGTCGTCCCGGGCCTCGGGATCCTCGGCCGGGGAGGGGTTCGGCTGCTCCGTCACGCTGACTCCTTGGCTGCTGGTGCGTCGTTGCCCGCGCCGCGCGGGCAGCGGGTCCGGCGGCGCCCGAGTGCCCGGCGCCGCGCGTTGGGTCCGATCAGCACCAGCCTATAACTGTTGTAGAGTGGTCGAGCGCAGGAGCCGCCCTCCCGAGGCGGCGCGGACCGCGACCGCGGGCCCAAGTGGCGGAATTGGCAGACGCGCCGCACTCAAAATGCGGTTCCACTGGAGTGTGGGTTCGAGTCCCACCTTGGGCACCAGCACCCCGGACCGACGGTCCGGGGTCTTCTCGTCCCACCTCGTGCCCTCAGTCTGCGGGACCCCGCTCCCGCACCAGGTTCGTGACCCGGGCCGTGGACAGCCGCCTCCCCCGGTCGTCGGTCATCACGACCTCGTGGACGGTGAGCGTGGCTCCGAGGTGCAGCGCCGTGCACGTGCCGGTGACCGTCCCGGAGGCCACGCCGCGCTGGTGCGTCGCGTTGACGTCGACGCCCACCGCGTACCGGCCCGGCCCGGCGTGCACGCTCGCCGCCGTCGAGGCGAGCGTCTCCGCCAGGACGCAGTGCGCTCCCCCGTGCAGGATCCCGCCCGGCTGGGTGTTCGGCTCGACCGGCATCGTGGCGACCGACCGCCCGGGCGTGAGCTCCGTGAACCGGATGCCCATCGCCCGGGCGAGACCGCCCATCCCGTGGCCGGGGAAGGCGGAGTGCAGCTCCTCGGGGACGCCGTGCTCGCGCAGGTCCCGGGAGTGCTCCTCGGGGGTCATGCCCGCGGGGCCGGTCAGGACTCCCGCCACGGTCCCACGCGCTCGCGCCGGCCCTGCTGGCCGATGAGCTCGCCGGCGTCGGCGACGTCGCCCACACGGTGGACCTTGACGAGGTTGGTGGTGCCGGCGACCCCGGGGGGCGAGCCGGCGCAGATCACCACGAGGTCGTCCTTGCCGGCCAGGCCCTGCTCCTGCAGGTGGAGGTCGACCTGCCGGGTCATCTCGTCCGTGTGGTCCACCTTCGCCACGTGGATGGGCTGCACGCCCCACAGCAGGGACATCAGCGCCGTGACCAGGGGCTCCGGGGTGAAGGCCAGGATCGGGTGGGCCGGGCGCAGCCGTGACAGCCGGCGGGCGGAGTCCCCGGACTGGGTGAACGTGCAGAGGTAGCTGACGTCGAGCTGCCGGGCGATGGTCACCGCCGCCCGGGTCACCGCACCACCGCGGGTGCGCGGCTCCGTGCCGAGGGCGGGAACGCGCTCGAGCGCCTGGGACTCGATGGCCTCGATGATCCGGGCCATGGTCTCGATGGTCTCGATCGGGTACTTGCCCACCGAGGTCTCCCCGGAGAGCATCACCGCGTCCGCGCCGTCGAGCACCGCGTTGGCGCAGTCGGAGGCCTCGGCCCGGGTGGGGCGCGGGCTGTCGATCATCGACTCCAGCACCTGGGTGGCGACGATCACCGGCTTGGCCCAGCGACGGGCGAGCTCGATGGCGCGCTTCTGCACGATCGGCACCTGCTCCAGCGGCAGCTCCACGCCCAGGTCCCCTCGGGCCACCATGATGCCGTCGAACGCGTCGATGATCTCGTGCAGGGAGTCCACCGCCTGCGGCTTCTCGATCTTGGCGATCACCGGCAGCCGCCGGCCCTCCTCGTCCATGATCTCGTGCACCCGCACGATGTCCTTCGCATCGCGCACGAAGGACAACGCGATCAGGTCCACGCCGCGGCGCAACGCCCAGCGCAGGTCCTCCTCGTCCTTCTCCGACAGCGCCGGGACGTTCACGGCCACCCCGGGCAGGTTGATGCCCTTGTTGTTGGACACCGGCCCGCCCACCACCACCTCGGTGGTGACCGTGGTGTCCGAGACGGCGGTGGCGCGCAGGGCCACCCGGCCGTCGTCGATGAGCAGCGGGTCGCCCACGTTGACGTCGCCCGGCAGGCCCTTGTGCGTGGTGGAGGACAGGCTGCGCGTGCCCTCGACGTCGTCGACGGTGATGGAGAACTCGTCGCCGGGGAGCAGCTCGTGCGGGCCGTCCGCGAAGCGGCCGAGCCGGATCTTCGGTCCCTGGAGGTCGGCGAGGATCGCGACCGTCCGCCCGAGGTCGCCCGAGGCGCGCCGCAGGTTCTCGTAGGAGGTGTCGTGCACGGAGTGGTCGCCGTGGCTCATGTTGAGCCGGGCCACGTTCATGCCGGACCGGATCGCCTGGGAGAGGTTCTCGTAGGAGGAGATGGCCGGACCGATCGTGGCCACGATCTTCGCTCGTCGCATGTGTGCCGCCTTGGGTCGAGGGGTGCCACCGGGGAGGACGTGCACAGCACCGCGGCCGGGGCTCCGTCGTGCAGGGCACGACGCAGCTCCCGGCCGCACTGCCTGGATGTCCGCCCCGGGGCGGGAGGTCGTCCCCAGCCTATCAACGCCGTCGCCGGTGTCGAGGCGGCGGGTCGCCTCCCCGCCCCGGACGTGCGACGGCGCGGGCCGCCCCGGTGGACCGGGGGCGGCCCGCGCCGTGGTGCCGTGGTGCCGTGGTGCCGTGGTGCCGTGGTGCCGTGGTGCCGGCCTACAGGGCGAGGTCGATCGCCCGGTCGGTCGGGGCCACGGGCTCCGGCAGACGGGTCGAGCCCATGAGGAACCGTTCGACGGCGGCCGCGCAGGCGCGGCCCTCGGCGATCGCCCAGACGACCAGGGACTGGCCGCGGCCGGCGTCGCCGCACGCGAACACGCCCTCCACGTTGGTCATGTACCGGTCGTCACGGGCCAGGTTGGTCCGGCCGTCCAGCTCGGCGCCGATCTGCTCGGTGATGTCCTCGGACTCGGTGCCGGTGAAGCCGAGCGCCAGGAAGACCAGGTCGGCCGGGATCACCCGCTCGGTGCCGCCCTTCGGTGCGCGCCGGCCGTCGGGCAGGTACTCGGTCTCGGCGACCTTCAGCCCGGTGAGCTTCCCGTCCTCGCCCACGAACTCCACGGTGGAGGCCATGTAGGTGCGGTCGCCGCCCTCCTCGTGGGAGCTCGAGACCTCGAAGACCTTGGGCATCATGGGCCACGGGTCGGCGTCGGAGCGGTCCGTGGCCGGCTTGCGCCCGATCGCCAGGGACGTGATCGACGCCGCGCCCTGGCGGTTGGCGGTCCCGATGCAGTCCGAGCCGGTGTCGCCGCCGCCCAGGACGATGACGTGCCGGCCCTCGGCGGAGATCTGGTCCTCGACCTCGTCGCCGGCCACCACGCGGTTGCCCTGCACCAGGTAGTCCATCGCGAAGTGGACGCCGTCGAGGTCCCGGCCCGGGATCTGCAGGTCCCGCGGGCGCGTGGCTCCGGTGGCGACCACCACGGCGTCGTAGCGGCGCTTGAGCTGGTCCCAGGTGATGTCCTTGCCGATCTCCACCCCCGGGCGGAACCGGGTGCCCTCGGCGCGCATCACGTCGAGGCGCCGGTCGAGGACCTCCTTCTCCATCTTGAAGTCGGGGATGCCGTAGCGCAGCAGCCCTCCGATCCGGTCGTCGCGCTCGTAGACCGCCACCGTGAACCCGGCCTGGGTCAGCTGCTGGGCCACCGCCAGGCCGCCGGGCCCGGAGCCCACGACCGCCACGGTCTTGCCGACCAGGCGCTGCGGGACGAACGGCTTGACGACCCCCTCGTCGAAGCCCATCTCGCCGATCGAGTACTCGATCTGCTTGATGGTCACCGCGGGCTGGTTGATGCCGAGCACGCACGAGGACTCGCACGGCGCCGGGCAGACCCGCCCGGTGAACTCCGGGAAGTTGTTGGTGGCGTGCATGCGCTCGACCGCCTCGGCGTCGAGGCCCCGCCACACGAGGTCGTTCCACTCCGGGATCAGGTTGCCGAGGGGGCAGCCCTCGTGGCAGAAGGGGATCCCGCAGTCCATGCACCGGCCGGCCTGCTTCTGCAGGACCCCCCGGTCCTGGGCCTCCTGGACCTCCTTCCAGTCCATGATCCGGACGGGCACCGGCCGTTTGGGGCGGTCGACGCGCTCGGTCACCTTCATGAAACCGCGCGGATCAGCCACGGGTCGTCACCTCCAGGATCTTGTGCCAGGCCTCGTCGCCGTCGGGGTCCTGCCCCTGGGTCCGGGCCTCTTCGCGGATGCCCTGCACGGCGGCGTACTCCCGCGGCAGGACCTTGGTGAAACGCCCGAGCGTGGCCACGGGGTCGGCCAGGAGCCGGTCCGCGAGCTCGGAGCCGGTCTCCTCGCCGTGCTTCGTGATGAGCGCCAGCACGGTCTCGGCGTCCGCCTCGTCCAGCGGCAGCAGCTTCAGCTCGCCGCTGTCGCGCGCCTGCTTGTTGACCGAGGTCTCGGCGAGGTCGATGACGTAGGCGACGCCGCCGGACATGCCGGCACCGAAGTTGCGCCCGGTCCGGCCGAGCACCAGGGCGGTGCCGCCGGTCATGTACTCGCAGCCGTGGTCGCCGATGCCCTCGACCACCGCGGTGGCGCCCGAGTTGCGCACCAGGAACCGCTCGCCCACGGTGCCGCGCAGGAAGATCTCCCCGCCTGTGGCGCCGTAGCCGATCACGTTGCCCGCGATGACGTTCTCGGAGGCCTCGAACACCGCGTCCCGCTCGGGACGCACGATGATCCGCCCGCCGGAGAGACCCTTGCCGCTGTAGTCGTTGGCGTCGCCCTCGAGCCGCAGGGTGATGCCCTGCGGGAGGAACGCGCCGAGGGACTGCCCGGCCTGGCCCGTGAGCGTCACGTCGATGGTGTCGTGCGCGAGGACGTCGGTGCCGAACGTCCTCGTCACCACGTGGCCGAGCATCGTGCCGACCGCACGGTCCGTGTTGATGATGGGCTGCTGGATCCGCACGGGCTCCCGCTTCTCCAGGGCGGCCCGGGAGAGCCGGATCAGCTCGTTGTCGAAGTGCTTCTCCAGCTCGTGGTCCTGGCCGCGCATGTTGCGCACCGCCGCTCCACGGTGCTCGAGCACCGTGGAGTGCAGGACCGGCGAGAGGTCGAGCCCGTGCGCCTTCCAGTGGTCGATGGCGTCCTTGGTCTCGAGGACCTCGGCGTGCCCGACGGCCTCCTCGATCGAGCGGAAGCCGAGCTGGGCCAGGTACTCCCGGACCTCCTCGGCGATGAACTCGAAGAAGTTCACCACGTGCTCGGCCTTGCCCGTGAACCGCCGGCGCAGCTCCGGGTTCTGGGTGGCCACGCCCACGGGGCAGGTGTCGAGGTGGCACTTGCGCATCATGATGCAGCCCTCGACGATCAGCGGGGCCGTGGCGAAGCCGAACTCCTCCGCCCCGAGCAGCGCGGCGACGATCACGTCACGGCCGGTCTTCATCTGCCCGTCCGCCTGGACGACCACGCGGTCCCGCAGCCCGTTGAGCATCAGCGTCTGCTGCGTCTCGGCGAGGCCGAGCTCCCACGGGGCACCGGCGTGCTTGAGGGAGTTCAGCGGGGCCGCGCCGGTGCCGCCGTCGTGCCCGGAGACGAGCACCACGTCGGCCTTGGCCTTGGTGACGCCGGAGGCCACGGTGCCGATGCCGATCTCGGAGACCAGCTTGACGTGCACCCGGGCCTGCGGGTTGGAGCGCTTGAGGTCGTAGATCAGCTGCGCCAGATCCTCGATCGAGTAGATGTCGTGGTGCGGCGGTGGCGAGATCAGCGACACCCCGGGGGTGGAGTGGCGGGTCCGTGCGATCCAGGGGTACAGCTTCTGGGCCATGAGCTGGCCGCCCTCACCGGGCTTGGCGCCCTGGGCCATCTTGATCTGGATGTCCTCGGCGTTGGTGAGGTACAGGCTCGTGACGCCGAAGCGTCCGGAGGCCACCTGCTTGATCGCCGAGCGCCGCTGCGGGTCGAGCAGCCGGTCGACGTCCTCGCCGCCCTCACCGGTGTTGGACTTCGCACCGAGCCGGTTCATGGCGATCGCCAGCGTCTCGTGCGCCTCCTGGGAGATGGAGCCGTAGCTCATCGCGCCGGTCTGGAAGCGCTTGACGATCGAGCTGACGGGCTCGACCTCTTCCAGGGGCACCGGCTTGCGCTCGGAGGAGAAGCCGAGCAGCCCGCGCAGGGTCAGCAGCTTCTTCGTCTGGTCGTCCACGAGCTTCGTGTAGGACTTGAAGACGTCGTACCGGCCGCTGCGGGTGGCGTGCTGGAGCCGGAACACCGTCTGCGGGTTGAACAGGTGCGGCGGGCCGTCCCGGCGCCAGTCGTACTCGCCGCCGGTCTCGAGGTCCCGGTAGGGCTCGGTCACGCCGTCCTCCGGATAGGCCCGGCGGTGGCGGGAGGCGGTCTCCTCGGCGATGACGTCGAGGCCGATGCCGCCGATCTGCGTGTGGGTGCCGGTGAAGTAGTCGTCCACGAGCTCCCGCGAGAGGCCGAGCGCCTCGAACACCTGGGCGCCGCAGTAGGAGGACACCGTGGAGATGCCCATCTTGGACATGATCTTCTGCACGCCCTTGCCCAGGGCCTTGATCAGGTTGTGGACCGCGTGCTCGGTGGTGATCCCGGTGAGGTCGCCCGAGCGGACCAGCTCCTCCGCGGACTCCATCGCCAGGTACGGGTTCACGGCCGACGCACCGTAGCCGATGAGCAGCGCCACGTGGTGGACCTCGCGGACGTCCCCCGCCTCCACGATCAGCCCGACCTTGGTGCGGGTCGCCGAGCGCAGGAGGTGGTGGTGCACCGCGGAGGTCAGCAGCAGCGACGGGATCGGGGCCCACGCGCCGTTGGAGTCGCGGTCCGAGACGATGACGTACTCCACGCCGCGGGCCACGGCCGCGGAGACCTTCTCGCAGATCTCGGCGATCCGGGCGCGCAGGGACTCGGCCCCGCCGTCGGGCCGGTACAGGCCCCGCACCTTGAGGGCCGCGGGCATCCCGTCCTCGCCCTCGAGGTGCAGGAACTGGTCGAGCTGGTCGTTGTCGAGCACCGGGAAGTCCACGACGATCTGGCGGGTGCGCACCCGCTCGGTGGTCAGCAGGTTGCCGGTCGGCCCGACGGACCCGCGCAGGCTGGTGACCAGCTCCTCGCGGATCGCGTCCAGCGGCGGGTTGGTGACCTGCGCGAAGGACTGCACGAAGTAGTCGAACAGCGTGCGGGACTTCTCCGAGAGCACGGCGATCGGGGTGTCGGTGCCCATGGCGTAGATGGGCTCGGCGCCCTTGGCCGCCATGGGCCCGACGATCATCTTCAGCTCCTCCTGCGTGTACCCGAAGGTCTTCTGGCGCAGGGTGATGGAGGAGCGGGGGTGGATCATGTGCTCGCGCTCGGGCAGGTCGCGGACGTCGATGATGTTGCCGTCGGCCCACTCCTCCCACGGCGCGGCGGAGGCGATCTCGGCCTTGATCTCGGCGTCCTCGATGATCCGCCCGCGGGCGGTGTCCACGAGGAACATCGTGCCCGGGGACACGCGGCCCTTGCGCACGATCTTGCGGTCCCCGATGTCGACGACGCCGACCTCCGAGGCGAAGACGACCAGGCCGTCGTCCGTGACCCAGAACCGGCCGGGGCGCAGGCCGTTGCGGTCCAGCAACGACCCGACCTGCACGCCGTCGGTGAAGGCCACCGCGGCCGGGCCGTCCCACGGCTCCATGAAGGAGGCGTGGTAGCGGTAGAACGCCTTGCGGGCGGGGTCCATGGTCTCGTGGTTCTCCCAGGCCTCCGGGATCATCATCATCATGGCCTGGGTGGCGGGCCGGCCCGAGAGCACGAGCAGCTCGGCGACCTCGTCCAGGGACTGCGAGTCGGACGCGCCCTCCGAGCAGATCGGGAACAGCTCCTCGGGGTTGCGGCCGAGCAGGGGGGACTTCAGCTGCGACTGGCGGGCGCGCATCCAGTTCCGGTTGCCCTTGACAGTGTTGATCTCGCCGTTGTGGGCGAGGGTGCGCATGGGCTGGGCGAGCGGCCACGAGGGGAAGGTGTTGGTGGAGAACCGGGAGTGCACGATCGCGAGCTCGGTGGTGAAGCGGTCGTCGGACAGGTCCGGGTAGAACGGCTCGAGCTGCTGGGTGGTCAGCATGCCCTTGTAGACGATCGTGCGCGAGGACAGCGAGGGGAAATAGACGCCGGACCGGTTCTGGGCCCGCTTGCGGAGCCGGAACGCCTTCTGGTCCAGGCGCCGCCGGGCCGCCTCGTCCTCGGGGTCCGGCGTGGTCTCGGCCACGAAGAGCTGCACGAAGTACGGCATGACCTCCAGCGCGGACCGGCCCACCACGGACTCGGCCACCGGGACGGGCCGCCAGCCGAGGACCTCCAGCTCCTCGGAGCGCGCGAGCTCCTCGAGGGCGCCCTGGATCCGCTCGGCGTCCGCCCCGCCGTGCGGGAGGAACGCGGTGCCCACGGCGTAGCCGCCCAGGGGCGGCAGCTCGAAGTCCAGCACGGCGCGGAAGAAGGCGTCCGGCAACTGGGTGAGCAGCCCGGCGCCGTCACCGGTGCCCTCGTCGCCGCCCACGGCGCCGCGGTGCTCCAGGTTGCGCAGGGCCGTCAGCGCGGCGTCGACGATCTCGTGGTTCGGGGCGCCGTTGAGGGTTGCGACCACGGCGAGGCCGCACGCGTCCTTCTCCTCGTCCGGGTGGTAGAGGCCCTGCTCCTCGGGTGCGTTGGAGAACTGCTCGAACGGGGACTCCGCCTGCTCCGGGGCGGTCCCGGCGGGCGCGGCCGGACGCGGGTCCGTGCCGTCCTGGGCAGAATTGTCACCGGGGGTGCCGGCCGGGGTAGAGGTCATGACTGACGTCTCCTCACCATGGGATGCGGTCAACAGGAGCGGCCCCCGCGGCAGAGCTCCGGTCGGGAGGTGCCGCCGGATCGTGAGCTGCCGCCGACGTCCTCGAGCAGTGTCCGAGGTGGTGCCGGGCGGCGGAAGGGCCCCGTTCCAGGAATGTCCGACGATGGACGATCGTGGCGTGCGCCGGAGCGGGGACGTGGTTCGCCCGTCCGCCGGTCAGGCGCCAAAGAAATCTAGCACTCAGATGTTACAGCTCTGAAAACTCTCCGGCCAGGAGCCCCGTTCCGTGCGCCGGTGCGGTATCAGGTGCGCGAGGCCTCCACGGCGCCACCGCGGGCCCTGCGGCGGCGGAGCACCCCCGCCGCGAACAGCGCGAGCCCCAGGAGCACGACCCCCAGGGCGGTCCACACGTGCACGCGCAGGCCCAGCACCATGAGGGACGGGTCGATCCGCAGGAACAGCTCGATGAGCATCCGGCCCAGGCCGTAGTGGACGAGGTAGAGCGCAAACAGGCGGCCGCCGTCGAGGCGGAAGCGCCGGTCCAGGGCCAGCAGCAGCACCACGCCGAGCAGGTTCCACAGGGACTCGTAGAGGAACGTGGGGTGGAAGAGCGTGTCCGCCGGCAACCCGGCCGGGAAGTTGGCGCTGCCGGGATCGATCTCCAGCCCCCACGGCAGGGTGGTGGGCCGTCCGAAGAGCTCCTGGTTGAACCAGTTGCCCCAGCGCCCGATCGCCTGCGCGAGCAGCAGGCCGGGTGCGGCCGCGTCGGCGAAGACGGTCAGGGAGACCCCGTGCCGGCGGCACACCCACCACGCGGCCAGGGCGCCGAACGCCACGGCCCCCATGATCCCGAGACCGCCCTCCCAGATCCGCAGCGCGTCGACGGGGTCCGCGCCCGGGCCGAAGTAGCCGGCCGGGTCGGTGATCAGCACGTGGTAGGCCCGGGCGCCCACGATCCCGGCGGGGACGGCCCACATCACGATGTCCCACACGATCTCCGGGTCCAGCCCCCGGGCCGCCCAGCGGCGGGTGGTCAGCCACAGCGCCGCCGCAATGCCCGCGAGGATGCACAGGGCGTAGGCGTGCACGGTCAGCGGGCCGACCGAGAAGCCGGACCAGTCCGGGGAGGGAAAACCCTGCCGGAGGGGGGCGCCCAGCAGGGCGTGCACGGGGGGAACGGCGCTCAGCAGCATGCGGTGGGGCCTCGGCTCGTGGGGTCGTCGGGACGGGCGGTCCCGCCCGCACGGGGGCGGGTCCGCCCCGTCACGCTATCAGGCGCGCCCGGCCAGTTCCCGGGCCAGCGCGCCCACGGCCTCGGGGCCGCCGTCGGCCAGCGCCTGCACGAGGGCGGTGCCCACGATGACGCCGTCCGCGTACGCGCCGATCTCCTCGACGTGCTCCCGGCTGGAGACGCCCAGGCCCACGCACACGTGCTGGGCCCCGGCCGCGCGCGTGTCCGCGACGAGCTGCTCGACGACGTCGGAGACGGCGTCCCGGGCGCCGGTGACGCCCATCACGGAGACCGCGTAGACGAAGCCGCTCGAGGCCCTGACCACCAGGTCGAGCCGCTCCCGCGAGGAGGAGGGCGCCACCAGGAAGATCCGGTCCAGGCCGTGGGCCTGGGACGCGGCGAACCAGGCCCCGGCCTCGTCGGGGATCAGGTCGGGGGTGATGATCCCCGCTCCCCCGGCCTCGGCGAGCTGCCGGGCGAACGTGTCGACGCCCATCTGCAGGACGGGGTTCCAGTAGGTCATCACCACGGGGATCGCGTCGGTGCGCTCGACCACGGCACGGACCACGCGGAAGACGTCGGCCACCCGGAAGCCGTTGGCGAGGGCCGTCGTGGTCGCGTGCTGGATCACCGGGCCGTCCATGACGGGGTCCGAGTACGGGATGCCGATCTCGATGACGTCCGCGCCGTTGGCGCCCAGGGCCACGGCCGCTTCGATGGACTCGTCCACGGTCGGGAAGCCCGCCGGGAGGTAGCCGACCAGGGCCGGCCGGCCCTGCGCCCGGCACTCGGCGATGCGCGCGGCGAGCCGCGAGCCGGGGTCGGCGCTCAACCCCGGGGGCAGGATGCGGGAGGCGAGGTCGGCCCCGGAGATCTCGTGTCGGGTGGTGCTCACAGTCGCTCGCCCTTCTCGCCGAGCTCAGCCTCGGCGCTGTCGTCCGGGAGCATCCCGAACCATTCCGCGGCGGTCGCCACGTCCTTGTCCCCGCGCCCCGAGAGGGAGACCACGACGATCTTCTCCGCGGCCGCCTCCGCTCCGAGCTCCTCGACCCAGCGGCGCCCGATCTTCAGCGCCCCGGCCAGGGCGTGGGAGGTCTCGATCGCGGGGATGATGCCCTCGGTGCGGCACAGGAGCCGGAAGGCCTCCATCGCCTCCGCGTCGGTGATCGCCTCGTAGCGCGCCCGCCCGATGTCGTGCAGGTAGGAGTGCTCGGGGCCCACGGCCGGGTAGTCCAGGCCCGCGGAGATCGAGTGGGACTCGAGCGTCTGCCCGTCCTCGTCCTGCATGAGGTAGGTCCGGGCCCCGTGCAGCACCCCGGGACGGCCCAGGGAGATCGTGGCGGCGTGGCGTCCGGACCCCACGCCGTTCCCTCCGGCCTCGAGGCCGTAGAGCTCCACCGAGGGGTCGTCCAGGAAGCCGTGGAAGATGCCGATCGCGTTGGACCCGCCGCCCACGCAGGCCGCGACGGCGTGCGGGAGGCGCCCGGCCTGCGCCTGGATCTGCTCGCGGGTCTCCTCGCCGATCTGCTCGTGGAAGTAGCGCACCATCGCGGGGAACGGGTACGGGCCCGCCGCGGTGCCCAGCAGGTAGTGGGTGTGCTCGACGGAGGCGACCCAGTCCCGCAGGGCCTCGTTGATCGCGTCCTTGAGCGTGCGGGAGCCGTTGGTCACGGGCACCACGGTGGCGCCCAGCAGCTCCATGCGCGCGACGTTGAGGGCCTGCCTCCGGGTGTCCTCCTCGCCCATGTAGACCACGCACTCCATCCCGAACAGGGCCGCAGCGGTGGCCGAGGCCACCCCGTGCTGGCCGGCGCCGGTCTCGGCGATCAGCCGGGTCTTGCCCATCCGCCGCGCCAGCAGGGCCTGGCCGAGCACGTTGTTGATCTTGTGCGAGCCGGTGTGGTTGAGGTCCTCCCGCTTGAGGAAGATCCGGCACCCGGCCTCGGCGGCGAAGCGCTGGGCCTCCGTCAGCAGGGAGGGCCGGTTCGAGTAGTCGCGGGAGAGCCGCTGGAACTCCGCGGTGAACTCCGGATCGGACTTCGCCTTCTCGAACACGTCCGTGAGCTCGTCGAGGGCGGCGATGAGGGACTCGGGCATCCACCGGCCCCCGAAGTCCCCGAAGTACGGCCCGGGGGCCTCGCGCAGGGAGGACGCCTCCGCGGCGACGGTCTCCGCCTCCGCCTCCGGGACGCGCCGCCGGGCCCGTGCGGCCGCCCCGGCCGCGCGGAAGCCCGCGATGGTCGCGGCGGGCTCGGCGCTGCGCACGAGGGCCTCGCCGACCAGGACGGCCTTGGCCCCGTGCGAGGCGTAGATCGCGATCTGTTCCTCGCCCTCGACCCCGGACTCGGCCACGATCACCGCGTCCTGGGGCAGGAGCCCTGCGAGCCGGCCGAAGGTCTCGACGTCGGTGTCGAGGGTCTTGAGGTTGCGGACGTTGACGCCCACGATGCGGGCGCCCACGGCGACCGCGCGCTCGATCTCCTCCGGCGTGTGCGTCTCCACCAGGGCGTGCATGCCCAGTTCGTGGGTCAGCCCGAGGAAGCGGCGCAGCTCGTCGTCGGAGAGGGCGGCGACGATCAGCAGGACGAGGTCCGCACCGTGGGCCCGCGCCTCCCAGATCTGGTACTCGTCGACCGTGAAGTCCTTGCGCAGCACGGGCACTCCCACGGCCCCGCGCACGGCGTCGAGGTCCGCCAGGGAGCCGTCGAAGCGTCGCTGCTCGGTCAGCACGGAGATCACCGAGGCCCCGCCGTGCTCATAAACCGCGGCCAGTCGCGCCGGGTCGTCGATGGGGGCCAGCGCACCTTTGGAGGGGCTCGAGCGCTTGACCTCGGCGATGACCTGCACCGCGTCCGTGCTGGGTCCCCGCAGCGCCGCCTCGGCGTCCAGGGCCGGCGGCCGCTGCGCGGCCGCCCGGCGGAGCTCGTCGAGGCCGATGCGCTCGCGGCGCTCCGCCAGGTCCGCCCGGACGCCCTCGATGATGGCGTCCAGGACCGTCCCGGTGCTCTGCTGCGACATGGTTTCCTGTCCTCTCGACGGCGCGAGCCGCCCTGGTGCGTTCGTGGGGTGCGGGCCGCGCCCGGACCGGGCGGGGACGGCGACCGGTCCACGACGGGGCCGGTCGGATCGTGCGCGTGCCGCGCTCCCGGGGCCGGCTCGCGCCGGCCCGGTCTCAGCCCTGGTGGTTGCCGGCCTCGTGCTTGCGCTGCTCGGAGCCGCTGCCGTGACCCATCCTGCTGAGCACGGCGCCGGCCACGAGCCCGACGACGACCAGCACGATGCCCACGATCAGCACGACGTTGCTGCCCACCGTGAAGCCCACCACGCCCACGATGACGCCCAGCGACATGATGCCGACGGTCACCCACGCGGCCAGCGTGTTGCCGTGCCCCACGAAGCCGGTGTGGTCGAGGACGATGTCGTTTCCGTTTGCCATGTTGTTGCACTCCCGATTTCCCTGCCGGAGCCGGCCGGCTCCGCTCGCACGGCCCCGGCGGGGCGCAGCGGTTGCTCACGTTCTGTCCCGCCCCATTGTGCCACCCCTCGGGCCGCCCCCGCGCACGCACCACGGGGCTCCTGGTCCTCCGGTCCCCCGCGGTGGCTGGCCTGGAGCCCCGGGCGGGCGCAGCGCTCAGGCGGTGGGGTCGCGGCCCTCGGTGAGGGCGTCCCACGAGTCGATCTCGTCGCCGGGGCGGGGCGTCCCGGCCGGGGCCCCGTCCGCCCCGGAGCGCTCGTAGCGCCGCGCCGCGGTCCAGGACCGGCCCGCCACGAGGGCCCAGGCGCCGCACAGCGCCACGAGCGCCGAGGCGGCCGCCGCGAGCGACGGCCAGGCGGTGACGGTGAAGTCGCCGTCGGCGTTGATCATGCCGGTGGCCTCGCCCACGGCGGTCCGGGCGGCGCCGGCCGGGTCGGACAGCACCGCCACGGACGCCGCCAGGGCGCCGAGGCCGGCGAGCAGGACCACCACGGCCACCACGGCGCGCAGCACCCGCCCGGAGATCGCCGTGGTGAGGGCACCGGCGGCCGCGACGAGGCCGAGGGCGGTGACGGCCGGCGCGGCGTCGGACCCGGCGACGTCCACGGCAACGGGTTCGAGCGTGGTCTGCACCGTGGCGGAGATCCACGTGGCGGCCGAGCAGGCGAACACGGCCAGGGCGGCGACCAGCGTGGCGAGCACCACCGTGGACCGCCGGGTCAGCGCCTCCCGCCGGGAACCCCGGCCCTCAGGCACGCCCGGCGTCCGTTCCCGGCACGGCCACCCGGTCGAGGTCCAGGACGTGCAGCCGCTCGGCGAGCATCACCGCCCGCAGCGGTGCGGTGGCCTTGTTGAGGGACTCGAGGGCCTCGGTCTCGGGGTCCGAGTCCGCGACGATCCCGCCGCCGGCCTGCACGTAGGCCTTGCCGTCGACGAGCAGCGCCGTGCGGATGGCGATGGCCATGTCCATGTCGCCGGCGAAGTCGAGGTAGCCGACCACGCCGCCGTAGACGGCGCGGCGCAGCGGTTCGTACTCGTCGAGCAGGCGCAGGGCCCTGGGCTTGGGGGCCCCCGAGAGGGTGCCGGCGGGGAACGTCGCCGCGAGCACGTCGTAGGCCGTGGCGTCCGGGCGCATCCGGCCGACGACGTTGGAGCACAGGTGCATGATGTGGCTGAAGCGCTCGACCTCCATGAACTCCGTGACCTCCACGGAGCCCGGGACGGCGATCTTGGAGATGTCGTTGCGGGCGAGGTCCACGAGCATGAGGTGCTCGGAGCGCTCCTTCTCGTCCTGGAGCAGGTCCCGCTCCAGCGCGAGGTCCTCCTCGACCGTGCGCCCGCGCGGGCGGGACCCGGCGATCGGGTGGGTCACGGCCTGCTCGCCGGTGACGGTCACCAGGGCCTCCGGGGAGGAGCCCACGATCGAGAAGGGGCGGCCGCCGGCGTCCTCGAAGCTGTACAGGTACATGTACGGGCTGGGGTTGATGGCGCGCAGCATGCGGTAGACGTCGAGGGAGTCGGCCGTGCACTCGGTCTCGAAGCGCCGGGAGACGACCACCTGGAAGATGTCCCCGTCCACGATCGCCTTCTTGCCCTCCACGATGGAGTTCATGAACAGGGTGCGGTCCCAGCTCTGGTCGACCTTGGACTCCAGGTCCCCGCGGACCTCGCCGCTGCCGGTGAGCGTCGAGGCCGTGCCGTGGCCGACGGGCCGGACGAGCTTCTCCAGCATCGCGTGCACCCGGTCCACGGCGTCGGCCCACGCCTCGTCGACGCGCTCGTCCGTGTCGTCGAAGTTGATTGCGTTGGCCACGAGCATCACGGTGCCGTCCGTGTTGTCGTGGATCGCGATGTCCGAGACCAGGTTCATGGCCAGCTCGGGGATGCGCAGGTCGTCCTCGGGCGGGTGCGGGAGCTTCTCCCAGCGGCGCACGGCCTCCCAGCCCACGAAGCCCACGAGCCCGGAGGTCAGCGGGGGGACGTCCTCGAAGCGCTCCGTGTGCAGCAGCGCCATGGTGTCCCGCAGCGCCTCGACGGGGTTGCCGCCGGTGGGGGCGCCGGCGGGGGCCTGACCGATCCAGTGGGCCTCGCCGTCCCGGGCGGTGAGCGTGGCCCGGGAGTTGGCGCCGACGAAGGAGTAGCGGGACCAGACCCCGCCCTCCGCGGCGGATTCGAGGAGGAACGTGCCCGCCCGTGCCGCCCCGTCCTCGAGGGCGAGAGCCCGGTAGAGCCCGATCGGGGTCATGGCGTCCGCGAGGATCTTGACGCGGACGGGGATGACGCGGCGCTCCGCGGCGAGCGCGCGGAACTGCTCGAGCGTGGGGCTGATGGTGCCCAGGTCCTGCATGGGTGTCGACCTGACTTCCTGGTGGCGGACGGGAGTGCGGGGGGGTCAGACGGCGGTGACGGCGCCGAGGTCGCGGCCGTCGAAGCAGCTGCGGGCGCCGGTGTGGCAGGCCGCGCCGGTCTGGTCGACCTGGACGAGCAGGGCGTCGCCGTCGCAGTCGAGGCTCACGCTGTGCACGGCCTGGACGTGCCCGGACGTGTCGCCCTTGCGCCAGTACTCCTGGCGGGAGCGGGACCAGAACGTGACGCGGCCCTCCGTGAGGGTGCGGCGAAGGGCCTCGTCGTCCATCCAGCCCAGCATCAGCACCTCCTTGGTGTCGTGCTGCTGCACCACGGCGGCCACGAGGCCGGCGGGGTCGCGCTTGAGCCGCCGGGCCACGGCGGGATCGAGGACGTCGGTTCCGGTGTCGGGGGTCTGCTCGCTCATCGCCACCCATCCTATCGACCTGTCCGGGCGGCCCGGGCCCGCGGTCCTTCCTTGGAGGCCGTCGGACTCCGCCGCGGCCCGCCGGAGCCGTCAGAAGTGCTCCGGCAGGTCGTCCCCCTGGAGCCCGTCCGTCTCCTCGTCCGTGCCTTCGTCCGGGAACTCCGTGGCGTCCGCGTGGCCGAGCAGCCGGCGGGTCAGCGCCTCCCGGCCGGAGAGGAGCTCGTCGAGGGCGGCGGTCAGGTCCGCGTCCGTCGCGTCCTCGCCCCGCACGGCCGCCGCGAGGACGGCCCGGCGGACGAGCTCCTTCGGGAAGGACCCGGTGGTCCCCTCCGCGCGCGCCGCCGCGGCCTCGAGGGCGGCGGCGGAGAAGCTCTGCTCCCCCGCGTACCGGTGGAACAGCCGGGACCGGGCGTCCGCGTCCGGCAGCGGCACCTCGACGGCGAGGTCCACGCGGCCCGGCCGCTCGGCGAGCGCCCGCTCCAGCACGGCCACCCGGTTGGTCGTGAGCAGGAACGCGACGTCGGCGTCGCCGTCGAGCCCGTCCAGGGCGTCGAGCACCTCGAAGAGCACCGGGTCGGGCCCGGCCCCGAAGTCCCGGTCCATCGCCACGAGGTCGACGTCCTCGAGCACCACGAGCGACGGCTGGAAGGTGCGGGCCACCTCTGCGGCGGCCCCGATGAGGTGCAGGCTCGACCCGGTCAGCAGGATCGCGGTGGTCCCCGGGGTGACGGAGAGCAGGTGCCGGACCGTGAGGGTCTTGCCGGTGCCCGGCGGGCCGTGGAGCAGGATGCCGCGCTTGAGGTGCTGGCCCGCGGCCCGGAGCGCGTCGCGGTGCTCCCCGATGCCCACGACGTGCCCCACGACCTGCTCCAGCAGACCGGCAGGCAGCACGATCCCGTCGGCGGGCACGTGCGGGCGCGGCAGGAACGTGGCCCCGGCCTCGCTGCCGTACTCGGTGGCGGCGAACGAGAGCACCTGGCCGCGCAGCACGCTGCGCTCGAGCATCAGCGCCCGCAGCCGGGTCAGGAACGTGCCGCAGACGGCGGGGTCCGCCGCGAGCACCTCCAGGACCACCCTGGTACGGCCGTACTCGGGCCGGGGCATGCGCTGGAGCACGGCCACCGGCACGCCGTCCACGGTGAGGCAGCGGATGCCGAACGCGACGACCTGCCGTTCCGTGTCCGGGCCCGTGGCCCGGGTCGCGTAGTCGACGGGGCCGACGTCGGCCCCGGAGTACGGGGCCGTGAGCAGCTCGGCGAGGCCGAGGTCGTGGCGGCTCTGGCCGCCGCTGACGCCGAGGAGGGAGGCGGGCCCGTTCCCCGCCAGCTCGGCGAGGGCGATGTCGACGTCGGCGAGGCGGTGCGGGGCGAAGTCCTCCGAGACCACCGGCAGGGTGCGCACGTCCGCCCCGAGCACGGCGGACAGGTGCCGCCCGAGCGGCGTGGGCTCGTCCCCGCGCTCGGGCGGCAGGGCGGAGAGGCGGTCCACCAGGCGTCGGAGCGCGCGCAGGAGCTGGGCGTCGTCCGGGTCACGGGTGGTGCCGGCGGGGGCGGAGTCGTCCATGGGTCGACCCTACCGGGACGGCGGGCAGACGGGTGGCGGCAACGGTCAGGAAGGACACCGCGAGGATGAGCACGGACAGCCCGAGGGCGTAGGTGCCCACCGCCCGGTAGCCGCCCACCAGGTCGGGGTCGAGGAAGAAGTACGGGTACCAGCCCACCATCCGGCCCCGGACCAGGGTGTACACGGCCCACAGCGCAGGGAACACGGTGGACGCCCAGGTGGAGGCCCAGCGCAGCCGCCGGCGGCCGGGGCCCAGCAGGAAGTCGGCCACGGCGTAGAGGGGCAGCACGAAGTGCAGCACCTGCGAGGACAGCGGGACGAGGAAGAGGTGGCCGAACAGCTCCGCGTTGGCGAGCAGCACTCCGAACACCGTCCCGGACACCACCGAGTAGGTGGTGGCCATCGCCCGGAGCCCCGTCAGCCAGCCCGGCTCCACGGCACGGGCCAGGGTGTGCAGCAGGGCCAGCAGCACGGCCAGGATCAGCAGCACGGCGCTGTGGACCGTGAAGTAGCTGAACAGGTTCGACCCCAGGCAGGTGCGCGTCACGAACGCGCAGTCGGACCGGGAGACCAGGGCCCAGACCGCGACCGCCAGGGCGCAGGCCCGGGCAACGACGACGACGAGTCGCACGTTCGACCTCCTCCCGCCCCTCCGGGCTCCAGGATAGGAGTCCCGGCGGCCGGCGGTCTCTCCGGCCCCGTCGCCCTGCCGGGCCGGGGCGGCGGGGCCTAAGGTGGGAGCAGGACCAGTTCGGCGACGGCGGGCGGGACACCGAGACGATGCATCCCAGGACGGCGACGGGGTGGCCGCGTGCGGCCCCCGGCATGTTGACGGCGGCGCTCGCCGTCGCGGTGCTCTGCGGGTGCGGGGGCCCCGGCGCGCCGGTCCTCCCGACCGGCTCCGCCACGGCGTCCTCGACCGCGACCTCCCCCGCCGCGCCGTCCACTCCGGCCACGGACGGCCCGTGGGGCGCCTATCCGGACCGGCGGGAGGCGTGCGCGGCGGTCGCCGACGACCTCCTGGCGCTCGCCCTGCTCCCGGCCGGCCTCTCGGCCGGCCCGACCGTGGCGGAGGTCCAGGACGTCGAGGACGAGGTCGAGGCCGTGCACGACGCCGCCCCTCCGGCGCTGGCCGCGGACTTCGCGCGGGTGCGGATGCTGGTCGACTCCTACGGCGAGGCGCTGGAGGAGGACCCCTCGGCACGGTTCGACGGGCAGGCGCTCGACGAGGCGCTGGCCCCCGTGCGGGGCTGGCTGGACGGGACCTGCCGGGACGCGGGCTGAGCCGGAGGGTTCAGCGGTGCAGCGTGGTGCCGGGCGGCTCCCCGAACCGGGCCCGGTAGGCGGTCGCGAAGCGCCCGGCATGGGCGAAGCCCCAGCGGGTCGCGACGGCCGCGACCGTCGTGCCCGCGGCCGGGTCGGCGCCGAGCAGGTCCCCGCGGGCGGCGTCCAGGCGTGCCTCCCGCAGGTAGCCGACGGGGGTGCGGCCGAGCTCACGGCGGAAAGCGGCCTGCAGCCCGCGGGGGCTCATCCGTGCCGCCGCGGCAATCTCGGCGAGACCGATGTCCTCGTGCAGGTGCTCGTCGACGAAGGCGACCGCCCGGCGCAGCTGCGCCGGCAGAGCCGACGTGCTCTCGGACGGCGCTGGCTGCGCCAGGAAGGTGTTCGGGAAGCAGTGCAGCAGGGCCCCGGCCAGCGACCGGAACGCCTCGGCCCGCACCAGGGGCGTGCGCAGGGCCTCCGTGTTGGGCAGCAGGTCCCGGTGGAAGTGCCGGACCTGGGCGAGCCAGTACCGCGTCATCTGCGGGGACACGGGCGTGCTGCCCGTGAAGTGCAGCCCGAAGGCCGGCGCGCCGAGCAGCTCCCGCGCGGTGTCCTCGACGGAACGGGCATCGAGGACCACGGTGCTCAGCTCCAGGAGCCCGTCCCACCGGCCGCCGTAGAGTCCCTGCGGCAGCAGGAACGGCAGCGGCGTGGCGATGCGCTCCTTCCCGGAGCTGACCGTCAGGTTCCCGGTCAGCACGTGCACGACCGAGTACGTGCCCGAGACGTCTCCCGTGCCGGAGGACTCGGAGGTGGACAGCCGGAACCGGTGGGCCAGGAGCGGGCCCACCGAGGCCGCGGCGATGCGCAACTCGAACGAGCCGTCCGTGGGCGCGCGCATGCCGAGGCCCGTGTACAGCTCGGACATGGCGGCGATGCCCCGGTCGGCGTCGTGCGTGGCGAACGACGTCCGGCGGACGGGCTCCTCCGCGGTGCGGGAGTCGTCCTCCGGTCCGGGCGTCTCCGACGTGGTCACCGGTGTTCTCGGCACGTGGAGGAACGGCCCCGGGACGGGGCCGCCCTCGCACGGTGTGCTATCGGCGGTTGAGGAGGCCTCGCAGCTTGCCCCCGAGGCCGCGGCCGCCGGTCCTGCCCGCGCCCGCCTGGCCGGCGGCGTTCAGTCCGCGGGTGCCCCGGCGACCTCCGCCGGCACGACCGGCGGTCCCCCCGCCCGCACGACCGGTGACGCTCCTGATGATGCTGTTCAGTCCCACGGTGACTCTCCTTCGGGTCGGCCTGTCGAGCGACTGTCGTCAGCTCTGTGTCGACTCTACGCCGGGCGGGCGTCCCGGGCCACGGGGGTCGGTCACCGGACCTGGTGGCCCGCGGCGCGCAGCGCGTCCTTGACCTCGGCGATCGCGTGCACGGGTCCGAAGTGGAAGATCGAGGCGGCCAGCACGGCGTCGGCGCCCGCGACCACGGCCGGCGGGAAGTGCTCGGGGGCACCCGCGCCGCCGGAGGCGATCAGGGGCACGTGCACCCGTGTGCGCACGGCCCGGATCATCTCCAGGTCGAAGCCCGCCTGGGTGCCGTCCGCGTCCATGGAGTTGAGCAGGATCTCCCCCACGCCGCGGTCCTCGGCCTCCTGCGCCCAGTCCAGGGCGTCGAGGCCGGTCAGCGTGCGGCCCCCGTGGGTCGTGACCTCGAAGCCCGAGGGCGTGTTGCCCGTGCGCCGGGCGTCGAGGGAGAGGACGAGCACCTGGCTGCCGAAGTGCCCGGTGATCTCGTCGATGACCCCGGGGCGGGCGACCGCGGCGGTGTTGATGGATGCCTTGTCGGCGCCGCAGCGCAGCAGCCGGTCGACGTCGGCGACCGCGCGGACGCCGCCGCCCACGGTGAGCGGAATGAAGACCTGCTCGGCGGTGCGGGAGACCACGTCGAAGGTCGTGGCGCGGGCCGCCGAGGACGCCGTGACGTCGAGGAACGTCAGCTCGTCCGCGCCGGCCTCGTTGTAGCGCTTGGCGAGCTCCACCGGGTCACCGGCGTCGCGCAGGTTCTCGAAGTTCACGCCCTTGACGACTCGACCGGCGTCGACGTCCAGGCACGGGATGACACGTACGGCAACGCCCACGGGCGGCACCTCCTCGGCTGCGGGGATGGGGCGGGAAGGGAGGCTCAGATCCGGGCGGCCTGGATCGGGGAGACCAGGATGGCGCGGGCCCCGACGTCGTAGAGGGCGTCCATGACCTTGTTGGTCTCGGACTTGGGGACCATGGCGCGCACGGCCCAGGCGTTGCCGCGGCCGAGCCGGGAGATGGTGGGTCCCTCCATGCCGGGGGTGATCCGGGTGGCGGCCTCGACGTACTCCTCAGCCACGTCGTAGTCCATCAGCACGTACTGCCGGGCCACGAGCACGCCCTGCAGGCGCCGCCGCAGCACGGCCAGGCCCTCGGGCTCCGCGGCGGCGCGGCTGCGGATGAGCAGCGCCTCGGAGGTCATGATGGGGTCGCCGAAGACCTGCAGGCCCGCGGCGCGCAGGGTGTTGCCGGTCTCCACGACGTCGGCGATGGCGTCGGCCACGCCCAGCCGGATGGAGGACTCCACGGCGCCGTCGAGGCGGACCACGTCGGCCTCCACACCCCGCTCGGCGAGGTAGTCGCGCAGCAGGCCGTCGTAGCTCGTGGCGATCCGCCGGCCCGCCAGCTCGGCGATCGAGGAGAACTCGCCCGCCGGGCCCGCGAAGCGGAACGTGGACCGGGCGAAGTCCAGCCCGAGGTCCTCGTCGGCGTGGGCGCCCGAGTCCAGGAGCAGGTCCCGGCCGGTGATCCCGACGTCGAGGATGCCCCCGCCCACGTACACCGCGATGTCGCGGGGGCGCAGGTAGAAGAACTCGACGCTGTTCTCGGGGTCGACGAGCACCAGCTCGCGGGAGTCCCGCCGCTGCCGGTAGCCGGCCTCCTTGAGCATGGTGACGGAGGACTCGGACAGGGCGCCCTTGTTGGGCACTGCGACACGCAGCATGGGGTTCCTTCTCGGCTTCGGGGCTTCGGTGGGGCGGGGACGCCGGTGCGGCGGGCCGCTCACAGGTGGCGGTAGACGTCCTCGAGCCGCAAGCCCTTCGCGACCATCATCACCTGCAGGTGGTAGAGCAGCTGCGAGATCTCCTCCGCGGCCTGCTCCGAGGTCTCGTACTCGCATGCCATCCAGACCTCGGCGGCCTCCTCGACGACCTTCTTGCCGATGCCGTGCACGCCGGTGTCGAGCTCCCGGACCGTGCCGGAGCCTTCCGGTCGGGTCACGGCCTTGTCGCTGATCTCGGCGAAGAGGGTCTCGAAGGTTTTCACGACTACCAGGGTAATGGGTCCGCGACGGCCTCCCGACCGGCCGGGACCCGCACGGCCCACGGAGCCGGGCTCAGACGCCGAGTGAGCGCAGCAGCAGCGCGGTCCGCACCGCGGCGGCCGTGGCCTCGTAGCCCTTGTCCTCCTGGGAACCCTCGAGCCCGGCGCGGTCCAGTCCCTGCTGCTCGGTGTCGCACGTGAGCACGCCGAAGCCCACGGGCACGCCGGTGCGCACCGACACGTCCGTGAGGCCCTGCGTGGCCGCGGAGCACACGTAGTCGAAGTGCGGGGTGCCGCCGCGCACGACCACGCCGAGGGCCACCACGGCGTCCAGGCCCGGGGCGAGGCGGGCCGCGGCGACGGGCAGCTCGAAGCTGCCGGGCACGCGCACGACCGGCGCGTCCCGCACGCCGGCGTCGGCGAGCGCGCGGCGGGCTCCGTCGACGAGCCCGTCCATGATCTCCGTGTGCCAGCTCGAGGCGACGACGGCGACGCGCAGGCCGCTCGCGTCGGCGGTGCTGAGGTCGATGTCGGGGGCTCCGTGTCCGCTCATGGGGTGAGGTCTCCTGTGCTGTCGATGGTGCTGTCGATGGTGCGGTCGATGGTGCGGTCGATGGTGCGGTCGATGGTGCGGTCGATGGTGCGGTCGATGGTGCGGTCGATGGTGCGGTCGATGGTGCGGTCGATGGTGCGGTCGATGGTGCGGTCGGTCGTGCTGTAGGCCCGGTCGGCGGGGTCCGCCGCTTCGCCGCGGCGGGCGGTGGGGTCGTCGACGTGGCGCAGGCGGTGCCGCATGCGGTCCCGCTTGGTCACGAGGTAGTCGTGGTTCTCCGGGCGTGCCGGTACCTCGTTGGGCACCATGGTGACGACGTCGATCCCCAGGTCGGCCAGCCGCTCGGCCTTGGCGGGGTTGTTGCTGAGCAGCCGGATCCGGGTCAGCCCGAGCCGGTGCAGGATGGCCGCCGCCGCGGTGTAGTCCCGGGCGTCGGCGGGCAGGCCGAGCAGCTCGTTCGCCTCGATCGTGTCCGCGCCCCCGTCCTGGAGCTTGTAGGCGCGGAGCTTGTTGACCAGTCCGATCCCCCGGCCCTCGTGGTTGCGCAGGTAGAGCAGGGTGCCGCCGTCGTCGGCGATCCGCCGCAGCGCCAGATGCAGCTGGGGCCCGCAGTCGCACCGGTAGGACCCGAAGACGTCGCCGGTGAGGCACTCGGAGTGCAGCCGCACGAGCGGCGGCCGGCCCACGGGCACGCGGTCCGAGGACGGCGCGGTGAGGCTGAGGTGCTCGGCGACCGGATCCCCGGGTGCGCCCGGCAGCTGCCAGCCGATCACCTCGAACCGCCCCTCAGGCGTGGGCACGACCACGGGCTCGGTGCTGACCAGGGGGTGGTCCGGCCTCATCGGCGGCCCTCCTGCAGCTGCGCCGCCAGGTCCTCGATGCTCACGAGCGGGATGCCGTGCCGGTCGGCGAAGGCGCGCAGGGCGGGCAGGCGCATCATCTCGCCCTCGTCGTGGACGAGCTCGGCGATCACGCCGACCGGCTCGAGGCCCGCGAGGGAGCACAGCTCCACGGCGGCCTCGGTGTGCCCGCGGCGGACGGTGACCCCGCCGTCGGCGGCGCGGAGGGGCAGCACGTGCCCGGGCCGGGTGATGTCCCCGGGCCCGGCCGCGGGGTCGGCGAGCACCCGGGCGGTGAGCGCGCGGTCGGCGGCGCTGATGCCGGTGCTCACCCCGAGGCGGGCGTCGCACGTGACGGTGTAGGCGGTGCCCTTCGAGTCCTCGTTGACGACGACCATCGGGGGCAGCCGCATCGCGTCGGCCCGCGCCCCGGTCATGGGCACGCACACGACCCCGGAGGTGTGCCGGACGGTGAAGCCCATCAGCGCGGGCGTCGCGTGCTCGGCCGCGAAGACGATGTCGCCCTCGTTCTCCCGGTCGGCGTCGTCGACGACGACGACCGGCCGCCCCTGGGCCATGGCCTCGACGGCCGCGTCCACGGGGTCGAGCCGGATCTCCCCCGTCGTCCCGTCCCCCCCGGGGCCCGTCCCCTCGTGGGTGCTGCTGGTCCGCATCATGCTCCTTCTCCTGCCGTGGACCGGACCGTCTCCGGCGCCGGGGTGCTGTCGGTCCGGGCGAACGCCAGCAGGCGCTGGGCGTACTTCGCCAGGACGTCGACCTCGAGGTTGACGGACGCGCCGACGGGGCGGCGTCCGAGGGTGGTCTCGGCGAGGGTGGCCGGGATGAGCCCGATCTCGAACCAGTGCTCCGCGGCACCGGGCGCGCTGACCGCCGTCACGGTGAGGGACACGCCGTCCACGGCGATGGACCCCTTCTCGGCGACGTAAGGGGCCAGTTCGCCGGGCACGGCGACCCGGACCCGCTCCCACTCCCCCAGGTCCTCCCGGACCGAGACGGTGCCCGTCCCGTCAACGTGGCCCTGGACCACGTGCCCGTCGAGCCGCCCGCCGGCGGGCACGCAGCGCTCCAGGTTCACGGTGTCTCCGGCGGTCAGCGCCCCGAGATTGGTGCGCGCGAGCGTCTCGCCGATGACGTCGGCGAGGAACTGCCCGGAGCCGATCTCCTGGGTGCGGGTGGCGGTGAGGCAGACCCCGTTGACGGCGAGGGAGCCGCCGTGCGGCAGGTCGGCCACGAGCGGCCCGGCCTCCACGAGGAGGCGGGCGCTCGTGCCGTCCGGCCGGGGGTCGACCGAGCGCACGGTGCCCTGGCCGGCGACGATTCCTGTGAACATGCGGTGCTTCCTCTGTCTCTCGGGTCTTTCGGTCTCTCGGTCTCCGGTGCCGGTGTCCCGGGCGCTCCGGCTCGTGACGACCCGGGTCCTGGGACGGTGCTGGGGTCGGGGCGGCCGTGCTGCGGTGGGCCGGGCGCCCCTCAGTCCGGCGGGACGGGCCGCAGGTGGATCCACAGGTCCTGGCCGAGCTGCTGCACGGGCCCGCCACCGGCGGGGTCGAGCCGCCAGCGGGAGGCGTCCGCGAGGGTGCCGATGCCCAGCTCCTCGAAGGCGGGCCGTCCCGCTCCGAGCACGAGGGGCGCCTGGTAGAGGCTGAGCTCGTCGACGAGTCCGGCGCGCAGGAAGCCTGCTGCCACGGTGGCCCCGCCCTCGATGAGGACGTGGCGCACGCCGGCCTCGTAGAGCTCGGCCAGGGCGGAGTGGGGGTCGTGGGTCGCGACGTGCCGGAAACGCCCGTCGGTCCCGCGGATCGCGGCGCCCGGGGGCACGGGGCGCAGGCCCATCGCCACGCGCAGGGGCTGCCGCGGGACGACGCCGCCGTCGTCGGTGCGGGCGGTGAGCCGGGGGTCGTCGGCGAGGACCGTGCCGCTGCCCACGAGCACGGCGTCGGCACGGGCGCGCAGGTCGTGGCCGTGCTCACGGGCCGACGACGAGGTGATCCACCGGCTGGTCCCGTCCGCGGCGGCGATCCGGGCGTCGAGGCTCTGGGCGACCTTGAGGGTCACGAACGGGCGCTGGGCGCGCACCGTCTCGCCCCAGCGGTCGTTGAGCCGCTCCGCCTCCTCGGCCAGCAGCCCCGAACGGACCTCAAGGCCCGCCGCGCGCAGGGTGGCGGCTCCGCCGGCGGCGGCGGCCGTGCGGTCGGGGGCGCCGTAGACCACCCGGGGCACGCCCGCCTCCACGATCGCCTCGGCGCACGGACCGGTGCGGCCCCAGTGGTTGCACGGTTCAAGGGTCACGTACAGGGAGGTGCCGCGCAGGTCGGTGCCGGCGGACCCGGCGCGCTCCAGGACCTCGATCTCGGCGTGGACGGTGCCGGCCCCGCGGTGGTGGCCGACGTGCAGGATCCGGCCGTCGACGTCGACGAGAACGGCTCCGACGAGAGGATTGGCCCCGCGCGGGCCGCGCGCCGCCGCGTGCAGGGCGGTCCGCATGACCGACCGCTCGGCGTCGTCGCCGGTCCGGTGCTGCGGGTCCATCGCGTCGTCCTTTCCCGGAGTGGTTCCGGGGCGCAGGACAACGGTGCCGCCGTCGGGACCCGCGGATCCGGACGGCGCCGCGGCAGGTGCCGTCGACGGCACGCCACGAGGGCCGTTGAACGTGTTGCCTTCCATCCAGACTGTGACTGTCGGCACCGGAGTTCCACCGGTTCGGCCGGGCGACCCACCGGTGCCGGAGCTGGGCTCCCGCACGGACGTGGTCGTCCGGTTCGCGGACTGTGACCGCCGGTTCGGACTTCCACCGACCCCGGAACACGTTGTTCGTGCCCCGATTATGACACAGGGAGCGCCGGTGCGGCCCGCGGCCGGCCGGCTCAGGCCTGGGCGGCGCGGGCCGCCCCGCGCAGGGCCGTGATCGCGGCCCCGGGATCCTCCGCGCCGTAGACGGCGGAGCCCGCCACGAACGTGTCGGCCCCCGCCTCCGCGGCCCGCACGATGGTCTCCGCCGTGATCCCGCCGTCCACCTGCAGGGCCACCCGGCCCCCGCCCGCCCGGATCGCCTCGGCGGCCCGCCGGATCTTCGGCAGGGTGACGTCCAGGAAGGCCTGTCCGCCGAAGCCCGGCTCCACCGTCATGACCAGGAGCATGTCCAGCTCCGGCAGCAGGTCGAGGTACGGCTCCACGGGGGTCGCGGGGCGCAGTGCCATCCCGGCCCGGGCGCCGTGGGCGCGCAGCTCGCGGGCCAGCTTCAGCGGGGCGCGCGCGGCCTCGGCGTGGAAGGTGACCGACTCGCAGCCGAG
The DNA here is from genome assembly GCF_042879195.1 of Kocuria nitroreducens. Taxonomy (NCBI): domain Bacteria; kingdom Bacillati; phylum Actinomycetota; class Actinomycetes; order Micrococcales; family Micrococcaceae; genus Kocuria; species Kocuria nitroreducens. Next base: position 92,383 of record NZ_JBHZTC010000002.1, read on the forward strand.
CTCGGCGTAGCCGGCGGCCCAGCGGTCCGCGTCCTCGATCATCAGGTGCACGTCCAGCGGGAGGGGGCTGACCGCGAGGATCCGCTCCACGAGCGGCATGCCGAGGGTGAGGTTCGGCACGAAGTGGTTGTCCATGACGTCCACGTGCACGGCGTCGGCGTCGGCGATCCGGCCCAGCTCGGCCTCGAGGTTGACGAAGTCGGCGGAGAGGATCGAGGGATGGATGCAGTGTCGGGACACGGGGACTCCTGGTGGGTGGTCGGTCGGGGCGTCAGCGCTTGCGCAGCAGCGCCAGGAACATGGCGTCCGTGCCGTGGACGTGCGGCCACAGCTGGACGGTCGCGGGGCCGGCGCCGCCCTCCCACGGGCGGGACGGGTCGCGGTCCGCGTCGAGGCTGCCGGGCAGGGCCGCGGCCCGGACCGGTTCCAGGGCGTCGACCAGCTCGGCGTCCCGGCGCCCGGCCAGCACGTCCTGGACCACGGTGAGGGTCTCGGCCGCGTGCGGGGAGCAGGTCGCGTAGGCGACCAGTCCGCCGGGGCGGGCCACGTCCAGAGCGGCGTGCAGCAGCTCCCGCTGCAGCGGCCCGAGCTCGGCCAGGTCCCGGGGGCTGCGCCGCCAGCGGGACTCCGGGCGGCGGCGCAGCGCTCCGAGGCCCGTGCACGGGGCGTCGACGAGCACCCGGTCGAAGCCGGCCGCCTCCACGGGGCGGCCCTCGAGCAGCTCGTCGGTGCTGCGGCCGTCCCCCGTGCGCACCGTCCAGGCGCGCTCCGGGACCGGCCGCAGGGCCCGGCGCACGAGCTCGGCCCGGTGCGGGGCCACCTCGTTGGCCGTCAGGTGAGCCCCCTGCCGGTCGGCGAGCGCCGCGAGCAGAGCGGCCTTCCCGCCCGGGCCGGCGCACAGGTCCAGCCAGCGCCCGCCCTCCGCCCCGCCGTCGGCGTCCTGCCCCCCGGGGCCCTGCCCGGCGGCGACCAGGGCGCGGGCCACGAGCTGGGAGCCGGCGTCCTGGACGCGGACCCCGCCCTCGCGCACGGACGCCAGCCGGTGCAGGTCGCCGCCGCTGCTGAGCACGGAGCCCGGGACGAGGGTCCCCTGCTCCGCGCCCGCGGCGAGGGCCTCGCCGAGGTCGCCGAGACCGGGCAGGGCCACGAGGTTGACCACGGGGGCGTCGTTGTCCGCCTCGAGCAGGGCCTCGATCTCGGCGGCGTCCCGACCGTGGGCGGTGAGTGCCTGGCGCAGGGCCCGGACCACCCACGCCGGGTGGGAGTGGGCCAGGCCGAGGCGCGCGGTCTCGTCGGTGGCGTCGGCGGTCAGCTCCGCGACCCACTCGGACAGGTCCCGCGCCGCGACCTTGCGCAGCACCGCGTTGACGAGCCCACCGGGGCCCGCCCCGACGACGGCCCGGACGAGGCCCACCGTCTGGTCGATGGCCGCGTGGTCGGGCACCCGCATGGCCAGCAGCTGGTGGGTGCCCAGGCGCAGGGCGTCGAGCACCGCGCCGTCGAGCTCGCCCAGCGGGCGGTCGACGCACCGGGCCAGCACGGCGTCCCAGGTGCCCTGCCGGCGCAGCGCGCCGTAGGCCAGCTCCGTGGCGAAGCCCGCGTCCCGGCGGTCCAGGCGGTGGGTCCGCACGAGCTTCGGGAGCACGAGATTGCCGTAGGCGCCCTCCTCGGACACCGCGCGCAGGGTCTCGAACGCCGTCAGCCGGGCCGGATCGGCCCGCCGCGTCCGCCCCGCGGGTGCCGAGGAGGAGAAGGCCCGGTCGGACTGCGCCCGCCGGTTGCGCTCGTGCCCCCTCGCGTTGCGCCGCGCGCCTGCCGGTCGACGGTCGCGGTCGCCTCGTCGGTCGCCGCGCCGCCCGTCCTCGCGCTCGCTCATTGGAACACCACCTCGTCCTCCGTGCTGCGGCCCCGCGCCCAGGCGGTGGCCTCCATGATCGTCTTCCCCGCCGGCTGCACCCTGGTGAGCTGGACCGCGTACGAGCCCGTGCCCACGAGCACGGCGTTCCCGCGCAGGACGCACCGGCCCGGGGCGAGGTCCCGGACGTCGGGCCGGGGCACCACGCGGTCGAGCTTGAGCCGGCGGTCGTCGAGCCGGGTCCACGCCCCGGGCTCGGGGGTCGCCCCGCGCACCCGGTGGGCCACGGCCACGGCGGGGTCCGTCCAGCGGACCCGCCCGTCCTCGGCGGTGAGCTTCGGGGCGTGGGTCACGTCGCCCTGCTGCGGGGCCGGGCGGGCCGAGCCGTCGACCACGGCGCGCAGGGAGTCCGCCAGCAGCGGCGCCGCGGTGCGGGACAGCCGCTCCAGGACCGTCCCGGCGGTGTCGTCGGGACGGACCTCGTCGGTCATCGTGCCGAGGACGGGCCCGGTGTCCAGGCCCGCCTCCAGCAGGAAGGTGCTGGCCCCGACCACCGTGTCCCCGGCCATGAGGGCGCGCTGGACGGGGGCGGCGCCGCGCCACTGCGGCAGCAGGGAGAAGTGCAGGTTGATCCAGCCGTGCGGCACGGCGTCCAGGGCGGCCTGCGGCACCAGGGCCCCGTAGGCGACGACGGCGGCGGCGTGCGCGCCCAGTCCCCGGATCCGCTCCGTCAACTCTGCGTCCACCCGGTTGGCCTTGAGGACGGGCAGGCCCCGCCGCGCGGCCTCCTCGGCCACGGTTGAGGGGGTGAGCACCTTCTTGCGCCCCACGGGCGCGTCGGTGCGGGTGAGGACGGCCACGATCTCGACATCGGGCCGCTCGGCCAGGTGGACCAGGGACGGCACGGCGGCGGACGGCGTGCCGGCGTAGAGGATCTTCACGGCTCTCCTGACGGGTGGGGGACGGGGCGGGGCCGTGCTCAGGCCGGGCGGGACGGGGCGGCGCCGAAGGAGGTGCCCACGTGCGCGGCGCGCTGCCCGGCCACGCCGCGCACCACGCCGTCGTAGTCGGCGGCGCGGATGGCCCGCATCGCGTCCTTCCTGGCGGCACCGATCAGCCGGTCGACGTAGAGCCGCCCGTCCAGGTGGTCGGTCTCGTGCTGCAGGCAGCGCGCCAGCAGCCCGGTGCCCTCGACGGTCACGGGCGCGCCGTGCTGGTCGAGGCCGGTGACCCGGGCCCAGTTCCGGCGCGGGGTGTCGTAGGCCAGGCCCGGGACGGAGAGGCAGCCCTCGCCGCCCTCCTGGGGCTCCTCGCCCAGCTCCAGGACCGGATTGACCACGTGCCCCTCGCTGCTCTCGACCGCCCAGGTGAACAGCCGCACGCTGACGCCGATCTGGGGCGCGGCGAGGCCGACGCCCCCGACGTCCAGCATCGTCTCGTGCATGTCCGCGACGAGGCGGCGCAGGGCGTCGTCGAAGGCCGTGACCTCCTCCGCGCGGGTGCGCAGGACGGGGTCACCGATGGTGCGGATGGGCAGGACGGACATGGAGGGACCTCGCTCTCGACCCGGCAAGTCTACGGGCCGCCCGTCCCCGCGAGCACGCGGGGCGCTCCGGGCCTACGGCTGCTCGCGCAGCGGCGGCGGCGGCACGGGTCGCAGGGCCGGGCCGGCCGCGGCGAGGGCCGTCTCCTGGGTCCACAGCCGGTGCAGGGCGCAGAACTTGTACCAGTGCTGCTCGAGCACCGCCGGGACGGCCTGCACGGGAACGACCTCCGTCTCGCCGACCGCCACGCCCAGCAACAGGTCCGCGCCGCCGTACGCCCACGGCTCCCAGGTGCCGGACTCCGCGTCCACCAGGGACTCCTCCGCCTTGAGCCCGGCCACGAGCTGGGTGACGACCTTGGGGTCGAGGGACTTCACGCGCCCGTCCCGGTCCGTGCCCTTCGTCTTGTAGTCGATCAGGCATACCTTGCCCGCGATCCGGGCCACGAGGTCGAGGGTACCCGCGTAGCCCACGGTGGAGTTCCACACCGTGACCTCCACCGCGAGCGGTTCGGGGGCGTAGAGGTCCCACCACTCGTCGAAGCGCGAGGCGAAGCGCTCCTCGCCGTGCTCGGCCAGGGCGGCCCGCGCGTCCGCCGCCCGGTGGGGCCGGCCGAGGGCCCGCAGGGCGATCTGCTCGGCGTAGGTGTGCACGCGGTCCCCGCGCGCCGCGGCCTCGTCGCGGTGCCGTTCGGCGGCCTTGGCCGCGTCGCGCACCACGGCGCGCAGCTGGGCCGGGGAGCCCAGGGCCGCGCGCAGCCGGTCGTCCCGCACGGCGGCCTGCGCGGCGGTGTAGCCGTACCAGCCGTCCAGGTCCGTGGCGGCCCGGGAGAGGACCGTGGTGATGGAGGGGACGGTCGCCTGGTCCGCGACGGACCTCGCGTACATCCGTCCGTACTCGGTCTGTTCCGCCAGCCTGGGCTGTGTCACGCTGCTCGTCGCCTCTCCCTCGCGTCGCCCCGGGGCCCGGGGCGGTCCCGATGCTCCGGGTCCTGGCCCGCAGGCTACCGACCGCCTCGGACACGGGACGCGGCGGCGCCCGCGGGGCGGTGCCCACCCCGGTCGTGGTCCCGGTGCCGGCCCGGGGCGGAGCGCGGGCACGACGAAGACCCCGGCTCGTGGAGCCGGGGCCTTCCAGGTGGTGCGCGATACTGGGATCGAACCAGTGACCTCTTCCGTGTCAGGGAAGCGCGCTACCGCTGCGCCAATCGCGCTCGACCGGCGGTTCCCGGGGGAGACCGTCGAGCGTGGTGGGTGTGCACCGAGGTGGAGACGGGATTCGAACCCGCGTAGACGGCTTTGCAGGCCGCTGCCTAACCACTCGGCCACCCCACCGGGACCTGGTCCTTGCGGACAGGGCCGTCGGTCACGACATCGTTCATGCCGATCACTGCGAGCGGACGACGGGAGTCGAACCCGCGACATCCACCATGGCAAGGTGGTGCTCTACCAGCTGAGCTACGTCCGCATGTCGTGCTTCGGTCGACCTCTCGATCGTCCGATCAGGAACTCTAGCACAACCCGTTCCGGCGGTGTTCGCGCCGAAGCAGGGCGTGCCGAGATCGACGGGCTCGGGGTCGTGGGCGGCCTTGTGGTCGCTCCTCCCGCCGGGATCCGTCGGTGTTCCTGACAGGTGGAGACTTTACGGGACCCGTTTCCGAAACGCCAAATCCCCGGGGCGGCCGCGCCGCGGCGGGGCCGCCGTTCCGCGCCCGCCCCGAATTGGCCCGCGGCCAGGATGTGGGTTATGGTTTTCGAGCAGTGAGCGCGATTGGCGCAGTGGTAGCGCGCTTCGTTCACACCGAAGAGGTCACTGGTTCGAACCCAGTATCGCGCACGAGCACCGCACAGAGGGCCCCGGCTGAGAGTTCAGCCGGGGCCCTCTGTCGTCGTCGGACCCGTCCTGCGGTGCCGCGGTGCGCACGGGTCCGGAGCGGGACCCCGGAACGGGGCGTGCCCGCCTGCCGTGCGCGGCGGCGCACGGGAGGCGGGCTCGGGCGCTCAGACCGCGGAGACGTCCCCGAGGATGCCCTCGCGGGCCAGGGCCGTGAGGCGCGAGACGGCGCGGAAGTACTTCTTCTGGTAGCCGCCGGCCATCATCTCCGCGGTGAAGACCTCGTCGAAGGGCCTGCCGGAGGCGATGATCGGCAGGTTCTTGTCGTAGAGCCGGTCCGCCAGCACCACGAAGCGCAGGGCCACGGCCTGCTGCTCGATGGTGTGCACGTCGCGCCAGACCACGGCGTCGATCCCCTCGAGGAGCTTGCGGTACCGGGAGGGGTGCACGCCCGCGAGGTGTTCCACGAGGTCGGCGAACCGGTCGGCGGCCACGACCCGGCCGGAGAAGTGCTCCTCCACGGCCCGGTCGAGCTCGCCGTCGGACAGCGGTGCCGGGGCCTGCGGCAGGCCGCGGTGGCGGAAGTCCTCGCCGTCGATGCGCTGCACGTCGAACTGGTCGGCCAGCACCTGGATCTCCCGCTGGAAGTCCTGTGCGGCGAAGCGGCCCTCGCCGAGCGAGCCGGGCAGCGTGTTGGACGTCGCGGCGATCCGCACGCCGGAGTCGGCGAGCTCGCGCATCAGCCGGGACATGAGGACCGTGTCGCCGGGGTCGTCGAGCTCGAACTCGTCGATGCACACCAGGCTGTAGGTGCTCAGGGCGTCGACGGCCTTGCGGAACGTCAGGGCCCCCACGAGGTTGGTGTACTCCACGAAGGTGCCGAACGCCTTGGGGCCGGGCACCGCGTGCCACAGCGACGCGAGCAGGTGGGTCTTGCCCACTCCGAAGCCGCCGTCGAGGTAGATCCCCGTCCGGACCTCGTCCTTGCGGGGCCCACCGCCGAAGAGCTTGGTGAAGAACCCGCCGCCGGAGCCGGTCGAGCGGTTGACGGAGTCCGCGAACCTCCGCAGCTCCTGCACCGCCTCCGCCTGGGACGGCTGCTGCGGGTCGGGGCGGTAGGTGTCGAACGAGACCTCCCCGAAGCGCTCGGAGGGCCGGAACGCCGACAGCAGTTCGTCCGCCGACACCTGGGGGCGCCGCTCGGTGAGGTGTTCGATCTGGATGCTCACGGGGAGACCTCTCTGTCCGCCGTGCCCGGCGGTTCGCTGGTTCGGCGCGCCGAGCGGCGCACGCGCGTGCTCCGGCGATTTTACCGGCTGCCCGCCGCCCGGGGTGCGCCCACCGCGAAATACGGGCTGTGACAGGGCCGCGGCGGCTCCCCCGGCGGACGGCCCGCCGCCGGGGCCACTACCCTGGAGGGGAAGCCGGTCCGCGAGGACCCGTGCCCCCGATCCCCACCCCGGAAGGAGTCCCCATGGGCGTTGCCGTGGAGAACAACGAAGAATTCGCGCAGTACGCGCACCCCGAAAGGCTCGTGTCCACCCAGTGGGTCGCCGAGCACCTGGACGACCCGGGAGTCGTGGTCGTCGAGTCGGACGAGGACGTCCTGCTCTACGAGACCGGCCACGTGCCCGGAGCCGTGAAGGTCGACTGGCACACCGACCTCAACCGCCCCGACACCCGCGACTACGTCGACGCGGCCGAGTTCGCCGAGCTCATGGCGCGCAAGGGCATCTCCCGTGACACCACGATCGTGGTCTACGGGGACAGGTCCAACTGGTGGGCCGCCTACGCGCTGTGGGTGTTCGAGCTGTTCGGCCACCCGGACGTGCGCCTCATGAACGGCGGCCGGGACAAGTGGGTCGCCGAGGGGCGGGACCTGTCCACGGAGAAGGTCACCCCCGAGCCCGCCGACTACCCCGTGGTCGAGCGCGACGACGCGCCGATCCGCGCCTACCAGGAGGACGTGCTGGCGCACCTGGGCGATCAGCCGCTGATCGACGTCCGGTCCCTGCCCGAGTACACGGGCGAGCGCACGCACATGCCCGAGTACCCCCAGGAGGGCACGCTGCGCGGTGGGCACATCCCGACCGCGGCGTCCGTGCCGTGGGCGCGGGCCGCCGCCGAGGACGCCACGTTCCGCTCGCGCGAGGAGCTCGAGGCGATCTACCGCGACGAGGTCGGGCTCTCCGACGACGACGACATCATCGCGTACTGCCGCATCGGCGAGCGCTCCAGCCACACGTGGTTCGTGCTGAAGCACCTGCTGGGCTTCGACAAGGTCCGCAACTACGACGGCTCCTGGACCGAGTGGGGCAACTCCGTGCGCGTGCCGATCGTGCTCGGCGAGGAGCCCGGCGAGGTCCCGGGGTCGGCCCGGTGAGCGGGGCCCTGCCCACCCAGCTCGAGGAGCTCGTCGCGGACTTCACGGCCGTGCCGCAGGAGGACAAGCTGGAGCTGCTGCTCGACTTCTCGCGCTCCCTGCCGGTGCTGCCGGACCGCTTGGGCGAGCACCCGGAGGAGCTCGAACAGGTCGTCGAGTGCCAGTCGCCGCTGTTCCTGACGGTCGAGTGGGAGGAGGGCGCCGTCCCCGGCCCCGGTGCCCCGGTGCGACTGTTCTTCTCCGCCCCGGCGGAGGCCCCGACCACCCGCGGATTCGCCTCGATCCTGCACGAGGGCCTCGACGGTCTCCCGGCCCAGCAGGTCCTGGACGTCCCCGACGACCTGCCGGAGCGCTTCGGGCTCACCCAGCTCGTGTCGCCCCTGCGGATGCGCGGGATGTCCGCGATGCTGGCCAGGATCAAGCGGCGCGTCCGCGAGCTCCAGGACGCCTGAGGATCCCGGGCACCGGCATGGCGAAGGCGTCCCGCGGCGCGGGCCCCACCGCCGCCGTCGCGCTCCTGGCGCGCGAGCGCGTGGCCTTCACCCTGCACGAGTACGCCCACGACCCGGCGGCGGCGTCCTTCGGCCTGGAGGCCGCCGCCGCCCTCGGGCGCGACCCGGAGCAGGTGTTCAAGACGCTGCTGGTCGTCCACGAGCGGGAGTGGGCGGTCGCGGTGCTGCCCGTCTCCGCGCGGCTGTCCCTGCGCGCGGCCGCGACCGCCCTGGGCTGGAAGCGGGCGGCCCTCGCCGAGCCCCGGCTCGCGGAGCGGCGCACCGGCTACGTGGTGGGCGGGATCTCGCCCCTCGGCCAGAAGACGCCCTCCCCCACCCTGCTCGACGACTCCGCGGGGGCCTGGTCCACGGTCCTCGTCTCCGGCGGGCGGCGCGGGCTGGACGTGGAGCTGCCGCCCGCCGAGCTGCTGCGGCTCACGGGCGGTCGCACCGCGGCGCTGCGGTCCTGACCGGGCCTCAGCGCAGCAGTGCGCGCACGGGCCCGAGGGTCCGGGCGTCCTGGGCCAGGCGAGCCGGCAGCCAGCGCCGCACGGCGTCCTCCCACCGCTGCGGGTCCACGTTCCACTCCTTGGTGTGCCGGGCGCGGGCGAAGGGCACGAACTCGACGAGCCGGTTCAGCTCCGCGAGCCGGCGGGAGCTGGCCGCCGGGACGAACTCGTCGTCCACGGAGTGCAGCACCAGGGTGGGCGTGCGCAGGTGCTCGGACCGGGAGAGCCAGTCGAGGGCCTGGAGGTCCACCGGCGCGGCGAGCCCGGTCAGCATCCGCCCTGCCGGGTGGGAGATCAGGTTCGTGGCCAGCCGGCCGATCCCCGAGGGGATGCGGCGCGTGCGGGAGTGGTGGGCGATCAGCTCGAACCAGTCGACCACCGGGCCGGTGAGTACGAGCGCGGCGATGTCGTCCCGGTAGAAGGACAGGTCCGCCGTCTGCAGGGAGATCGCCCCGCCCATCGACCAGCCGAAGAGCACGATCTGGGTGGCTCCGCGGGACTTGGCGTAGCTGATCGCCGTCTGCACGTCCTTCCACTCCGTGAAGCCCAGCCCGTACCGGAAGTCGTGCGTGGGCGGCGCCTCCCGGTCGTTGCGGTAGGAGATCAGCAGGGAGGTCAGCCCGAGCTCCCGCGCCACCGGCACGGCGCGGACCGTCTCCATCCGGTTGGCGCCGCGCCCGTGCACCATGATCGCCCACGGTCCTGGGAGCACCCGGGGCCGCTCGCCCTCCGGGGTCGGCCCGCCCTCCGCCGGGACCACCCAGCAGGGCGCCGGCCCGACCTCGATGGGGATCTCCACCTCCTCGAACGGCAGCCCCGCGGCCCCGGGGTCCGGGTAGACCGTCCCGGACCAGAATCCGCGGGTCGCCCGGAGCAGGTCTCCCGAGTAGACCTCCTCGACCACCCGGGTCACGGTCCCCTCCTGGGGGGAGTACGAACGGATGGCACCGATCCGGGCGTGACCACGCCCCCCGTCGAAGCGCAGGCTGTAGGTCCCGGCCACGGTCGTGTCCACCGTGGCCGGGAGCCGCACGAGCGTCGTCGCGGACGGGTCGCCGTCCTCGCCGGTGCGGGTGACGGCCAGGATCTGCAGGTCCTCGGAGCGGTACTTCGGCGGGACCACCACCTGACGCGCGAAGTAGGCCGCCGCGGCGCTCGAGAGCCCGAAGGACAGGGACGCCGCCCCCACGGTGACGGCCGCGCCCACCACGGCACCGCGCGCCCACTGCGTCGCGGACTGGGGCTCGGGAGCGGCGGGGACCGGCAGGGGGCGACGAGGCATGCCCCCCAGTCTTCCACGCGGCACGGGCATAACCGGGCGGGACGCGTCGTTGTGCTGGCCGGGCGGTCCGCGCCCGGCCGGCACCGAGCCGCCCCGTGCGGTCCGCCGGGCGGGCCCTGCACCGGGTCCGCTGCCCGGACCACCGACCACCATCCCGGAGGACGACACCATGAGCGAGACCACCAGCCACGGCGACCGCCCCGACGCCGCCGGACGGACCGAGGAGGACTGGCGCTCGATCCTGTCCCCGGAGGAGTACCACGTGCTGCGCGAGGCCGGCACGGAGCGGCCCTTCAGCGGCGAGTACTGGGACACGAAGACCGAGGGCGTCTACGAGTGCCGCGCGTGCGGGGCGGAGCTGTTCCGCTCCGACACCAAGTTCGACGCGCACTGCGGCTGGCCCTCCTTCTACGCCCCGCTCGCCGAGGACCGGGTCCGCTACATCAAGGACACCGCCCTGGGCATGGAGCGGGTGGAGGTCCGGTGCGCCGCCTGCGACTCGCACATGGGCCACGTCTTCGGCGGGGAGGGCTTCCCCACCCCCACGGACCTCCGGTACTGCATCAACTCGGTCTCCGTCCGGCTCGCGCCCCCCGCCTCCTGAGCGGCCCGGGTGACCCGGGCCACGCCCATCGGGCGCTCGCGGCGTGGCACGACCGGCCGGGAGGCCCCGACGGCCTACCCTTCCAGTGTGAGCGCGGTGAACGGCCTGTCCAAGGTGTACCAGGACTTCCAGGACGCCCTCGAGCAGCTGCGCTGCGCCGGCGACCGGGAGGGAGTCGAGCTCTCGGCGATCCCCGCCCCCACGCACCTCGCCCCGTTCGCCGCCGCGGTGCGCGCCGAGGTGCAGCGGCCGCCCGTGCCGTTGCACGCTCCGGCCCTCGCGGCCGGTCCGGCAGCGGCGCCGGCGGCCGGTCCGGCCCTCGTGGCCCCGGACCGCGTGACCGGCGCCCCGGACGACGAGCTGGCCACGGGGCGCTTCGTGCTCCTGCACGACCCGTCCGAACCCGTCGCGTGGGGCGGGGCGTTCCGCATCGTCACGTGGGCGCGGGCGGCCGCGGGCCGTGAGATCGGCTGCGACCACACGGCGGGCATGATCGCGTGGACCTGGCTCCTCGAGGCCCTGGAACGCCACCGGGCCGGATATTCTCGGGAGGGCGGCACCGCGTGCCGGGTCCTCGCCGAGGGGTTCGGACTGCTCGGGGACCAGGAGGAAGGGGCCGACGTCGAGCTGCGGGCCTCCTGGACGCCCGACGGCTCCGACGTGGCTCCGCACCTCGCCGCCTGGGTCGACACGGTCTGCACCCTCGCGGGCCTGCCGCCGTACCCACGGGGCGTGACCGTGCTGCACCCGCGCCGCTGACCACCGAACCGACCGCGCCCCGCCGGGGCCGACACAGAATCGAAGACGCTCCTTGACCAGCCCAGCCGACCGCCGATCCGCGCCCGACGAGCCCTCGACCCCTGTGGTCGCCGGTTTCGAGGACTATGAGATCCCCGACAGCGTCCACCTCGCGGCGCCGTTCGACGGGATCCCCCCCGTCATCGACACGGTGGCCGGACTGGAACGGGCCGCCGCGGCCGTCGCCGCCGGCTCCGGCCCGGCGGCGATCGACACCGAGCGGGCGTCCGGCTTCCGCTACGGGCAGCGCGCCTTCCTCGTGCAGCTGCGGCGCGAGGGCGTGGGCACCGTGCTGATCGACCCGGAGGCCACCGGCTCGCTGGCCGTGCTGGGCGAGGCGCTCTCCGGCGTCGAGTGGGTGCTGCACGCGGCCACCCAGGACCTGCCCTCCCTGCGCGCGCTCGGCATGGAGCCGGACCGGCTCTTCGACACCGAGCTGGGCGGGCGCATCGCGGGGCTCCGCCGGGTGGGCCTGGCCGCGGAGACGGAGGAGCTGCTGGGCTACACGCTCGCCAAGGAGCACTCCGCGGTGGACTGGTCGAAGCGACCGCTGCCGCGGGACTGGCTGAACTACGCCGCGCTCGACGTGGAGATGCTCATCCAGCTGCGCTGGGCCATGGAGGAGCTGCTGCGGGAGAAGGGCAAGCTCGAGTGGGCGCTCCAGGAGTTCGAGGCCGTGCGCACGGCCGAGCCCGCTCCCCCGCGCCAGGACCCGTGGCGCCGGACGTCCGGGATCAACAAGGTGAAGGGCCGGCGACAGCTCACTGCGCTGCGCGGCCTGTGGGAGGAGCGGGAGCGGCTCGCCCAGCACAAGGACGTCGCTCCCGGCCGGCTGCTGCCCGACGCCGCCCTGGTCGCGGCGGCGACAGCCATGCCGCGCACCGTGCCCCAGCTCATCGCCACTCCCGGCTTCCACGGCCGGCTCGCGGCGCGGGAGGCACCCCGGTGGCTGCGGGCGATCGCCGAGGCCCGCACGGCCACGGAGCTCGTCCCCTTCACCGTGAAGTCCGACGCCCTGCCGCCCGTGAAGGCGTGGGAGGTCAAGCGGCCCGAGGCCGCCGCGCGGCTGCGGGCCCTCAAGCCGCTCGTGGCCGAGCTCGCCGAGGCGCACGAGCTGCCCACCGAGAACCTGATCACCCCTGAGCACCTGCGGCGCTTCTGCTGGCAACCGCCGAAGAGCACCACAGACCAGGCGGTGGCGGACCGTCTGCGGGACCTGGGGGCGCGCCGCTGGCAGGTCGAGCTGACGGCGCCGGTCCTCGGCCCGGCCTGGCGGGAGCTGCGGGCCCGCAAGCGCGCGGCGCGCCAGGTGGAGCGCGACCAGCCGCCGGCCGGTGACGAGGACGCGCCCGCCGCCTGAGCCGAGTCACGGGACGAGGACGGGCCCCGGCCGTCGGCCGGGGCCCGTCGCCCGGTGCGGGCTCGGATCAGCCCACCGTGCATTCCGCGCACCTCGGACCCCTGCACTCCGATGGCGGTGCTGCGGGTCAGTTCTGCGTGTCGCCGGGGGCCGGGTGCGGCTCGGCCGGGTCCATGGGGCTCTCCGGGGTGACCGGCTTCGCGTCCTGCAGGTCGGCGTAGCCGGTGGTCGAGGTCCCGGTGGTCGAGGTCCCGCTCGAGGAGTCCGCGCCGGCCGAGGAGCCGGAGACCTTGTCCTTGACGGACGAGGAGGCGTCGGAGGCCTTGGTGCCCACGGTGTCGGCCGCCTTCTTGGCGCTGTCGGCCAGCTTGCCGCCGACCACCGGCACCTCGGACTTCACCCAGTCCGTGCCCTCGGACACCTTCTCCTGCACCTTGGGGTCCTGCCAGGTCTTCACGGCGTTCTGCTTCAGGGCCTCGTAGCTCTTGCGGCCCGAGGCCGAGCCGACCACGAAGCCGACGCCGAATCCGGTGGCGAAGATGAGTCGCTTGATCATGGTGCTGTCCTTCCGTCCGTCCCGGCGCGGAGACCGGGGCCGGGACGGAGCCGGTCGTGCACGGCCCGTCCCGCTGACTGATGTCTTCATCATCCTACTGATGAACCGGCGCGGCGGACACCGGTGCCGAGCGGCTCAGCTCACAGCGATCACCGCCGGGAGGGGTGCAGGGCCCGGGCGGGGGGCCCGGGGACACGGCGCCTAGACTGGCGGTGCACACCGCATCCCGTCGTCGAGAGGACCCCGATGCCCGAGTTCCCGACCACTTCGTCCGCCCCGTCCCGGCGCGCGGTCCTCGGCCTGGCCGGTTCCACGGCGGTGCTCTCCGCGTGCGCCGCCGACGGTGCGCCGACGACCGGGAGCACCGGCGGCACCGCGCCGGTGGACGCGGGTTCCGTGGGGGACCTGCCGGTGGGCTCGGCCGTGAAGGTCGACCAGGACGGCGTGCAGGCTGTCGTGAGCCGCCCGGACGCGGAGACGGTCGTCGCGTTCTCCCCCGTGTGCCCGCACCAGGGGTGCATGGTGGCCCCACAGGAGGAGCTCTACGTCTGCCCGTGCCATTCGTCGCAGTTCGACCTCACGACGGGCGAGGTCCTGTCGGGCCCCGCCGAGACCGGCCTGGAGCCGTACCCTGCGAGCGTGGCGGGGGGACGGATCCTGCTCGGCTGAGCGGGCTCAGCCCCGGTGCATCCGCGGCACCGACGCGCCGCGGACGTCGTCGGCCGTGTCGGGCACGGCTTCCGGGCCGGAGGCGGCGCCGCCCTGCACCGGGCGCGCGTAGGGCACCTTGGTCCCGAGCACGGACGCCAGCGTGTCCTGGGCGACGCGCTGGGCGGTGAGCCCGACCCGTGCGAGGACCTGGGAGCGGGAGCCGTGCAGGAGGAACTCCGTGGGCAGGCCCACTTCGTTGAGGGCCGTGTCGACCCCCGCGGCCCGCATCTCCTGGCGGATCCGGGAGCCGATCCCGCCGGCGCGCACGCCGTCCTCGACGACCACCACGATCCGGTGCTGGGCGGCCAGTTCGATGACCGAGGCCGGCACGGGCAGCACCCAGCGGGGGTCGACCACGGTCGAGGAGACGCCGTGGGCCTCGAGCCGGTCGGCCACGTCCAGCGCCAGGCCGCTCATGGCGCCGACGGACACGAGCAGGACGTCCCGGCGGGCGCCCTCCGTGCCGCTCTCCCCGCCGTGGCGCGCGAGCACGTCCACCCCGTCCGCCAGCCGCTCGACGGCCGGGACGGGGGTGCCCACGGCGCCCTTGGGATAGCGGATGACGGTGGGGGCGTCGTCGACGGCCACGGCCTCGCGCAGCTCCTCGGTCAGGGTCGGCTCGTCGCGCGGGGCGGCGAGGTGGAGCCCGGGCACGATCTGCAGCAGCGCCAGGTCCCACATGCCGTGGTGGCTGGGGCCGTCCGGGCCGGTGATCCCGGCACGGTCGAGGACCACCGTGACGCCGGCCCGGTGCAGGGCCACGTCCATGAGGAGCTGGTCGAAGCCGCGGTTGAGGAACGTCGCGTAGAGGGCCACCACGGGATGCAGCCCGCCGTAGGCCATGCCGGCGGCCATCGCGATGGCGTGCTGCTCGGCGATGCCCACGTCCACGACGCGGTCGGGGTGGGCGGCCTGCATCTTCTGCAGCCCCACAGGGATGAGCATGGCGCCGGTGATGCCGACGACGTCCTCGCGCTCGTCGGCGATCCGGGCGATCTCGTCGCGGAACACCGCCGTCCAGCTGCGCTCGGAGCTCGTCGCCGTGGAGCGGCCGGTGACGGGGTCGATGACGCCCACGGCGTGGAACTGGTCGTCCACGTTCGCGGTCGCGGGCCCGTAGCCGTGGCCCTTCTCGGTGATCGCGTGCACGATGACCGGCCCGCCGTAGTTCTTGGCGTTGCTCAGCGCCTGCTCGACGGCCTCGAGGTCGTGCCCGTCGACGGGGCCGACGTACTTCATGCCGAGGTCCTCGAAGATGCCCTGGGGCACCACGACGTCCTTGATGCCCTGCTTCATCCCGTGCAGGCCCCGGTAGAACATCCCCCCCACCGGGCCGGAGTGCTTCAGCAGGTCCTTGACGGTGCCGAGGGTCTGCTCGTAGCGGCGGTCGGTGCGCACGGCGTCCACGCCCTGCTGCACGCTCGCCTGCAGCTCGGCCAGGTGGTTGGCGAAGCCGCCCACGGTCGGGGCGTAGGACCGGCCGTTGTCGTTGACCACGATGACGACCTTGCGGTCGCGGTCGGAGGCGATGTTGTTGACGGCCTCCCAGGCCATCCCGCCGGTGAGCGCCCCGTCCCCCACCAGCACGACCGTGTGACGGTCGTGCCGGCCGGTCATGGCATAGCCGCGCGAGATGCCGTCGGCCCAGGACAGGGACGACGACGCGTGCGAGGACTCGACGATGTCGTGCTCGGACTCCCGGCGGTCCGGATAGCCGGCGAGACCGCCCTCCTGGCGCAGGGTCTCGAAGTTCTTGCGGCCGGTAAGCAACTTGTGCACGTAGGACTGGTGCCCGGTGTCGAAGACCACGGAGTCCTTGGGCGAGTCGAAGACCCGGTGCACCCCGAGCGTCAGCTCGACGACCCCCAGGTTGGGCCCCAGGTGACCGCCCGTGGCGGAGACGTGGGTGACGAGGAACTCGCGGATCTCCTCGGCCAGCCGGCCCAGCTCCGCCCGGCTCAGGCCGGCGAGGTCCTCGGGCCCGGACACCCGCTCCAGCACGCTCATGGTTTCTCCCGCAGTCCTCGGCGTCGTGGTCGCTCGCGCCGTGCTTCCCGGGGATCCGGGCGGCGCGCTTCCCCGATCCTACTCGTTCGCCCCGACAGGGCGGTCAGCACACAGGGGCCCGGTCCGTTCCCGGACCGGGCCCCTGTGTGCTGCGAACGCCCTGGGATCAGGAGCCGGCGATGTTCCTGAGCACGTACTGCAGGATGCCGCCGTTGCGGTAGTAGTCCGCCTCGCCCGGCGTGTCGATGCGCAGGACCGCGTCGAACTCGACCGTGGCGCCGTCCTCCTTCGTGGCGGTGACCTTGAGCGTCTTCGGGATGGTGCCCTCGTTGAGCCCGGTCACGCCCTGGATGTCGAAGGTCTCCGTGCCGTCCAGGCCGAGGGAGTCCGCGGACTCGCCGGCCGGGAACTGAAGCGGGAGCACGCCCATGCCGATGAGGTTCGAGCGGTGGATGCGCTCGTAGCTCTCAGCGACGACGGCCTTGACGCCCAGCAGGGAGGTGCCCTTCGCGGCCCAGTCGCGCGAGGACCCGGAGCCGTACTCCTTGCCGCCCAGCACGACAAGCGGGACGCCGGCCTCCTGGTAGTTGATCGAGGCGTCGTAGACGGCCGCCTGCGGGCCGCCCTCCTGCGTGAAGTCGCGGGTGTAGCCGCCCTCCACGCCGTCCAGGAGCTGGTTCTTGATCCGGATGTTGGCGAAGGTGCCGCGGATCATGACCTCGTGGTTGCCGCGGCGGGAGCCGTAGGAGTTGAAGTCCTTGCGCTGGACCCCGTTCTCGATGAGGTACTTGCCGGCCGGGGTGTCGGACTTGAACGAGCCCGCCGGGGAGATGTGGTCGGTCGTGACCGAGTCGCCCAGCTTCAGCAGCACGCGGGCGCCCGTGATGTCCTCGACCGGGGTCGTCTCCATGGTCATGCCCTCGAAGTACGGGGGCTTGCGGACGTAGGTGGACTCGGGGTTCCACGCGAACGTCTTGCCGGTGGGGGTGTCCAGGTTCTGCCAGCGCTCGTCGCCGTCGAAGATGGTGCCGTACTGGTAGGTGAACATCTCGGTGTCGATGGACGCGTCGATGATCTTCTGCACCTCCGCCGGGTCCGGCCAGATGTCCTTGAGGAACACCTCGTTGCCGTCGGCGTCCTGGCCCAGGGACTCCTTGTCGAAGTCGAAGTCCATGTTGCCGGCCAGGGCGTAGGCGATGACCAGCGGCGGGGACGCCAGGTAGTTCATCTTCACGTCCGGGTTGATCCGGCCCTCGAAGTTGCGGTTGCCCGAGAGCACCGAGGTCACGGCCAGGTCGTTGTCCTGGATGGCCTGGGAGATCTCGTCCTCGAGCGGGCCCGAGTTGCCGATGCAGGTGGTGCAGCCGTAGCCCACGATGTAGAAGCCGAGCTCCTCCAGCGCCGGGACCAGACCGGACTTCTCGTAGTAGTCGGTGACGACCTTCGAGCCCGGGGCGATCGAGGTCTTGACCCAGGGCTTGGCCTTGAGCCCCTTCTCGACGGCGTTGCGCGCCAGCACCGCCGCGGCCATCATGACCGACGGGTTCGAGGTGTTGGTGCACGAGGTGATCGACGCGATCGACACCGCCCCGTGGTCGAGCTCGAACTCCCGGCCGTCGGGCATGGACACGGGAACCCGCTTGGTCGGACGGTCGTCCTCGGTGAAGGCGTGGTGCTCCCGCGGGCGATCCGCCTCGGGCTGCGGGTGCTCCGGGGTGTAGGCCGGCGCGTCGGAGGCCGGGAAGGACTGCGCCGAGGCGTCGTCGATGGTGTTGCCGGCGGTGACGTCCTCGTCCACGTGCGTCGCGTAGTTGCCCAGATCCTCGTGGAACTGCGCCTTCGCGTCGGTGAGCGAGATGCGGTCCTGCGGGCGCTTCGGCCCGGAGATCGAGGGCACCACGGTGGAGAGGTCCAGCTCGAGGTACTCGGAGAAGGCGATCTCCTCGGCGGGGTCGTGCCACATCCCCTGCTCCTTGACGTACGCCTCGACGAGCGCGATCTGCTCGTCGGAGCGTCCGGTCAGGCGCAGGTACTCCAGGGTGACGTCGTCGATCGGGAAGATCGCCGCGGTGGAGCCGAACTCGGGGCTCATGTTCCCGATGGTCGCGCGGTTGGCCAGGGGCACGGCGCCGACGCCCTCGCCGTAGAACTCGACGAACTTGCCGACCACGCCGTGCTCGCGGAGCATCTCCGTGATGGTGAGCACCACGTCGGTGGCGGTCGCTCCGGCGGGGATCTCACCGGTGAGCTTGAAGCCCACGACCCGCGGGATGAGCATGGAGATGGGCTGGCCAAGCATCGCGGCCTCCGCCTCGATGCCGCCCACGCCCCAGCCGAGCACGCCGAGGCCGTTCTCCATGGTGGTGTGCGAGTCGGTGCCCACGCAGGTGTCCGGGTAGGCGCGCAGCACGCCGTCGACCTCGCGGGTCATCACGACGCGGGCCAGGTTCTCGATGTTGACCTGGTGGACGATGCCCATGCCCGGGGGGACGACCTTGAAGTCGTCGAAGGCGGTCTGACCCCAGCGCAGGAACTGGTAGCGCTCCCCGTTGCGCTCGTACTCGATGTCCATGTTGATCCCGATCGAGTCCGAGGTCCCGAAGGAGTCGATCTGCACGGAGTGGTCGATCACGAGCTCGGCCGGGGCGAGCGGGTTCACGCGGGCGGGGTCGCCGCCGAGGTCCGCGATGGCCTCGCGCATCGTGGCGAGGTCCACGATGCAGGGCACGCCCGTGAAGTCCTGCATGATCACGCGACCCGGGGTGAACTGGATCTCGATGCTGGGCTCGGCCGTGGGGTCCCAGCTGGCCAGGGACTCGATGTGCTCGGAGGTGATGTTGGCGCCGTCCTCGGTGCGCAACAGGTTCTCGAGCAGAACCTTCAGGCTGTACGGGAGCTTCTGCGCGCCCTCCAGCGTGTTCAGTCGGAAAATCTCGTACTCGGTGCCTTTGACGTCGAGAACGCCCTTGGCCCCGAAGCTGTCCACCGTGCTCATATGCGTGGAACTCCTCTCGCCACCGTCTTGGAAACGCCCGCGGGAGGATGCCGGCGAAGCGCCGGGGTTCTCCCGTGAACAGTCACCTGTCAGTGTAGCCCGTGTGCGCGCGGTGACTCCGATCCACCCCTCGGCCCGCCGTCATGCGGACGGGGGCGGCCTCCGTCAGGGCTCCAGGACCGCCAGCGTCTCCACGTGGTGGGTGTTCGGGTACATGTCGAAGGCGCGCACCGACCGCACGTGCCACCCGGCGCGGCGGAACCGGCCCAGGTCCCGCGCCAGCGTGGCCGGGTCGCACGCGAGGTACGCGATGCGGCGCGGGGCGAGCGCCACGAGCTGGTCCACGACGGTCCGTCCGGCGCCCGCCCGGGGCGGGTCCAGGACCACGACGTCGGGGCGGGCCGCGCCGCCGCCCCGGGCCGGGCGGCGGCGGCCCCGGGCCGGCGCGTCCAGCGGCCAGGTGCGTGCCAGCACCTTGTCGACGCTCCCCCGCTCGACGCGGACCGCCGGCCGGCCGGCGAAGGCGCTCCGGGCGTCGGCGCTGGTGACCGGCGATCCCTCGACGGCCACGACGGTGCCCGCCTCCCCCACGGCGTCCGCGAGCGCGGCCGTGAACAGGCCGGCGCCGGCGTAGAGGTCGAGGGCGTGCTCCCCCGGGCGGGCCCCGGCGGCCGCGGGCACCTCCTGGTGCAGCAGCGCGGGGGCGGCGCGGTGGATCTGCCAGAACCCCTCGGCCGAGACCTCCCACCGGTGCGGGCCCGCGTGCTCGACGACGGACGGCCGTCCCGCCCACGTCTCGGGCCCGCGCTGCCCCTCGGCCCGGGCGGTGACGGAGACGTCCCGGTCCGCGGTGAGCCGTGCGAGCTCACGGCGCAGCCGGTGCCGGTCGGCTCCGGCGGCGAGGCCCAGGTGCACCAGCGGCGTCCCGCCGTCGGCGGGGGCCGCGACGTCGACCCGCTCCGCCCCGCGCAGGTCGAGCCGCCCGAGCCGCAGGTCGTCGATGGCCGGGATCACGAGCGGGAAGCCGTCCACCGGGACGACGGCCGCGCTGCGGTGGGGATGCATCCCGATCCGTCCTGCGGGGTCCACGGCGAAGTGCGCGCGGGTGCGCCAGCCGAGGCCCCGCGGATCCTCCCCCGGCATGGGCTCCACGGCGATCCGGGCCTCGAGCCCGGCCAGGCGGGTGAGCTGCTCGGTGACCACGGCGGCCTTCAGGGCGCGCTGGGCCTCCAGCTCGGCGTGGCCGAACTCCGCACCGCCGACGGGCGGCTCGCCCCGCCGCCAGGTCAGCAGGGGGTCGGCCGGGGCCCACACGTGCTCGGTCCGCCGGTGGGCGTCCGCCTGGAGGACGTCCACGACGTCGCCGCGCCAGAACCGGGCCGCAGGGCCGCTGTCGGTGAGTCGGACGCGGACGAGCTCTCCGGGCAGACCGTGGCGGACGAACACCACGCGGCCCTCACCGGTGCGGGCCACGGTGTGGCCGCCGTGGGCGACGGGGCCCAGGCGCAGCTCGAGCTCGGCCGGCTCGGCGGACGCGGCGGGGGCCGGGGGGCGGGACGGGGTCACGGGCGGGACGCTCTCTGCTCGGGGGTGGTCTCGGGGGCGGACTCGGGACCCGTGTCCGCGCCGGAGGCGGAGGACAGGTGCCAGGGCACGGAGGCCGTCATGACCCCGCGCTCCTGGTGCAGGCGGGCCCGCAGCGGCCGGATGGCCTGGTTGTGCAGCAGCCGTTCCCACCGGTGCCGCACCACGTACTCGGGCAGGTACACCACGACCAGGTCCCGGGGCGACTTGCGGCGCACTCCGCGCACGTGGTCGAGGACCGGGCCGATGGTGTCCCGGTACGGCGCGTGGAGCACGGTGACCGGCACCGGGATCTCGAGCCGCCGCCACTCGTCGAGGATCCGCCGGGTGGCGGCGGCGTTCGTGTCCACGACGACGGCCTCGAGGGTCGAGGGCCGGGACGCCCGGGCGTAGGCCAGGGCGCGCATGAGGGGTTTGCGGACGGAGGAGACGTAGATGATGGCGTGCACCCGGGAGGGCAGGGCCCGCACCGGGGAGTCGGGCTGGAGCGCGAGCTCGGCGTCCACGGCGTCGTAGTGCCGCCGGACCCCCGCCATGACCGTGCTCAGGAGCAGGATGGCCACGATGGTGATCCACGCCCCCTGCGTCAGCTTGGTGACGAGCACGACCACGAGCACCGCCGCGCACAGGACGAAGGCGATCAGGGCCACGGCCCGGCGCAGGAACAGCTCGCGGCGGACCCCCGGGTGCGGCCGCATACGCCGCACGCGCGCCCAGTGCCGGACCATGCCGGCCTGGGTCAGGGTGAAGGAGACGAACACGCCCACGATGTAGAGCTGGATCAGGCTGTTGACGTTGGCGCCGAACGCCGTGGTGAGGACCACGGCGACGAGCAGCAGCAGCAGGATGCCGTTGGTGAACGCGAAACGGTCGCCGCGCGCCTGCAGCTGGCGGGGCAGGAAGGCGTCCCGCGCCAGCCGGGACGCCAGCGTGGGGAACCCGGAGAAAGCGGTGTTCGCGGCGAGGATCAGCACGCCCACGGTCGCGGCGACGAGCACGAAGAACCACAGGGAGTCGGTGCCGAAGACGGTCTTGGCGAGCTGGCCCAGGACAGGGTCCTGGAAGAAGTCGGGGCCGGGGAGCCGGCCGTCCACGAGCAGCTGCTCCTCCGGATCGCCGACCACCACCACGTCCGTGCGGTCGGCGAGGTACAGCACGCCGGCCAGCAGGGCCGCCGAGACCGCACCGAGCAGGCCCAGCGTGGCCGCCGCGTTGGCGGCGCGGGGCTTGCGGAAGTACGGCACCGAGTTGGTGATGGTCTCCACGCCGGTCAGGGCCACGGCCCCGGAGGAGAAGGCCCGCAGCACCAGCAGGGCGCCGGCCAGACCGGCCAGCCCGGCGTCGAAGCCGGCGGCGGGCAGGACCTCCCGGCCGGCGCTGGGGGCGTCCCCCAGGGACCCGGTGAGGTCCTGGCCCAGGCCCACGAGCAGCAGCGCCGCCAGGACGGCGAGGAAGAAGTAGGTGGGCACGGCGGCGGCCCGGCCCATGAACTTCAGGCCGCGGAGGTTGAGCAGCCCCACGAAGAGGATCCCGGCCACGGCCAGCTCCACCCGGCGCCCGGCGAGCGCGGGCAGCGCCGCCGTGACGTACTGCGCGGCGGTGGCCATGGACACGGCCACCACGAGGGCGTAGTCGGCCATCAGGGCCGCGCCCACGCCCACCCCCGCGGTGCGGCCGAGGTTCTTGGAGACGATCTCGTAGTCGCCGCCGCCGGAGGGATAGGCGCGCACGTTCTGCCGGTAGGCGGTGATCACCACGGTGAGCACCACGAGCACGGCCAGGCCCACCCACGGGGAGACCGCCACGGCCGTGGTGCCGGCGAGAGCGAGCGTGAGGATGATCTCGTCGGGGGCGTAGGCCACCGAGGAAAGGGCGTCCGCCGAGAAGACCGGCAGCGCCGTGCGCTTGGGCAGCACGGCGTCGCCGAACCGCTCGTTGTGGATGGGCTTGCCGACGAGTGCACGCCTCAGCGCCCGGGGAATGCTCTGCACGGCTCCCCACGGTAGTCCGTCCCGCACCGATTGTCCGCCGCACCCGGTGGGAGCCGAGTCCCCAGGGGTGACCTAGGCTGAGGGGCATGGCGCATTTCGTGATCATGGGAGTGGGGCGCGTCGGCGTGATGGTCGCCCACGCCCTGGAGGACTCCGGGCACACCGTGGCGGTGATCGACCAGGACGACCGAGCTTTCCGGCGGTTGCGCAAGTCCTTCGAGGGCAGGACGGTCACCGGCCTCGGCTTCGACCAGGAGGTGCTGCGCCGGGCCGGGATCGAGGACGCCTACGCCTTCGCGGCCGTCTCGAGCGGGGACAACTCCAACATCATCGCGGCGCGCGTGGCGCGCGAGACGTTCAAGGTCCGCCACGTGGTGGCCCGCATCTACGACCCCTCCCGGGCGGAGTTCTACCAGCGGCTGGGGATCCCCACCGTCGCCGCCGTGCGCTGGAGCGCCGACCAGGCGCTGCGCCGGATCCTGCCCGAGCAGACGATCACGGCCGACTTCCGCGAGGCCTCGGGACGGCTGCAGCTGGGCGAGCTGTCCCTGGACGACTCCTGGTCCGGTCTGCACCTGGACGCGATCCAGGAGGCCACGGGGGTGCGGATCGCGTTCGTGACGCGCTTCGGGGAGGGTGTGCTGCCGGGCCCCGACATGAGCTACCAGCAGGGGGACGTCGTGCACGCCATGATGCGCACCGACGACATCGAGGCCGTGTCCCGCGTCCTGTCCCGCCGGCCCGACCCGGACGTGCTCGACTTCGCCAACTCCCTGCGCCGGGAGTCCGACGACGCGCCCGGCTCCGACGGCACCTCACGGGGAGGATCCTGATGCGCGTGGTCATCGTCGGAGCGGGCGCCGTGGGCGCCTCGATCGCCCGGGAGCTGCTCGCCCACCAGCACGAGGTGGTGATCTTCGACGAGAAGCCCGAGGTCATCGGTCGTTCGGACCTGCGCGGCGCCCAGTGGATCATCGGGGACGCCTGCGAGCTCTCCACGCTGCGGGAGGGCGGTCTGGAGGAGACCGACGTCGTCGTCGCCGCCACGGGCGACGACAAGGCGAACCTCGTGGTCTCCCTCCTGGCGCGCAGCGAGTTCGGCGTGCCCCGCACGGTCGGCCGGGTCAACAACCCCAAGAACGAGTGGCTCTTCGACGACGCGTGGGGCGTGGACGTGGCCGTGTCCACGCCGCGGCTGATGACGGCGCTCGTGGAGGAGGCCGTCGAGGTGGGCGACGTGGTGCGGCTGCTGACCCTGCAGACGGGCGGTGCGACCCTGTCGGCCTACACGGTGCCGCACGAGCACCCGATCATCGCCACGATGGTCTCCCAGGTGCCGTGGCCGCCGGACGTGGCGCTCGTGGCCATCCTGCGCGACGGGGTGCCCATCACCCCGTCGGGCGACGACGTGGTCGAGGGGGCCGACCAGCTCTTCTTCGTCTCCACCACGGAGGGCGAGGCGCAACTGCGCGCGATGTTCACCACCGCCGGCCGGCACGAGCCGCACCGGGCCTGAGCCCGGCGGCGGGCCTCAGGGCGTGTCCTGCTCCTGGGCGGCGATCTGCTCGGAAGGCCGGGAGACGAGCCACGCGAGCCACAGGGTCAGCGCGTACAGGGGCACTCCCATGACCAGGCGCGCCACGCCCAGGCCGGTGAGGTTCTCCGCGAGGTACAGCGGCACCTGCACGACCAGGCGGGCCGCGAACATCGCCATGAGCATGACCGTGGCCACCTGGTAGGCACGGCGGCGCACCGGGACCTCGCGCCACTGCGCGCCCTCCCCGCGGATGTAGCCGTAGAAGACGCCGAGCAGCGGCCAGCGGGCGAGCAGGGACACGCCGAGTCCCGCGAACCAGGCCGCGTTGATCCAGAACCCGGGGACGTAGTAGTCCAGCGCCTCGCCGGTGGCCCGCGCGAACAGGGCGCAGACGCCCACGCCCACGAAGCCGGACACGGCCTGCACGAGGCTCTGGCGCTGGACGAGGCGCAGCAGGGTGAACAGGGCGGCCGTGCCCAGGGACGCGACGAGCGCCACTCCGAGGGGATTGCCGACGAGCAGCACGGCGAGGAACACGAAGCCCGGCAGGATCGTCTCGGCCAGGCCGCGCCAGCCGCCGACGGCGTGCAGGACGTCGAGCTGTCCGTTGTCCTTGCGGCGCATGCCCGAGCGCGCGGCGTAGGCGGCCATCGAGCGCTCCACGTCGCGGCCGCGCCCGGGCTCGCCCGCGGTGCTCCCGGGCTCCTGGGGGTCCGTCATCTGCTGACCTGCTTCGCGATGATCTCGTAGCGCGGGTTGAACATCGAGGGGCGCCCGTCCCGGAAGCTCACCACGCCCACGCAGCGCAGCCGCGTCCCCGCGGTCACGCCCGGCACGGTGCGCTGGCCGTGCCACACGAGGCGCAGCGGCCGGGGTGCGACCAGGTCCTCGTCCCCCGGCGCCTGCGGGGAGTCCGGCGCGAGCAGGGCCGTGAAGTTCTGCGCGCCGGTCACCGGGGGCACGGTCACCTCCACGACCAGACCCGTCGCCATCACCCGGCGTCGCCCCCGGGCGGCGGTCGAGGGGTCGAGGTCGCCGGCGCACACCGGCGCCTCGGCGACCACGTCGATGGCTCCCGTCGCCGGCGTCGGCCGGGCGTCCCCGTTGCCTGTTCTCGTCATGGCTCAGCCGATCTCCGTGATCTCGGGGCCGCGCCGCGGCGGCCGCACGGGCTCCATCTCCGGCTCCGGCTCCGCGGCGGGGCCGCGGACCGCGCCCTCGGGCACCACCAGCGTGAGCAGCTCCCGGGGGGGCATGGGCCGGTCGCCGCGCACCACGACGAGGTCTCGCACGACCTCGTCGAGGGCCGCGGCCGACTCCGCGGTCACCGCGGCGGTGCCCGTGAACACGGCCCGCACGAACCAGCGCGGGCCGTCGACGCCCACGAACCGGGCGAGGCGGAAGCCCCGGGTCCCGTCGGAGGCCGTGGCCGGGAAGCGGGTGACGACCTGGAGCCCGAAGGGCCCCTCCTCGACCGTCGGCTCGCCGTTGCTCGTGCGCAGCGACTGCACCAGCTCGCGGCGGACCTCGTCCCACAGCCCCTCGGAGCGGGGGGCGGCGAACGCCTGGACCTGGACCGAGCCGCCGTCGAGGTCCAGGGCGACGGCACGGGGGCGCTGCGTGCGCTCGTCCACCTCGAGCCGCACCCCCAGCCCCGGGCGGGGACGCACGAGCACGGCGCCGAGGTCGAGGTAGCCGTCGCGGTCGTCGACCTGGGAGATGTCGAGGGGGCCGTGCGGCTCCCGGCGCCGCGCCGCCGCGGCGTCCTCCGCGCTCGGCGCGGCCTCCGGCTGCTGCGGGGCGGCGTCCTGCGCGGCGGGCTTCTTCTTCTTGCGACCGAACATGGTGTCGTTCTCCTCCGCCGGCACGCGGTGCCGGCTCGTGGCGTGAACTCGTGGCGTGAGCTCTGGGGGGCGGCTCGTGGATTCAGGCGGTGCCGCTGGAGCCGAAGCCCGTGCCGCCGCGCGTCGAGCCGGGCAGCACGTCGACGACTTCGAAGACGGCCCGCTCGACGCGCTGGACGACGAGCTGGGCGATGCGGTCGCCGCGGCGGACCGTGAAGGACTCGGCTCCGTCCGTGTTGAGCAGGGTGACCTTGATCTCGCCCCGGTAGCCGGAGTCCACCGTGCCCGGGGCGTTGACCACCGTGATGCCGTGCCGGGCGGCCAGTCCCGACCGGGGGTGCACGAACCCGGCGAACCCTTCGGGCAGCGCGATCGCCACCCCCGTGGCCACCAGGGCCCGCTCCCCGGGGCCGAGGACCAGGTCCTCGCGCGAGCGCAGGTCCGCGCCAGCGTCTCCGGGCTTCGCGTACACGGGCAGGGGAAGGTCCGGGTCGAGGGCCTGCAGCGCGATGCTGAGCGGGCGCCCGTTGCCCGGTGGCGGCCGGTGGCCTGTCGACTGGTCGTTCACAGTGCCCCACTCTAACGCGCCGGACCCCGGGCGCAGTCGTGAGACGCTAGGGCCATGTCCCATCCTGCGTCCTCCAGTGCGTCCCCTGCCGACGGTCCCCGCGGGCCCCGCCGCTCCTCCTCCGCGCGGCCCGGCGCCGGGATCCTCTACGAGGAGAAGCTCACCGCCGCGTGGTGGATGTGGTTGCTCGTGCTCTTCGCGGGCCTCGTCGCCCTGGTGGCGCTGGCCCCCATCGATCCGTGGGTGGCCGCAGCGGCGGCGGTCGTGGTCGGCGGCGGCGCCGCCGTGGCGCTCGTGGTCTCCAGCACCACCATCGTCGTCACCGACGAGTTCCTGCGGGTCGGCCGGGCCCGCATCGAGCGGCGGTTCGTGGGCGAGGCCGAGGCCTTCCGCGGCGACGACGTCCGCCGGGTCCGCGGTCCCGAGCTGGACGGACGGGCCTTCATGAACTTCCGGGCGTCCGTGGGCCCCGTGGTGCGGATCCGGATCACCGACCCCGTCGACCCCACGCCCTACTGGCTCACCTCCACCCGACACCCGGAGCGGATCGTCGAGGTGCTGTCCGCGCGCCCGTGAGCGCAGCCGGTGCCCGCGTGCGGAAGAACCCCGTCGCGACGACCGTCGCGACGGGGTTCTTCCGGCTCCCGGACGAGCTCGACCCTGCGGGGCTCAGCCCACGCACTCGACGCAGTACTTGGCCCCGGCCCTCTCCTCGGCGATCTGGGAGCGGTGGCGCACCAGGAAGCACGAGCCGCAGGTGAACTCGTCCTCCTGGGCCGGCAGCACGACGACGGACAGCTCCTCGTTGGAGAGGTCCGCGCCCGGCAGCTCGAAGCTCTCGGCCGCGGCCGCCTCGTCCTCGTCGACGCTGCCGGACTGCGAATCGGTGCGGCGCGTCTGCAGCTCCTCGATCGAGTCCTCCTTGAGCTCGTCGTCCTGCTTGCGCGGCGCGTCGTAATCAGTGGCCATGTCCGGTATTCGCTCCAATATGGGTCCGAGGGCGGGCTCCGGCTCGGCTCTCCGCCGCCCTCCGGGCTCTGTGTCGCGTAGATTGTTCACCATCCGAGGGCAAAAATCCAACCGTGCCCGGGCCCGTGAACACGCGGCGGAGGCCGTCCGCGGACGGCCTCCGGCCGGGTCGTGCGACGGCCAGTAGGATTGGGGGCGGGTCCGGGCCGGCACCTCGGCCGCGACCGACGGACCCGCCCCGCAGCGCCCGCTCGACGACCCCGAGCGCACCCGAGAACCACCCCGGAGGAATGACAGCATGGAGCAGTTGCGCCTGGCAGGTGTGCACGACGACGGTGAGCACCTGGTCGTCGAGGACGAGGCAGGCACCCGCCACCTGTTGCGGATCGATCAGGAGCTGCGCCTGGCCGTCCAGCGCGCCCGGCGGCTGTCGGGCGCCCGTCAGCGGGGAACGGGCCAGTTCGGACCCCGCGAGATCCAGGCCCGGTTCCGCTCCGGGGCCACGGTCGAGGAGATCGTGGCCGAGAGCGGCTGGGAGTCCGCCCGGGTCCGCCGCTACGAGTGGCCGATCCTCGCCGAGCGCGCCCACATCGCCACCGAGGCGCAGAAGGTCGAGATCCAGGACCGCTCAGCGCACCGCGGCTACCACTCCGTCTTCGAGGGCGAGCCCCTCACCCTGGGCCGCGCCGTCGCCCACCGGGCCGCCGACCTCGGGGTGGACCCCTCCTCCCTGGAGTGGGACTCGTGGCAGCGGGAGGACCACCTGTGGGCGGTCGTCGCCCGGTTCTCCGTGGTCGACCGCTCCGCCGCCCCGGCCCACGACGAGCCGCTCGCCGAGTGGCTCTACAACCCGGCGAACCAGAGCGTCCGGCCGGCGAACTCGTGGGCGGAGGCCCTCACGGAGGCCGGCGCCCCCGACACGCCGCTCGGCACGGGCCTCGGCGTCCTGGACGGGGGCCTCGACCCCGAGCTCACGCAGCTGCGCCGGTCCGCCGTGGAGGCCGACGACCTGCTCGACGTCCTGCAGGCCCGCCGCGGGCAGCGCATCGGCGAGGACGCCGACGGGGACGACGCCCTGGCCGAGCTCCTGGGCCGCGGCATGGGGCACGTCGAACGGCGACCTCGTCCGCTCGCCGCCCCCGAGGACAGCTCCGTCTTCGATCGCCCCTTCCAGCCGGCCACGCAGTTCCCCGAGCCCGGCGCCGCCCCGGAGCCGGGACCGGTCGACGGACCCGCGCCCCGCACGGACGGGGAGGCCGCCGACCAGCCCACCGAGGATCCCTCGGGAGCGCTCAGCGGTGAGCCCGTCGAGGAGCCAGCCGGAGCGCTCAGCGGTGAGCCCGTCGAGGAGCCCTCCGCGCGCAACGAGGTCCCGCACCCCTCCCGGGGGCTCGCGCGAGAGCGGACCGACGGTGCCGCCGCCGATCGTTCCGAGGCACGACCGGACGCGGACGGCTCCGGTGATGCCGCTCCCGGAGCCGAGGACTCGGCGGGCGGGAACTCCCCGGGCGAGGACCGCACCGACGACTCCGCCGGGGACCTCGGGGTCCCGGCCGGCGTCTCCGGCGAGGATCCCGCGGACTCCGCCCCCGCGGAGGAGACCACGCCCGAACGGCCCCGCCCGCGCAACAAGACGGCCAAGGCGCGGCGCTCCGCGCGGTCCTCGGTGCCCAGTTGGGACGAGATCGTCTTCGGCAGCTCCTCCGACTGAGCCCCCGCTACCGGTGCGTGCCGTCCGACGCCGTCAGCCCGGCACGCGTTAGAGTGCACGCAGCAGGGACGGCTCCGCGCCGTTCCCCCGGGCTCGCGCGCTCCCCCATCCCGCGCACGGCCCGGACGGACGACACCACGTCAGGGGCGGCACGACATGGGCAATTCCATCCAGGACGACCTCTTCGGGGACGACGAGCGCGACGCCGCCGGCCCGGCCCCCGGCGATCCCGGCGGCCGCGGTGCCTCCGGCGCCCCGGAGGCGCCGGCCGAGCTCGTCCGGGGCTCCGGGCCGGGACGCTTCGTCGCCGGGCTGGTCCTCAGCGCGGTCGTGCTCGTGGTGCTGGCCGGCGTCGGGGCGCTCTACCTGGGCGGAGTGGGACGCGACCTCTTCGGTGCCGGCCGGGAGGCCGAGTTCATCCCTGCCCCCGCGGTGACCAGGTCGCCCACCGCCACGCCAACCGCCTCGCCCACACCGTCCCGGTCGCGCACTCCCTCCCCTGCGCCGAGCCCCTCGGCGGAGGAGCCCGCCCCGCCCCCACCGGCCCCGGAGCCGGTGGCGCCGCCGGCACCGTACGTCCCCCCGGCGCCCGTGGTCCCCGAACCGGTCGTGCCCCAACCCGTCGTGCCCGAACCCGTCGTGCCGGCCCCCGTCCCGGCCCCAGCCCCCGTCCCCGCCCCGTTCCCGCCGCAGCCCGTGCTTCCCCCGTCGTCACCGTCCTCGCCGGCCCCGGCGGAGCCCGAGCAGGGCGAGGGGCAGGGCACGGGCGAAGGGGGCACGGACGAAGAGGACGCGAACGGGGAGAGCCCTGGCGGAGAGGGCCCGGGCGAGGACGGCGATCGTGCCGCTCCGGCCGCCGCAGAGTCGGGGACCGAGGAGGACGCCGACCAAACAGCCGACGAGGACTCCCCGCCGGCTCCCTGAGCCCGGCCCCTCGGCCGCGGTTCCCTCAGCGCAGGCGTTCCGTCGCGGCTCCCGTCACTGCAGCTGCTCAGGGGCGGGTGCTCAGGCCAGGCGCAGCAGCGGGACCTCCCGCTCGGCGCGGGTGAGCGAGCCGTGCTGGCCGACCATGGACAGGACGCTCGGGCGGAGCCGGCCCAGGTCGAACAGCGCCAAAGGCTCCCTCGCCAGCACGAGCAGGTCGCCGATGCGCCCGCGCACGGCGTCTCGCACGAGCGCCGGCGGGCCGAAGTAGCCGGCGTCGAGGGCGGCCTCCCGGGAGAGGATCCACACCCGGGGACCGAACTGCTCCCGCCAGGCGGCCACGAGCGCCCGGACGTCCTGCGCCGTCACGTCCGGCTCCAGGTGCAGCTGCACCGTCCGGGGCTCTCCGGCCGTGTGCCGGACCCCGTCCAGCAGCCCCGGCAGCTCGGACAAGTCGACGCGCGCGTCCCGGGGGACGTCCACCATGCCGTGGTCACCGGTCACCAGCACCGTGGTGCCGGACGGCACTCGTGCGACCAGCCGGCGCAGGGACGCGTCGAGCTCCTCGAACTGGGCCGTCCACTCCCAGGACTCCCAGCCCCGGGCGTGACCGGTGCGGTCGAGCTCGTCCCAGTAGAAGTACATGAGGGCGTCGCGGCCCGCGGCGAGCTGGTCGAGCGCGGTGCTGACCCGCGCCGCCGGTCCCTCCGCGGCCACGAACCGGCCCCCGCGCAGGGCGGCCTCGGTGAGCCCGGAGCCGGCGAACTTGTGCCGGCTGACCGTGACCACGTCGAGGTGCTCGGCGGCGCACTCGAGCACCGTGGGCAGCGGCTGCCACGTCCGGGGGTCCACGGCGGCGTCCCAGCCGCCGAGCTGGTTCACGACCCGGTCCCGGTCCGGGTCCAGCACGTCGTAGCCCACGAGTCCGTGCACCCCGGGGGCGGCGCCCGTGCCGAGGGACGCCAGCGAGGCCGCCGTCGTCGTGGGGAACGCCGCGTCCAGGGTGGCGAGGCTTCGCGCGCCGGCCAGACCGGGGGCGTGCCCGGCGCGGGCCCGCAGCTGGGCCCGTCCCAGTCCGTCCACCATGACGACGACGACCCGCCGGGCGGAGGGCAGCCCCAGCGGGTTCCGGAAGCCGGGCACGCCCAGGGACGCCGCGGCCGAGGACATGACCTCGGCGACCGAACGGCTGCCGTAGCGTGGCGGCCCCGGCAGGTCGGCGGGCGGCGCGGGCAGGACCTCCTGGACCGCCCTCACCGGGCGGCGCCGCTGTCCCGGCCGGTGAACCGGTCGGTGAACCGGGTGCGCGGGGTGGCGAGGGTCGCCCGGCGCGGGGCCGGCGTGCGCCCGTGGGCCGGCTGCGCTATCTGCGCGCCGTCGGTCAGCGGGGACAGGTTGGCCCGGCGCAGCGTGCGCGCGAACTCCCGGGCGCCCTCCACGGCCGTCGGGCCGTCGGCCTCCGCGCTGATCCGCAGCACGATGTCCTCCCGGGCGGCCGTGCCGGTGTAGCCGTGGTCGGCCTGGCACTGGGGGTCCTCGCACAGCGCCGGTGCCAGGTCCACGTGCAGGGTGCCCGTCCACGCGATGGCGAGCGTCACCTCGGAGATCGGGCTGTCCGGACGGTAGTTGGCCGGCTGGTAGTACGAGTAGCTCAGCGTCACCGAGCGGATCTGGGAGATCCCGACCGTCTCCGTCGAGACCCGTGCCACCACGTCGCGGCCGCTCTCGTCGAACTCCTCGTCGTCCACGTGCGTCACGTGCAGCACGTCCTCGGCGAGCACCAGCACGGTGGTGTGGCGGTGCACCTCCGTGCGGTCGATGTGGGTCTCCAGCTGCACGAGGTGGGAGACCGGGGACCGGCCGTCCAGCGAGTCCTGAACCACGTCGATCACCAGCTGCGGGTAGAAGCCGGCCTTGTTGATGTCCTCGACCAGCCGCTGGCCGCGCTCACCTGAATACGTCATGGGGGTCATTTTCCCCCACAGCCGCGTCCGCGCCCAACACGGGCCTTCAGGGCACGCGGAAGTAGCAGCGCCTCTCCCCGCCGCCCACGTCCTCACAGACCCGTTCCAGCACCACGGGGCTCTCCTCCGGCGCCGGGCTCGGAGTGCCGTCCGCGCTGCGCGAGACGGTGGGCGAGGCCCCGGGGTCGGGCACCCGGTTCGCGGAGCCGAGGGGGTCGAGCAGCAGATAGCCGCTGAGCAGCGCTGTCATCCCCACCAGTACCACGAACACCCCCCTCACCACGGTGCCGCGGCGACGCCGCCCCGCCCGGGCCGGCCGCGAGTGTGCCTCCGTGGACTTTCCCGCGGCGAGCCGGCGGCGCGCCGGGTCCCGGCCGGGCTCCGTCCCGGGCCCTGCGGCGCCGGAGGACCCGGCCGCCCCCCTCCCGGGGTTCCCGTGCCCGGACGCCGTGCGGTCCGGCACCTCGTGGTCGGTCTCCCCGGTGCCGGTCCCCCCGGTGCCGGTCCCGGCCGCCCTGACACCGGAGCGTCCTGCTCCGGTGTCCAGCGTGTCGGGTCCGTCCGGGAAAGGACCGCCGGTCTCCGCGCCGACCGCTGCCACGGCACCGCCGCCCGGACCGGAGCCGGTGGCCCCGTCCGTGCCGTCCCATCCGGTCCGCACCCGGCTCGCCCACGGCTCCGGCAGCGGATCGAGGACGTCGAAGACCTCGAACGGCTCCCCGTCCCGCGTGCGAGCCGGGTCGAAGCGCCGCCGCGCCGCACCCGCGGTGAGCTCGTGGAGCACGGCCACGGCCGCGTCGCGGCGCTGGGCGGGGTCCGGGGTGAGCAGCGCCGCGAGGTGCTCCGCGAGGTCGCCCTGCTCCCCCACCACCGCGCGCGCGTCGTTGGGGCCCAGGCTCTCCTGCGGCTCCAGCGAGGGGTCGAGCATCCGCAGCGCCGTGATGCCTGCCGCGTAGAGATCCTGCGCGGAGTTCGGGTCGGTGAGCTCGTACGCCTCGGGGGGAAGGTAGCCGGGGGTGCCCACCACCGTCCCCGTCCGGGTCAGCCGGGCGTCCTGGACGCGCACGGCGATGCCGAAGTCGGAGAGGAGGGTGTGGGGCCGGCCCGTCCCGGTGCTGTCCAGCATGAGGTTGCCCGGCTTCACGTCCCGGTGCACCCAGCCCTGGGCGTGCACGAACTGCAGCGCCTGGAGCAGCTGGGCCAGGACCTCCTCGGTCAGCTCCACCGAGGCGGCACCGTTGTCGAGCAGCGCGGACTCCAGGGTGCCGCCGTGGACGAGGGGCATCGCGATGACCACGTGCGCGTCCTCCGCGGCCCACCCGTACGGGGCGAGCACGTGCGGGTGGTCCAGCTTCACCGACTGCTCGCGCGCGAAGCGCAGCAGGTCCGCGGAGTCGCGCTGGCGCAGCACCTTGGCCGCGCACAGCTGCTGGAGTCGGCCGTCCCAGGCCCGCCACACGGACCCGCTGCCGCCGCGCGCGATGGGGTCGATCAGGGTGTATCGACCGGCTATGGTGTCCGCCACGAAATCCGGGCCCGCCTAGCTGCGCATGGCCCGGCGCGCGCTGTCCGTCCGCTGCCGGGCGTTGCCGATGCCGACCGAGGCTCCGAGCACGGTCAGGGAGCCGCTGGCGACGAGCACGGGGTTCAGCTCCACGCGGGCGATCTCGGGGTGCCGGTCCTTGAGCAGCGCCACCCGGGAGACGAGGTCCTCGAGCCGGCCGACGTCCGAGGCCGGGATTCCCTGGTGGCCGAAGAGCTTGCGGGAGGCCTTGGGCTCGCGCACCATCCGCCGCACGTCCTGGTCGGTGAGCGGCGGGACCCGGTGCGCCCAGTCCTCGAGGAGGTTCACCGCGTCCCCGGCCATCCCGAACGAGACCACGGGTCCGATGAGGGGGTCCTCGATGGCCCGGACCAGCACGGACTGACCGGTCGGGGCCATGGTCTGCACCTCGAGGTCGAAGGTGCCGAAGGGGGCGAGCGCCCGGTGCATGTTCTCGATGGCCGCGCGCAGCTGTCCGTCGTCCTGGATGTTGAGCTGCACCCCGCCCAGGTCGAGGCGGTGCCGGAGGTTGGGGTCGGTGGTCTTCAGGGCCACGGGGTAGCCGAGCCGCGCGGCGGCGGCAGGGGCGTCCTCGGGGTCCGTGAACCGTTCGCTGGGCAGCAGGCCGATGCCGTAGGTCTCCAGCAGGGCCCGCGTCTGGTGCCCGTCCAGCTCGAGCAGCTCGTCGCCGGAGACCCGGGGCAGGATCGTCTCCACGAAGGTCTCGGCCGCCTCCGCGTCGATGCCCTTCGGCTCGGCCGGCCGGCCCTGGTCCTGGGCGCGCCACCGGGTGTAGTCCACCACCTTGGCGAGCGCGCGCAGGGCCGCCCCCGGCGAGTCGAAGCAGGGCACGTCCAGGCCGTCGTCGGCGTGGTGGAGGGCAGAGGCGGCCCCGGGCTCGGTGCTGCCCGTGAACACGACCACCACGGTCTTGCCGTGCTCCCGGCCCACGCGGCCCACGAACTCGGCCACGGCCGCCGGCTGAGTGCCCGGGATCGGCATCAGCGTGACCACGGCGGAGTCGACGGCCTCGGCGCCGAGGCAGCTGTCGACGGCCGCCCGCAGCGCTTCGAGGGCGTCCTGGCCGCCGTCCGCGGTCCTGACCCCCGCCTGGATCGCCGCGACGTCCAGGCCCAGCTGCATGCACCGGTCCTCCATGAGCTGGCCCAGGGCCAGCGCGTTGGACACGAGGGCCGTGCGGGCGCCAGCGGGCAGGGGCTGGCCGGCGAGGATCCCGGCCACGTCCATCAGGTGCTCGCTCGTGTCCGCGCGGATCACCCCGGCCTGCCGGAACATCGCGTCCAAGGCCCCCGGCGGCGCCTGGGTGGTGCGCCCGGTGTGGCCGGGAGGCAGCCGCAGCCCGGTGACCTCGCTCTTCGCCACGATCACGGGCTTGGTCAGCGACAGCCGGCGCGCGATGCGGGAGAACTTGCGCGGGTTGCCCACCGACTGCAGGTAGAGCCCGCACGCGCGGGTCGCGGCGTCGTCCTCCCAGTACTGCATCATGTCGTTGCCGGAGACGTCCGCCCGGTTGCCGGCGGAGAGGTACGTGGACACGCCCACGTCGTGGCGCAGCGCGGCGGCGTTGAGCATCATGCCGATGGCGCCGGACTGGCTGAACAGCCCCAGCGGGCCCTCCCGCGGCACGGCGGGCAGGATCGAGGCGTTGAAGCAGGACTCGGGGGCCGTGCTGTAGAGACCGAGGCTCGCCGGGCCGACCACGCGCATCCCGTGGGAACGCGCGCGGCGCACGAGCTCGGTCTGCATGGCCTGCCCGGCCGCGCCGGCCTCGGCGTATCCGCCCGTGACCACCACGACGGCGCGCACGCCGGCCGCGCCGCACTGGTCCACGACGTCGGCCACCTGGTCGACGGGGACGGCGACCACGGCGAGGTCGACGCGCTCCGGGACCTCCCCGATCGAGGTGGCGTGGGTCATGCCCTCCCGCTCGAACGGTGTGGGGCTCACGCCGCTGAGCCGGCCGGCGAACCCGGAGGCGACGAGGTGCTCGACCAACGCGTGCCCGGCGTGGCCGGGGTCCCGTGAGGCGCCGATCACGGCGATCGAGGACGGGGAGAGTAGGTCGGCCATGGAGAGGGCCTCGGCCCGGTGCTCCCGCGCGGCCATCACGGCCAGCGACTTCTCGGTCGGGTCGATGTCGAAGCCCACCACCACCACGCCGTCGTCGAACTTGCGGGTGAGCTCGTAGCCTGCCTCCGCGAACACGCGGAGCATCTTCCGGTTCTCGGGCAGGACCTCCGCGGAGAAGTGGTCGATCCCGTTCTCGCGCGCGGCCGCGGCGAGGTGCTCGAGCAGGATCGAGCCGATGCCCCGTCCCTGGTGGGCGTCCGAGATCATGAAGGCGACCTCGGCGTCGTCGGGCCGGTCCGTGCGGTCGTAGCGGCCCACGCCGATGATCCGGTCCCCCAGCAGCAGGACGAAGCAGACGCGGTCCCGGTGGTCCACGCGGGTGAACCGCTCCAGCTCCCGGGCGGACAGGGTGGGCTTGTAGGAGAAGAACCGCAGGTAGATGGAGTTCTCGGACTGCGACTGGTGGAAGGCCAGGAGCGCGTCCTTGTCCTCCGGGGAGATCGGGCGCAGCTGGGCAGTCGCGCCGTCGCGGAGGATCACGTCGGCCTCCCAGTACTCGGGGTACTCTCCGGCGTCGTCCGTGTCCGCGGTCTCTGGAACCATAGACTTCAGGCTAGTAGACAAACCTGCACCGTCAACGGTGCGTCCCGGTGCGTCCCCGGCCGATCTCGAACGCCGAGCCGCCGGGTCCGCCCCGGACCGACCCACGACCGAAGGACCCCCCGCTGTGATGGCACGCCGCCGTGCGCCCTCCCGCCCGTCCGCCGAGGACGAGCTGCCCGCCGACTTCCGGGAGAACATCGTCGACATCGACGTGACCTCCGAGATGGAGACGAGCTTCCTCGAGTACTCGTACTCCGTCATCTACTCCCGCGCCCTGCCAGATGCCCGGGACGGGCTCAAGCCCGTGCAGCGCCGCATCCTGTTCATGATGAACCAGATGGGTCTGCGCCCCGACCGCGGCCACGTCAAGAGCGCGCGCGTCGTGGGGGAGGTGATGGGCAAGCTGCACCCGCACGGCGACTCCGCCATCTACGACGCGATGGTCCGCCTCGCCCAGTCCTTCGCGATGCGTCTGCCCCTCGTGGACGGGCACGGCAACTTCGGCTCCCTCGACGACGGCCCCGCCGCCTCCCGCTACACCGAGGCCCGGATGGCCCCGGCCGCCCTGGCGCTGACGGCCGACCTCGACGAGGACGTCGTCGACTTCGTGCCCAACTACGACAACCAGTTCACCCAGCCGGGCGTGCTGCCCGCGGCGTTCCCCAATCTGCTGGTCAACGGCTCGTCCGGCATCGCGGTGGGCATGGCCACGAACATGGCCCCGCACAACCTGCGGGAGGTCGTCGCGGGAGCCCGCCACCTCGTGGAGCATCCCGAGGCGACGCTCGAGGAGCTCATGCGTTTCGTCCCGGGCCCGGACCTGCCCTCGGGCGGGCGGATCGTGGGCCTCGACGGGATCCGGGACGCCTACCGGACGGGGCGGGGCTCCTTCAAGACCCGCGCGAAGGTGTCGATCGAGCAGGTCTCCCCCCGCAAGCAGGGCATCGTCGTCACCCAGCTGCCCTACATGGTGGGGCCCGAGAAGGTCACCGAGAAGATCAAGGAGGCGGCGCAGGCCAAGAAGATCCAGGGCGTCTCCGACGTCGTGGACCTCACCGACCGCAAGAACGGCCTGCGGCTCGTCATCGAGATCAAGAACGGCTTCAATCCGCAGGCCGTCCTCCAGCAGCTCTACAAGTACACGCCCATGGAGGACTCCTTCGGGATCAACAACGTGGCGCTCGTGGACGGACGGCCCCGCACCATGGGCCTCCTCGAGCTGCTGCGGGTCTACGTGGAGCACCGGCTGTCGGTGGTCCGGCGGCGCACCGGCTTCCGGCTGGGCAAGCGGCGCGACCGCCTGCACCTGGTCGAGGGCCTGCTCGTGGCCATCGTCGACATCGACGAGATCATCCAGATCATCCGCTCCTCCGACGAGACCGCCGTGGCCCGGGAACGGCTCATGGCCGTGTACGACCTCAGCCGCGTGCAGGCCGACCACATCCTCGAGCTGCGCCTGCGGCAGCTGACCAAGTACTCGCGGATCGAGCTCGAGAAGGAGCAGGAGGAGCTGCGCCGGGAGATCACCGAGCTCGAGGAGACGCTCGCGTCCGACTCCCGGCTGCGGGCCCTGGTCTCCGCGGAGCTCGCGGAGACCGCGGAGGTCCACGGCGACGACCGGCGCACCGAGCTCCTCGAGTCGGAGGCCCTGCCGGCGCCCGCGGCCGCGGCGGCGGCCCCCGCCCCGGGGAGGACGTCGGCGGGCGGGCTCGCGCTCGAGATCGCCGACGACCCGTGCTGGGTCTTCCTGTCCACGTCGGGCCAGCTCGCCCGCACCCCCTCCCAGGTGCCGCTGGTGGACCCGCCGCGGCGGATCAAGCACGACGCCCTGGTCTCCTCGGTGCGGGCCACCGCCCGCGGGGAGATCGGGGCGGTCACGTCGACCGGGCGCATGCTGCGCGTCCAGGTGATGGACGTGCCCGTGCTGACCGCCTTCGAGGGCACCCCGAAGCTGGGCGACGGCGTCCCGGTCAAGGACTTCCTCACCCTCGGCCGCGGGGAGCGTCTCGTGGGGCTCGCGCCGCTCAACGCCGTGCTGGCCCTGGGCACCCGCAACGGCGTGGTCAAGCGGATCAGCCCCGAGCATCCCCTCAACCGCGACGACTGGGAGGTCATCACGCTCAAGGACGGTGACGAGGTGGTCGGCCTGGCCGAGTCGGCCGCCACGGAGGACGAGCTGGTGTTCGTGACCCGGGACGGCAAGCTGCTGCACTTCGACGCCGGTGCCGTGCGCGCCCAGGGCCGCACCGCCGGCGGCGTCGCCGGGGTCAAGCTGGTCCCGGGGGACGCCGTGGTGTTCTTCGGGGCCGTGCGCGCCGCGGACGAGACGCCCGTGGTCGTGACCCTCGCCCGCGCCGACGAGGTGCTGCCCGGCATGTCGCAGTACTCGGTGAAGGTCACCCCGTTCTCGGAGTACCCCCCGAAGGGCCGTGCCACCGGCGGGGTGCGCGCGCACCGGTTCCTGAAGGGGGAGACGGGACTGGCCCTGGCCTGGGTGGGGCACGGACCGGCCAAGGCGGTCTCGGCCTCGGGCGTGGCCCGGGCCCTGCCCACCGAGCACGGCCGCCGGGACGGATCGGGCGTGCCCACGGACCAGGTGATCGACGCG
Source organism: Kocuria nitroreducens (assembly GCF_042879195.1). Classification (NCBI taxonomy): domain Bacteria; kingdom Bacillati; phylum Actinomycetota; class Actinomycetes; order Micrococcales; family Micrococcaceae; genus Kocuria; species Kocuria nitroreducens. The sequence goes on from NZ_JBHZTC010000002.1 coordinate 131,248, forward strand.
GTGGGCCCGGCCTACGGCTGAGGCTCAGCGGCGGGGGCCGAGCAGCCCCATCTGCTGCACCGCCGCGCGCTCCTCCTCGAGCTCCCGGACGGAGCGGTCGATGCGGGTGCGGGAGAACTCGTCCAGCTCGAGGTCCGTGACGACCTCGGCCCGGCCGTCCCGGCAGACGACCGGGAACGAGCTGATGAGCCCCTCCGGCACGCCGTAGGAGCCGTCGGAGGCGACCGCCATGGACGTCCACGCGCCGTCGGCGGTGCCCAGGACCCAGTCGTGGACGTGGCACAGGGTCGCGTGCGCCGCCGAGGCCACCGACGAGCCGCCGCGGACGTCGATGATCTCCGCCCCGCGGCGTGCCACCCGGGGGATGAAGGTGTCGTCCACCCAGGCGAGGTCGTGTCCTGCCCCGGCCAGCACCTCGAGCGCCGGCCGGCCCCCGACCGTGGCGTGGGTCAGGTCGGGGTACTGGCTCGCGGAGTGGTTGCCCCACACGACGACGCCCTCGATCTCGCCCACGCGGGCCCCGGTCGCCGCGGCGAGCTGGGCGAGCGCACGGTGGTGGTCGAGACGGGTCAGCGCGGTGAACCGCTCGCACGGGACGTCCGGGGCGTGCGAGGCGGCGATGTAGGCGTTGGTGTTGGCGGGGTTGCCGACCACCACGGCCCGGAAGTCCTCGGCCGCTCCGCGGTTGACGGCCCGCCCCTGGACCGAGAAGATCCCGGCGTTGGCCTCGAGCAGATCGGCGCGCTCCATGCCCTGGGACCGAGGGCGGGCCCCGATGAGCAGGCCCACGGAGGCGCCGTCGAACGCGGCGTCCGCGTCCTCGAAGACCTCCACGCCCTCGAGCAGCGGGAACGCCCCGTCCTGCAGCTCCAGGGCCGTGCCTTCCGCCGCCCGCCGCGCCTGCGGGAGCTCGAGCAGGTGCAGACGGACGGGAGTGCCGGACCCGAGGAGGTCGCCCGCCGCCGCCCGGAAGAGGGTGGCGTAGCCGATCTGTCCCGCGGCACCGGTCACGGTGACGGTGACCGGCCGGGACCGGCCGGGTGGGGGGGGCGGGGTGTGCGGGCCGGTGGCGGTCATGCGGGGTCCTTCCTCGGGGACGGTCGCTCGTCCCTGCCCAGCGTAGCGGCCGGACCGCGGCACCGGCACGGCAGTCCCCGATGCGCTCAGGCGTCGATGCGCTCCTGGTCCAGCTGCGTGGCGCCCTCGATGATGAAGTCCTTGCGCGGGGCCACCTCGGAGCCCATGAGCAGGGAGAAGGCGTGCTCGGCGGCTTCGGCGTCCTCGACCCGGATCCGGCGCAGCATCCGGTGCCGGACGTCCATGGTCGTCTCCGCGAGCTGGTCCGCGTCCATCTCGCCGAGGCCCTTGTAGCGCTGGATGGGCTCCTTGAACCGCCGCCCCTCCGCCTCGAGCCGCGCGAGCAGGTCCGCGAGCTCGCGCTCGGAGTACGTGTAGACCATCTCGTTGGCCGTACTGCCCCCATTGACGATCTCCACCCGGTGCAGCGGGGGCACCGCCGCGTAGACCCGGCCGGCCTCCACGAGGGGACGCATGTAGCGGTAGAACAGCGTAAGCAGCAGGGTGCGGATGTGCGCGCCGTCGACGTCGGCGTCGGTCATCATGATGACCTTGCCGTAGCGGGCGGCGGTGAGGTCGAAGGTGCGCCCCGAGCCGGCGCCGATGACCTGGATGAGCGCGGCGCACTCCGTGTTGGCGAGCATGTCCGTGATGGACGCCTTCTGCACGTTGAGGATCTTGCCGCGGATCGGCAGCAGCGCCTGGTAGTTGGAGGAACGGGCCAGCCGCGCCGTGCCGAGGGCGGAGTCGCCCTCCACGATGAACAGCTCGGAACGCTCCACGTCGTTCGAGCGGCACTCGACCAGCTTGGCCGGCATCGACGAGGTCTCCAGGGCGTTCTTGCGCCGCTGGGTCTCCTTGTGCACCCGCGCGGAAATGCGGGACTTCATCTCCGCCACGACCTTCTCGAGCAGCTGACCGGCCTGCTGCTTGTCGTGGCGGCCGGTGGACGTGAGCTTGGCGGTCAGCTCCTGCTCGATCACCCGGCTCACGATCTGGCGCACGGCGGGGGTGCCCAGGACCTCCTTGGTCTGGCCCTCGAACTGCGGCTCGGCCAGCCGCACCGTGAGCACGGCCGTGAGACCGGCGAGGACGTCGTCCTTCTCGATCTTGTCGCTGCCGGCCTTGAGCTTGCGGGCGTTGGACTCGATCTGCTTCCGGAACGTCTTCAGCAGGGCCGCCTCGAAACCGGCCTGGTGGGTGCCGCCCTTGGGGGTGGCGATGATGTTCACGAACGAGCGCAGGGACGTGTCGTAGCCGATGCCCCAGCGCAGGGCGACGTCGACCTCGCACGTGCGGTCCAGCTCCGTGAGCTTGGAGCGGCCGTTCTGGTCCAGGACCGGGACGTTCTCCTTGAACCGGCCCTCGCCCTGGAAGCGCCACACGTCGGTGACCGAGCTGTCAGCGGCGAGGTACTCCACGAACTCGGAGATCCCGCCGTCGTGCTGGAACACCTCCTCGTGGGTCCCGAACTCCCCCGGCGTGCCGGGCAGGCCCCGCTGGTCGCGCACGGTGATGCGCAGTCCCGGGATCAGGAACGAGGTCTGACGGGCACGCTTGGCGAGCTCCTCGTAGCTGAACCTGGCGTCCGTCGTGAAGATCTGCTCGTCCGCCCAGTACCGGATCCGCGTGCCGGTGACCCCGCGCTTGGCCTTGCCGACGACGTCGAGCACCGACCCCTCCACGAACGGCTCGAACCGGGCGTGCGGGGAGGGCCTGCCCTGGTCGACGAACCGCCCCGGTTCGCCGTGCCGGAAGGACATCTGGTAGGTCTTCCCGCCGCGGTCCACCTGCACGTCCAGGCGAGCGGAGAGCGCGTTGACCACGGAGGCGCCCACGCCGTGCAGGCCCCCGGAGGCGCTGTAGGAGCCGCCGCCGAACTTCCCGCCCGCGTGCAGCTTGGTGAAGACGACCTCCACGCCGGTGAGCCCGGTGCGCGGCTCGAGGTCGATGGGAATGCCGCGGCCGTCGTCGTGGACCTCCACGGCGCCGTCGGCGTGCAGGACCACCGTGATCTGGTGGCCGAAGCCGGCGAGGGCCTCGTCCACGGAGTTGTCGATGATCTCCCACAGGCAGTGCATCAGCCCGCGCGAGTCGGTGGAGCCGATGTACATGCCCGGCCGCTTCCGGACGGCTTCGAGGCCCTCGAGGACGGAGAGGTGGCGGGCGTTGTACTCGGAACGGGACGGTGTCACGGGGATACGACTCCTGGGGGACGGCGGGATTCCCCACCACTGTAGTCCGGGGGGCGGACACCGCAGGCCCGGGCGTGGGCCGCGGTGCCCGCCTGCGGACCGGCACCGTGGCCTACGCCCGGGGCGAAAAACGGCGCCGACCGGAATCGATTGTCCGACGGCCGTGGTTGTATATAGCAGTACCCCGATGCGTCCAGGAGACCCCGGGTACCCGCATCCGCGGCCCCGTGCCGCGTGCACCGCGTACGACCCAGGAGGAGGATCCCGTGAACGCAACATTGGAGAGCCGAGAGCTCAATGCGACCGACCGCTGCGACGCGTGCGGCGCCCAGGCCTACGTCCGAGTGGTCCTCGAGTCGACGGGCGGTGAGCTGCTGTTCTGCGCTCACCACGCGCGCAAGAACGAGCAGAAACTGCGGCCGCTGGCCGCCACCTGGCAGGACGAGACCGAGCGCATCGGTTCCTGACCCGGTTACGCCCGCGACGGGCGATCGTCGTGAGGAAGGCCCCGACACCAGGTGTCGGGGCCTTCCTGCATGTCCCGTCCGTGAACCGGTCACCGGAACGGGGCACGCCACCGGAACCGATGACCCCACCGGAGCGGTGCACGGACCCGGTCGCGGACGTCCCGCGCCCGGACGGCGTCCGGACGCGGGACCGGCCGTCCGCTCAGTCGAGGTAGTCGCGCAGCACCTGCGACCGGGAGGGGTGGCGCAGCTTGGACATGGTCTTGGACTCTATCTGCCGGATGCGCTCACGCGTCACGCCGTAGACCTTGCCGATCTCGTCGAGCGTCTTGGGCTGGCCGTCGGTCAGGCCGAAGCGCATCGCCACGACCCCCGCCTCCCGCTCGGAGAGGGTGTCCAGGACCGAGTGCAGCTGCTCCTGCAGGAGCGTGAAGCTCACGGCGTCCGCGGGAACCACGGCCTCCGAGTCCTCGATCAGGTCGCCGAACTCCGAGTCGCCGTCCTCACCCAGCGGGGTGTGCAGGGAGATCGGCTCACGGCCGTACTTCTGCACCTCGACGACCTTCTCGGGCGTCATGTCGAGCTCGTTGGCCAGCTCCTCGGGGGTGGGCTCCCGGCCGAGGTCCTGCAGCATCTGGCGCTGGACCCGGGCAAGCTTGTTGATGACCTCGACCATGTGCACCGGGATGCGGATGGTGCGGGCCTGATCGGCCATGGCCCGGGTGATGGCCTGGCGGATCCACCACGTCGCGTACGTCGAGAACTTGAAGCCCTTGGTGTAGTCGAACTTCTCGACGGCGCGGATGAGACCGAGGTTGCCCTCCTGGATGAGATCCAGGAACAGCATGCCGCGACCGGTGTAGCGCTTCGCGAGCGAGACGACCAGGCGCAGGTTGGCCTCGAGCAGGTGGTTCTTGGCGCGCTTGCCGTCGTGGATGACCCAGCGCAGCTCCTTGCGGGTCTGCGGGTCCAGGGAGTCCTTCCCGTCCGTGAGCTTGTGCTCCGCGTACAGGCCCGCCTCGATCCGCAGCGCCAGGTCCACCTCCTGCTCGGCGTTCAGCAGCGCCACCTTGCCGATCTGCTTGAGGTAGTCCTTGACCGGGTCGGCCGTGGCCCCGGCGGAGACGACCTGCTGGGCCGGGGCGTCATCGTCGTCGTTGTTGGTGATGACGAAGCCGGAGGTCTTCTCGTCCTTGGGCGCGGGTGCGGCGGGCGCATCCCCGGGAGCGGCCTCCTCCTCCGCCTCGGCGTCCTCGTCCGCCTCGGGGTCGATCACCACGGCCTCGTCGGTCAGGGCGGTCTCGATGTCGGCGTCGTCGGTGACGACGACGTCCTCCTCGGGCTCCCCGACGACGTCCTGGGCCTCCTGGTCCGTCGGGGCCGCCGCCTTCGTGCGGCCCGTGGACTTCGGCGCGGCCGGAGCCTTGCTCGCGGCGGTCCTGGTCGCGGTCGACCGGCCGGACGTGGACTTCGTGGAAGCGACAGCGGTGGCGCTCTTGGGTGCGGTCGACTTCGCGGCGGTGGACTTCGCGGCCGTGGTCTTCTTCGCGGCCACGGTCTTCTTGGCGGCGGTCGACTTCGCAGCGGCGGTCTTCGCCCGCGGCGACGTGCCCGTGGTCCCGGTACCGGACGGCGACCGAGCGTCCCCGGTGCCCGGGGTCTCGGCGGCGGTGTCCGTCGTCTTGTTGCTGGCGGCAGGTGACACTGAGAGCCTTTCGTTGAGCGGTCACGGCGTCCGCCCTCGGGGCAACACGCCTATGACCCTGTCAAGTCCGTGCGCCGGGCACTGTCCGGCGCGGCGGGCTTGAAGGGTCCTGACAGCCGGAACCACCCGTGGCCGGGTTTTGTTCCCGCTCGGCCGGACCGACTCGAAAAAGCTCGGGAACCGTGGCTCACGAGTGCCAGGCGGTGGCACGGTCCCGGGCCCAGAACGGCACGGGCCGGGCGTCGGCGAGGCGGAGCACGCGCAGCGCGGACGGGTGACCGGGGACCAGGGCCGTGGCCCGGCGCACGAAGTGCGCGGTGTGGGAACCGCGCGCACGGAACCGGTTGAGCTGCGCGAGTTCGACGAGCACTCCCGCGAGCACGACCCGCCCCCGCTCCTCGTCGTCCGCACCGGCCCGCCCTGAGTTTCCGGCCGCTCCCGCGCCAGGACCCGCACCGAGTCCCGCGGGCTCCAGGAGCCAGCTGAGCACCTGCAGCACCCGGTAGAGGGCGTCGAGCAGCGACCAGTGCGGGGTCTCCGCCCACTCGCCGGCGAGCACGCGGGAGAGCCGGACCAGCTCCCCCGCGTCGGGCACGGGCGCCGTGGCGGCAGCCGGGCCGGGCGTCGCGACGCCGTGGCAGGCCGGCGGTCGCCGGGGCACCGGCGGGACGCCCGCGGGGACCGGCGCGCAGGTGGGTCCGACCGGGACGCCGTCGGCACCCGGTCCGTCCGCCGGGTCGTCGACGTCGTCGCACAGCTCGGCCCACGTCGCGGCGGCCGCGAGGACGCCGTCGAGGTCGTCCGTGGCGCAGGCCACCAGGAGCAGGTCGGCGAGCACCGGGTCCGTCAGGCTCGCGGCCAGGAAGCCGAGCAGCTCGTCGTCGTGGCCCAGCACGGCGGGCACCGGGTCCCCGGGCGAGCCCGGGACCGTCGCGAGGACGTCGGCCCAGACGGACAGTGCCGGCCCGAGCCGGTCGAGGTGGTGCCACGCGACCTCCCCCGCCCGCGCCCAGCGGACCGCGGCCCGCCCGGTGCCACGGGTGGTGCCCGCGGGCAGAGCCCCGTACTCGTGGTCCATGGCGAGCCGTGGGGCGGCCGCGTAGGAGCTGCCCGAGGCCACGAGCGCGGCGTTGACGGCGCTGTCCTCGATGCCCGCGACGTCCTGGACGTCTGCCGGTTCCTCGGCGGGCCACCAGCGGTCGCCGGCCACGATCCAGCGTGCCGCCACGGCCCGCCCCGCGCGCCGGGCGGCCTCGTCCACGTCGGCGAGCACACCGTCCACCCCGGTGGGCGGAACCGGCACGCCGGGCGGGTCCCCGGGGGAGGACGACGTGTACACGATCACGAAGACCCGGTCGCTCAGGGCGTCGTGGCGCACGAGGTCGGCGAGTTCGGCCACGAAGGCCTCCTCGAGACGCTGGTGGGACGGGCCGTGCGGGAGGTCCACGCGCACGCACGCCCCTGCCGTCCCGCCACCGGCGGCGAACAGGACGAGGGAGTCGGCGGGCCAGTAGCCGAGCGTGTGCGGCACGACGGCGAGCAGGTCTGCCGCGCACCGGACGACGGGGACGAAGGGGTCTCGGAAGGGATGCTGTCTCATGTGGCCAGCCTGGGTGGTGCCGGTGCCGGGGGCCCCGCCCCGGGCCCGGGCTGTGGACGGCCGGCGGGGCGGGGACGCGGTGCCCGGCAGGGTGCAGTGCTGATGGGACCGCGCGGCCGGTCAGGCGGCGTCGTCCCCGTGACGCCGGCGCACCCGCCGGGCGGTGGCCAGCACGCCCGCGGCGCCCGCCGCCGCGACCAGGAACTGCGCGGCGATGGCGATCCGGAACGCGTCGGGGGCGTACAGCTCGTCGCGGAAGCCCGCTGCGTGCACCACGTCGAGGACGAAGCCGGTGACGAAGATGGCCAGCACCGAGGCGGTGAAGCCGCCCACGTTGACGATGCCCGTGGCGGTGCCCGAGCGGCGGGCCGGGTTGAAGCTGCGGGTGATGTCGAAGGCGATCATGGAGGCCGGCATGCTGATCGCGATGACGCACACTGCGGCCAGCACGACCGGGACGGGAGCCGTGCCCGGCCAGACCAGCAGGACGGTCCACGCCCCGAAGATCCCGGCGGTGACCCCCAGGGACAGCCGCACGCGGCGGTGCGGGTGGCGGGCGGACAGCCCGCCGAGGCCGAGGGCCACGGCCAGGTTGGTCAGCACGAAGGAGGTCATCACCAGGGAGATCATGGTGTCCGACAGGTCCTGGGCGTACTCGAGATAGGGGTAGCCCCACATGAGTACGAACGTGTTGCCGGCGAACTGGGTGGTGAAGTGCACCCAGAAGCCGAGCCGTGTCCCGGGCTCGGCCACGCTCTCCCGGAGCACCCGGCCGGTCCGCCGCAGGCCCAGCTCCCGGTTCAGGACCTCCACCCCGGGGGGCGCGTTGCGCAGCAGGGTCGCGGCGAGCACGGCGGCGAGCAGCGCGAGGGAGGCCAGCGCCGCGAAGGACGGGAACCACCCGGTCAGCTCGAGCAGCCAGGCGAACGGGATGACGGAGACGAGCTGGCCGAGATTGCCGACCACGCCCAGGAACTGGGTCAGCGGCGGCACGCGCAGCGCGGAGAACCAGGCGGGGATCAGGCGCATCACGCACACGAACGTGGTCGCGTCCCCCGCGCCCACGAGCACGCGGCCCGCCACGCCCTCGCCGACCGTGCCGGCCAGGGCGAGCTGGACCTGACCGACCGCCATGAGCAGCGCACCGCCGGCGACCATGACGCGGGAGCCGAAGCGGTCCACGAGCACGCCCACAGGGATCTGCAGCCCCGCGTAGACGAGGACCTGCATGAGCGAGAACATCGACAGCGCGGAGGCCGCGGTGCCGAAGCGCTCGGCCGCGTCGACCGACGCGACGCCGAAGCTGGTGCGCTGGGCCACCGCGCTGAAGTAGGCGAAGGTGCCGATCGCGAAGACCAGGTAGGCGCGGCGGGAGTCCTTGCCGGGCTCGTGGGCCTGGTACCGGTCGGACGGCATGCACTTCGCTCTCGGGGGGACGGAGCCGGGCCGGGACCCGGGACGGCGGGGCCGCCCGGGGCGACGGACGGACCGCCCCGGGCGCCGGCCGGGCTCAGTCCTGCTCGTCCTCCTGGGCGGCGAGGAAGGCCTCGGCCGCGGCGCCGATCTCGTCGGCGTCGGGGAGCTCGGACTCGTCCCCCACCAGCAGGGAGCGCGGGGCCGAGGCGTCGACGACGTCATCGTAGCGCTGTTCCAGTCCTGCCACGACCGCCTGCACCTCGGGCGAGGCGCCGACCTGCTGGTCGATCTGGCGCTCGATCTCGCGGGCCGCCTCGCGCAGCTCGTCCGTGGGCAGCGTCAGGGAGGTCACGGCGCTGATGTGCTCGAGGGCGGCCACGGCGGCGTGCGGCAGGTGCGCCTCGGCCAGGTACTGCGGGACGTGGACGGTGAAGCCGATGTTGTCGATCCCCGCCTCGCCCAGCCGGATCTCGAGGAGCTGCGCGGCCGACGAGCTCATCTCCACGACCGGCTTCCACGCGTGCTCGGCGGGCAGCAGGTCGGCCCGGTTGCCGTGCACCGAGACGATGAACGGGCGGGTGTGCGGGACGGGCATGGGAATGCCCGAGACGATGGCGACGAGCGACACGTCCATCCGCCGGGCCAGGCCCACGACCGCCTCCGTGAACCGGTTCCACTGCAGGTCCGGCTCGGGGCCCGTCAACAGCGCGAAGCTGCGCCCCAGGCCGTCGGTGACCAGCCGGAGGGACAGCTCGGGGGTCTGGAAGCCCTCGAAGTGGTCCTCCACGAAGCTCACGTGCGGGCGGCGGGCTCGATAGTCGTAGAGCTGGTCCAGGTCGAAACGGGCCACGACCTCGTGCGGGAGGGCCTCCGTGATGGTGTGCTCGATCTGCACGGCCACGTGCCCCGCCTCCGCGTAGCCGGACAGGGCGACGATCAGCGGCAGGCCGCGAACCCGGGCGTCCTCGAGCAGAGCGGGATTGCTCAGATACAGCGAGGTGGGGTCCAGCACAGCACTTCCTCCTGGGGTGGGTCGGTTCCGGGCGTCCGTGAGGCGACCGGTGCGAGCACACCGCCGACGGCGCGCCCGGACCATGTCAACCGTTCGCGGGCCCCCCGTTATTCCCCGTCGCCTGCCCCGCCGCACCGCCGGGGCCCGCCCGTGCGTCCGGGCCCCGGCGGCACGGCGGCCGAGGATAGGATCGACAGCACGCCTGCCGGCCGGGCCGGGCCGCCGGGAGCGGACCGGCCCGGCCCCGCCGGTCCAGACCTCAGCGAAAGGACGATCCATGCCCGACGTACAGGACCTGCTCGAGCCCCGGGGCATCGAGCTCACCGCCACGCACAAGGCCCTGGGCCGGACGCCGGCTCACGCGCTCGTGCTCGGTGTCGAGAAGGGACGGGAGGGCGACGGCTCGGGTCGTGTCCTGCTCCCCGCCGGGGAGCAGCGCAGGCTCGCCCCCGTGGTGGACGCCGCGGCGGCGCTGCGCGTGAAGGGCGCCGCCGAGGAGGTGACCGTGGTGCCGGCCCCGTCCGGGCTCCCCTTCACCGTGGTGGTCCTCACCGGGGTCGGCGTGCTGCCCGAGGGCACGCCCGAGCGCGCCGAGACGCTGCGCCGGGCCGCCGGCGCGGCCGTGCGGAGGCTCGCCGGGACCGGCTCCGCGGTGCTCGCCCTGCCCGCGGACTCCGAGCAGGACGCCGCGGCGGTCGCCGAGGGCGCCGCACTCGGCGCCTTCGCCTTCGCCCACCAGCGCGCGGCGACCGCCGGTTCCGTGCAGGCCCCACTGGCCTCCGCCGTCGTGCACGCCCCCGGCGTGGCGCGCGCCGCGCTGGGCCGGTGCCTCGACCGCGCCGCCGCCCTCGGCCGGGGCGTCCGCGCGGCCCGCACCCTCGTGGACCTCTCCCCCAACGTCATGTACCCGCAGGCCGTGGCGGACTACGCCCGCCAGGCCGCCAAGGGCACCAAGGTCTCCGTGACCGTGCTCGCCGAGAAGGAGCTCGCCCAGGGCGGCTACGGAGGGCTCCTGGGCGTGGGACAGGGCTCCGTGCACGGTCCGCGCCTCGTCAAGCTGGAATACGCCCCGGCCCGCGCCGCGAAGCACTACGCCTACGTGGGCAAGGGCATCACCTTCGACTCGGGCGGGCTCTCCCTCAAGCCCCCGGCCTCGATGATGACCATGAAGTCGGACATGGCCGGTGCCGCCGCCGTCCTCGCGACCGTCCTCACCGCCGCCGAGCTGGGCCTGCCCGTGAAGGTCACCGGGTGGCTGTGCCTGGCCGAGAACCTGCCCTCGTCCACGGCCACCCGCCCGGGCGACGTCATCACCATCCGCGGCGGCCGCACCGTCGAGGTGCTCAACACCGACGCCGAGGGGCGCCTCGTGCTGGCCGACGGTCTCGTGGCCGCGTGCGAGGAGAGCCCGGACGCCGTCGTCGACATCGCCACGCTGACCGGTGCGCAGATGGTGGCCCTGGGGGCGCGGACGTTCGGGATCATGGGCGACGAGGCGCTGCGGACCGCCGTGGCCGAGGCCGCCCGCGGCGCCGGCGAGGACGGCTGGCCCATGCCGCTGCCCGAGCACCTGCGCCCGTCCCTGGACTCGAAGGTCGCCGACCTCAAGAACATCGGGGACAAGAACGGCGGGATGCTGGTCGCCGCGATCTTCCTGCGCGAGTTCGTCGGCGGCGAGGACGGGGCACGGGTGCCGTGGGCGCACGTGGACATCGCCGGCCCCTCGTTCAACGAGGGACCGCCCCACGGCTACACCCCGGCGGAGGGCACGGGGGCGGGCGTGCGCACGCTCGTGCGGCTGCTCGAGGACGCTGTCGCCGACCGCGGCTGATGTCCCGCGACACCCCTGCGCCGGAGGGAGCGCCCGCCTGGTCGCTCCCTCCGGCGTAGGGCTAAGGTATGTACGAAACGAACCCGTCACGGGACGGGTGCAACGGACCCGGAACGACGTCAACGCGCAAGGGAGCCAAACACGTGGCCGACAACGAATTCGACATCCTCGTCCTCGGCGGAGGGAGTGCCGGCTACGCCGCGGCGCTGCGAGCCGTCCAGCTCGGCTTCTCCGTGGCCCTGGTGGAGAAGAACAAGCTCGGGGGCACGTGTCTCCACTGGGGCTGCATCCCGACCAAGGCCTACCTGCACTCCGCCGAACTGGCCGAGGACGCCCGTGAGAGCTCCAAGTACGGCATCCACACCACGCTCGACTCGATCGACATGGCGGCCGTGCGGGACTACAAGGACAAGATCGTCGCCGGCAAGTTCAAGGGCCTCAGCGGCCTGATGAAGATGCGCAAGATCACGGTCCTCGAGGGCGTGGGCAAGCTGACCGGCGAGAACACGGTCGAGGTCGACGGGACCAGCTACACCGGCAAGCACATCGTGCTGGCCTCCGGCTCGATCTCCAAGACCCTCGGCATCGAGATCGGCGGCCGGGTCATGACCTCGACCGAGGCCCTGGAGATCGACTTCGTGCCCAAGAGCGCGATCGTGCTCGGCGGCGGCGTGATCGGCTGCGAGTTCGCCTCCATGTGGAAATCCTTCGGCGTGGACGTCACCGTGATCGAAGGCCTGCCCAACCTCGTCGCCAACGAGGATCCGGCGCTCATCAAGATCCTCGAGCGGGAGTTCAAGAAGCGCGGCATCAAGTCCAACCTCGGCACCTTCTTCGAGAAGGTCGAGCAGGACGACAACGGCGCGAAAGTCACCCTGGCCGACGGCAAGGTCTTCGAGGCGGACATCGTGCTCGTCGCCGTGGGGCGCGGCCCGAACACCGCCGACATGGGCTACGAGGAGCAGGGCATCCCCATGGACCGGGGCTTCGTCACCCCGAACGAGCGCCTGCACACCGGCGTCGGCAACATCTACGCGATCGGTGACATCGTCCCCGGCGTCCAGCTCGCCCACCGCGGCTACCAGCAGGGGCGGTTCGTGGCCGAGGAGATCGCCGGCCAGAACCCGGCCGTCGTCGACGACGTGAATATCCCCAAGGTGACGTTCACCGAGCCGGAGATCGCGTCGGTCGGCTACACCGAGCCGAAGGCCAAGGAGAAGTTCGGCGAGGACAACGTCGAGGTCGCCGAGTACAACCTCGCCGGCAACGGCAAGAGCTCGATCCTGGGCACCGGCGGCATCATCAAGCTGGTGCGCGAGAAGGACGGGCCGATCATCGGCTTCCACGCCATCGGCAAGCGCATCAGTGAGCAGATCGGCGAAGGCCAGCTCATCGTCAACTGGGAGGCCTACCCCGAGGACGTCGCCGCTTTCGTGCACGCCCACCCCACCCAGAACGAGGCCATCGGCGAGGCTGCCATGGCCCTCGCGGGCGCGCCGCTGCACGGCTGACCGCGTCGAGGCCCCGCCCGTCCCGGGCGGGGCCTCCCCGCCACCCCGGAACCGGGCCCGGCGCCCGGACCGCACCATCGAAGGCACCACCGAAGGCACCGAAAGAGAGACGGTCGGACCATGTCAGAAACCGTAAACCTGCCCGCACTGGGCGAATCCGTGACCGAGGGCACCGTGACCCGGTGGCTCAAGCAGGTCGGTGACGAGGTCGCCGTCGACGAGCCCCTGCTGGAGGTCTCCACCGACAAGGTCGACACCGAGGTACCCTCCCCCGTGGCCGGGACCCTGCTGGAGATCCGGGTGCAGGAGGACGAGGACGCCGAGGTCGGCCAGGTCCTGGCGATCATCGGCTCCGGCTCCGCCCCCTCCGGGTCCGACGGCGGGTCCGGCCAGGACGAGGCCGCCGCGGACTCCTCCGCCGAGGAGGCCGTGGACGCCGCGACCGAGGCCGAGACCCCCGAGGCGACCGACGAGGCCGCCGAGCAGGAGTCCTCCGGTCAGGACTCCTCCGGCACGGAGCAGGCCCCGCAGGCCGAGGCCCAGGAGACGGGCGAGGGCAGCGAGATCACCCTGCCCGCACTGGGCGAGTCCGTGACCGAGGGCACCGTGACCCGGTGGCTCAAGCAGGTCGGTGACGAGGTCGCCGTCGACGAGCCCCTGCTGGAGGTCTCCACCGACAAGGTCGACACCGAGGTACCCTCCCCCGTGGCCGGGACCCTGCTGGAGATCCGGGTGCAGGAGGACGAGGACGCCGAGGTCGGCCAGGTCCTGGCGATCATCGGCTCCGGCTCCGCCCCCTCCGGGTCCGACGGCGGGTCCGGCCAGGACGAGGCCGCCGCGGACTCCTCCGCCGAGGAGAAGCCGGAGAAGCCGTCCGCCGCCGGCGGCGAGGGCTACGAGGGGTCCTCCTCCGGGAAGCAGGAGAAGGCGCCGTCCCGGGACGAGGCCATGGTCGAGACCGACGAGCCCGTGCTGGCCGACACGTCCGGGGACGAGCAGCAGGACGCCGCCGAGCGCGACGGCGCCCGTACCGAGAACGCGGAGGCCCCGACCGGTGACAACTCGTCCTACGTGACCCCTCTGGTGCGCAAGCTCGCCAAGAAGGAGGGCGTGGACCTCTCCACGCTCACCGGCACCGGAGTGGGCGGTCGCATCCGCAAGCAGGACGTGCTGGCCGCCGCCGAGCAGCAGAAGAGCTCGGCGGCACCGGCCGCCGAGGCCCCCGCCGAGTCCGCCGCTGCAGCCCCGGCGCAGGAGGCCGCCCCGGCCGCGCCGAAGGCGGACGCCAAGCGTGGGACCACCGAGAAGGCCCCGCGGATCCGGATGACGATCGCCCAGCGCATGCGCGAGTCGCTGCAGGAGGCGGCCCAGCTGACCCAGGTCACCGAGGTCGACATGACCCGTGTGGCCGTGCTGCGCGGCCGGGCCAAGGCGAAGTTCCAGGAGCGGGAGGGCGCCAAGCTCACCTACCTGCCGTTCTTCGCCAAGGCGGTGGCCGAGGCCCTGCAGGCCCACCCCAAGCTCAACGCCACCTTCAAGGAGGCCGAGAAGGAGATCGTCTACAACGGCTCGGAGAACATCGCCATCGCGGTCGACACCCCGAAGGGTCTGCTGGTGCCGGTCATCAAGAACGCCGGCGACCTCAACCTCGGCGGCCTGGCCAAGCAGATCGTGGACCTCGGCTCGCGGGCCAAGGACGGCAACATCACGCCGGACGACCTCACCGGCGGCACGTTCACGATCACGAACCTCGGTTCGTTCGGGGCCCTGTTCGACACTCCGATCATCAACCAGCCGCAGGTCGCGATCCTCGGCACGGGGTCGATCGTGAAGCGCCCGATGGTGGTCGCCGACGCCGACGGCAACGACACCATCGCCATCCGTCAGATGTGCTACCTGTCGCTGACCTACGACCACCGCCTGGTCGACGGCGCCGACGCCGGTCGCTTCCTCCAGGCACTCAAGGCGCGCCTGGAGGAGGGCCGCTTCGAGTCCGAGGTCGGCCTCTGACCGGCCCCGTGCCGGCCGCCGGACCCCGCTGAGCAGGTGCGGCGGGCCTGCGGCACCGAGAGGGCGTGCTCCTGGTCACAGGGGCACGCCCTCTCGGTGTCCGCGGGTACCCCTCCGATAGGCTCGAGAGCATGACCTTCCTGACCGGACTCCTTGTCTTCCTGCACCTCGTGGGCGCCGCGATCATCGTGGGCACCTGGATCTACACCATGAAGCGCCCGACGGTGTCCCCCGGACAGTTCCACGCCTCGCTGCTGAGCCTGGTGACCGGTCTCCTGCTCGTGGCGATCCACGAGATGGGCGACGGTGACGTCAACCACGCCAGGGTCGCCGTGAAGCTGCTCGTCGCCCTCGCCGTGGCGGTGGCCGCCTTCCTGGGTCAGCGGAAGACCAGGCGCGGGGAGACGGTCTCGACCGGTCTCGCCCACGCCGTGGGCGGGCTGGCGCTGATCAACATGGCGGTCGCCACCCTCTGGTGAGCCCCGCCGCCCACCACCGCACCCCCGACGACCGGACCCCCGGCGCTGCCCGTCAGCCCCGGGGGTCCTGCCGTGCCGGACCCTGCTCGCCCGGCCCCGGCGACGCAGTCGCACCCGCCGCGGGCTCCACCGCGGCCAGCCGCCAGCCCCGCTCCCCGTCGACCAGGACCACGAGGACCGTCTGCACCCATCCGTCCCCGGCCGGTACCACCGACGGGATCGTGCCAGGCCCGCCGCGGTAGCCGTCCACCCGCACCTCGGCCACCAGCACGGCGCTGTCCGGCTCCGCGGACCCCGTCGGCGCGTCGCGGACGCCTTCGACCGCGAGCACGAGTTCGGAAAAGTCCCCGCGTGCCCCCTCGATGGTGTCCCGGTCCGCCGCCGCGGCCTCGGCGCCGGGCGCGTACACCTCCTCCAGCAGCCCGGCGTCACCGGTGCGCAGGGCCTTGCCGCGCCGCGCCACGAGTTCCCGCAGCGCCCGCCGGGGATCCGCCTGGTCGGCGGTGTCGGCGGGGTGCTGCGGCGTTCCACCGACGGGCCCCGGCGCCGCGGGGGCCGACCGCCCCGGAGCGGGGGGCCGCACCGGGTGCGTCGTCGCGGAGGGGGTGGTCGCCGGGGGTGCCACGGGGTCCGGGGGCGGGGCGGGCCCTTCCCGCGGCAGCAGCACCGCGCCCCCGGCGGCGAGCACCAGCGCCGCCGCACCGACGAGCACGGCCTGGCGCCCGTGGCCCGTCCGCACCCGCTCCGGGAGGTCGGTGGTGGCCCTCGGTCCGTCGGGGACCGTGTCCCGGGCCCGCCCGAACCGGACGGCCAGGTCCTCCGCTGCGGGCCGGGCCGAGGGATCGGCGTCGAGCGCCGCCTCGACCGTCCGGACGAGTCCGGGCGGGGCCTCCGGGCACAACAGGGAGAGGGGCACCCGCTGCGCCTCCTGCGCCGGCGCCCGTCCGGTGAGCGCCGCCCATCCGACGGCCCCGAGGGCACGGACGTCCTCCTCCGGGCTCCCGGCCGCCGTGCCCGCGCGCACGGCGGCGGAGTGCCCGGCACCGTCCGCGGTCGCCGCCGGGGTCTGCGCGCCGCGGAGCAGGACCTGCCGGGCGGAGAACTCCCCGTGGCACCGGCCGAGGGCGTGCAGGGACGCCAGGCCGGTCGCGGCGTCCCGGAGCACCGAAGCCGCCTCGGAGGGCGCCAGCCGGCCGCGCTCGGCCAGCCGGTCGGCGAGGGAGCCGCCCGGCAGGAAGTCCTCCACCAGGCCCACGGGGGCCGCCGCCGGGCCCAGCAGTCCGCGCACGGCCACGAGACAGGGCTCGTCCCGGCCCGCCAGGGCCACGGCGAGCGACCGGAGCGCGGTCCGCTGCCGGTCGCGCTCCGGCCCGGGCGCCTCCGGGCAGGGCCGCAGGACGAAGTGCTCCCCGGAGCGGGCCTCCCGCACCAGCCACGAGCGCCCGCCCAGACGGCGCACCGGCTCCAGACCGTCCTCCGGCGGTAGTCGCGGGGACGGGTCCACCGTACGGGTGCCAGGGAGAGCACCCGATCGGTCGTCGCGCACGGCCGCCGCGAGCCGTGCCCGGGCGGAGACGGACGGGGTCCGGGAGGGCTCGTGGTGGCCGCCGTGCGCGGCGGGGCGCTGCTCCATGCCCCCAAGCATGCCCGGCCGCAGCCAGGGGCCGTGGGCGCCGTCCACAACCCACGTCCGGCGCGCGCCGGGCCGGCCGCGCGATAGGCTGGGCTCATGTCCCTCTGCTTCGAACGGCTCGGCTTCGACCCGCACCTCGTCGACTACCGCTCGGCGCTGGAGCTGCAGCAGAACGTGCACCGCGAGGTCGTCGCGGGCCAGCGGCCCAACACCGTGCTGCTGCTGGAGCACCCCCCGGTCTACACGGCCGGACGGCGCACCGAACCCCACGAATATCCCTCCGACGGGACCGAGGTCGTGGAGATCGGGCGCGGGGGCAAGCTCACCTACCACGGCCCCGGGATGCTCGTGGGCTATCCCGTCGTCCGGCTCACCACGCCCATCGACGTCGTGCGCTTCGTGCGCCTGCTCGAGGAGATCATCGTGGCCGTGGTCGCGGACTTCGGGGTGGAGGCCACCACCGTGGCGGGCCGGTCGGGGGCATGGGTGCTCGGGGACGAGCACGGGCCGGACCGCAAGATCGCCGCCATCGGCGTTCAGGTCTCCAGGCGGGCCACGATGCACGGCTTCGCCCTGAACTGTTCCAACGACCTGCAGCCGTTCGGCAAGATCATCCCCTGCGGCATCACCGACGCGTCCATCACGAGCCTCTCGCAGGAGACGGGCCGGCTCGTCACCCCGGAGACGGTGGTCGCCCGCATGGAGCAGGAAATATCCTCCCGCCGGTACGAGTTGTGCGAACAGTTCGTCCCGTCAGGGACCCCGGGTCCGCTGCCCTGGCCCACCGCCGTCAGCTGACCCGTGCCGCCCCCGGGACCACCGGGACCGTGAGCGCACCACCGTCGACATCTCGACAAGGAGACCGACCATGACCGTTGCCCCCGAGGGCCGCCGCCTGCTGCGCGTCGAGGCGCGCAACGCCGAGACGCCGATCGAGAAGAAGCCGTCTTGGCTGAAGAACACGGCGCGGATGGGCCCCGAGTTCCAGGAGCTGAAGTCCCTCGCCCGCGGCAAGGGCCTGCACACCGTGTGCGAGGAGGCCGGCTGTCCCAACATCTACGAGTGCTGGGAGGACCGGGAGGCCACGTTCCTGATCGGCGGTTCCAAGTGCACCCGCCGCTGCGACTTCTGCGACATCGCCACCGGCAAGCCCGACCTGCTGGACGTCACCGAGCCCCGCAAGGTGGCGGAGTCCGTCAAGGAGCTGGGTCTGCGCTACGCGACCGTGACGGGCGTGGCCCGTGACGACCTCGACGACGGCGGCGCCTGGCTGTACGCGGAGACTATCCGCGCGATCCACACGCTGAACCCGAACACCGGCGTGGAGATCCTGATCCCCGACTTCCAGGGCAAGCCCGACCGGCTGCAGCAGGTCATCGACGCCCAGCCGGAGGTCTTCGCCCACAACGTCGAGACGGTCCCGCGCATCTTCCGCCAGATCCGGCCCGCGTTCACCTACGAGCGCTCCCTGGACGTCATCACCCAAGGCAAGGACGCCGGGATGATCACCAAGTCCAACCTCATCCTCGGCATGGGCGAGACGAACCAGGAGATCCACGAGGCGCTGTGCGACCTCAACGACGCCGGGTGCGACATCATCACGCTCACCCAGTACCTGCGGCCCTCCCCGCTGTTCCACCCGATCGACCGTTGGGTCAAGCCCGAGGAGTTCGTGGAGCTCTCCGAGATGGCCGAGGAGATCGGCTTCCTCGGCGTCATGGCCGGTCCGATGGTCCGGTCCTCGTACCGCGCGGGCCGGCTGTGGGCCAGGGCCATGGAGAAGTCGGGCCGGGCGATCCCGGACCACCTGGCGCACATCGAGGACACCGGCAGCGCCTCCCAGGAGGCCTCCTCGCTCGTCCAGCGACTCCGCTGAGGCTCGGCGGGGCGCGGCCCCGCCCACCCGCTAAACTGGAGGACGGACCACGGCCGGGCACCCTGACGCCCTGACGCCGCAGGTCCCCCGGAACACCGCCACCGCACCACAGGACGAGGTCTCACCGTGTCACCCTCCCACGCCAAGTCGCGCCCCACGGCGCGATCCACCTCCCCCGGGAAGCCCACGGGGAAGCCCACGGGGAAGCCCACCGGGAAGCCCACACGGGCGCAGAAACGCGAGGCGAAGAAGCAGCGGAAGGCGACCAAGGGGCCCGGCTTCCTCGGCCAGATCAAGCAGGTCTTCAAGATGACCCGCGAGGTCGAGCCCAACATCGGCTGGTGGATGCTGCTGATCGGCCTCGGCGTCCTGCTCGTCTTCCTGCTCATCGGCGTCCTCCTCGGCAACTGGATCACCGGGCTGCTCATAGGCCTGCCGTTCGCCCTGCTCGCGGCCTCCTTCTACCTCTCCCGGCGGGCCGAGCGCGCCGCGTTCGCCCGGATCGAGGACCAGCCCGGGGCCGCCGGCGCCGCGCTGTCAGCGCTGCGCCGCGGCTGGATCGTCGAGGACCAGCCGGCCGCCATGGACCCCCGCACCCGCGACCTCATCTTCCGCGCCATCGGCCGGCCCGGAGTGGTCCTCGTGACCGAGGGCCCCGCCGGACGGGTCGACAAGCTCGTCGCCAAGGAGCGCCGTCGGATCGGCCCCGTGATCCAGAACGTGCCGATCCACGTCATCAAGACCGGCAAGGGCGAGGGGCAGGTGCCGCTGCGGGAGCTGTCCAAGCGGATGAAGAAGCTCGACAAGAAGCTCACCCAGCAGGAGGTGCAGACCGTGCACAAGCGGATCAGCACGCTGGGCAACCGCCTGCCGATCCCCAAGGGCGTGGACCCGATGCGCGCCCGCCCCGACCGCAGGGCCATGCGCGGCCGCTGAGCCGCCGGACCGCCGCCCACAGTGCGGACACGGAGCCCCTCGCCTTCCACGGAAGGCGAGGGGCTCCGTCGTCGTGCCGGGCGCCGTGCCCGGCGGCGCGCTCAGCGTGTCCGGACCAGGACCGTGTCCACCGCGCGGTCGTGCAGGCCGCGCTGGTCCGGGTCGAACACGGCAGCCGGGATCACGAGGCACAGCAGGAGGGAGCGGACCGAGGCACGGGCGAAGCCGGCCGGCCGCCCGGCCAGCGTCTGCACCTGCAGCCCCGTCACGAGGTGGCCGGGCGTGTGTCCGGTCGCGCCGACCGTCAGCACGTTGAGCACGAGCAGGAACGCCAGGGTCATCAGGCCCTGCTCGTTCCACTGGGGCACGAGCCACTCGGCGAGGGCCCAGCACAGGAACCAGTCCAGCACCAGGGCCACGATCCGCCGCCCCACGCGTCCCACGGAGCCCGGCCCCTGTTCCGGTCTCCCGAGGCGCTGTCCCGGGTACTGCTGCCGGCCGGTCCCCGGCCCCTCGAGCCACGAGCCCACGTCACGTCTGTCGATCATCCCCTCAGGGTATCGGGGAGGCACTCCCCTAGACTGGCGGGAGACCGTGGCTCCCCGGGCGTCACCTGCGTAACACCGAGGAAACACCCGGGACACGGAGCCTTAATGCCCGGTCCGTAGCGTTGTCCCCGGAAAAGGACGCCGGTCGAACGTTCCCGGCACGGCGGTCCAGCCCACCTAACAAGGAGAACAGCACATGTTCCAGACACCCGAGGAAGTCCTCACGTTCATCAAGGACGAGGAGATCGTCTTCGTCGACGTCCGGTTCACGGACATGCCCGGCGTGCAACAGCACTTCAACCTCCCCGCCAAGTCGGTGGACGACGACTTCTTCGTGCACGGGCAGCTGTTCGACGGCTCCTCCATCCGAGGCTTCCAGGGCATCGCCGAGTCCGACATGCAGCTCATCCCGGACCCGACGTCGGCGTTCGTGGACCCGTTCCGCGTCGAGAAGACGCTCGTGGTCACCTGCTCCATCGTGAACCCCCGCACCGGTGAGCCCTACCACCGCGACCCCCGCGGCGTCGCCGAGCGCGCCGAGGCCTACATGGCGTCGACCGGCATCGCCGACGTCGCCAACTTCGCCTCCGAGGCCGAGTTCTTCATCTTCGAGGACGTCCGCTACGACATTCAGCCGCAGGGCTCCTTCTACGCCATCGACTCCGACGAGGCGTCCTGGAACACCGGGCGCAAGGAGGAGGGCGGGAACCTGGGCAACAAGACCGCCACCAAGGGCGGCTACTTCCCCGTCTCCCCGGTCGACAAGCAGGCCGACCTGCGCGACGCCATGTGCGTGGCCCTGGACGACGTGGGCCTCGAGGTCGAGCGCTCCCACCACGAGGTGGGCGGTCCCGGTCAGGCCGAGATCAACTACAGGTTCAGCACGCTCACCCGGGCCGCCGACGACCTGCAGAAGTTCAAGTACGTCATCAAGAACACCGCGGACGCCTTCGGCAAGTCGGCCACGTTCATGCCCAAGCCCGTCTACAACGACAACGGCTCCGGCATGCACTGCCACCAGTCCCTGTGGAAGGGCGGCGAGCCGCTGTTCTACGACGAGAAGGGCTACGCGGGCCTGTCCGACCTCGCCCGCTGGTACATCGGCGGCCTCCTGGAGCACTCCTCGGCCGTGCTGGCGTTCACCAACCCGACGGTGAACTCCTACCGGCGCCTGGTCAAGGGCTTCGAGGCGCCGGTCAACATGGTGTACTCGCAGGGCAACCGCTCCGCCGGCATCCGCATCCCGATCACGGGCACCAACCCGAAGGCCAAGCGCCTCGAGTTCCGCGCCCCGGACCCCTCGTGCAACCCGTACCTGGCCTTCGCCGCCCAGCTGATGGCGGGCCTCGACGGCATCCGCAATCGCATCGAGCCTGCCGATCCGATCGACAAGGACCTCTACGAGCTGCCCGCCGAGGAGGCCAAGGACATCAAGAAGGCCCCGGCCTCGCTCGAGGAGGCGCTGCTGGCCCTCGAGCAGGACCACGAGTTCCTGCTCGCCGGTGACGTCTTCACCGAGGACACCGTCCAGTCCTGGATCGAGTACAAGCGGGAGTTCGAGCTCAAGCCGCTGTCCGTGGTCCCGCACCCGCTGGAGTTCTCGATGTACTACGGCGTCTGAGCCGCAGCACCACGACTCAGCACCACGGGGAGGGCCCCGGACCCGCAGGACGGGTCCGGGGCCCTCCCCGCACCACAGGAGGTCCGGGGCCGGCACCAGTGCCTTGCACCAGCGACCGCCGTCGGTGACCGCTGTCAGTGGCCGTAGAAGAGCCGCTCGAACACGGCCCGGGCCTTGCGGGTGGTGCGCAGGTAGTCCTCCTCGAGCCGCCCGGCGCACCCGTGCTCGTACCCGCACCAGCGGGCCACCGCCTCGAGGTCGGCCCGCTTCGAGGGCAGGGCGTCGGAGCGGCGCCCGGTCCGCAGGACGTTGCCGTTGCGCACCGCCGTGGCCAGCCGCCACGCGGCGGACAGGGCCACGGCGTCCTCGGCGCTGACGAGACCCGCCTCCTCCGCGGCGTGCAGGGCCCGCAGGGTGCTCGTGGTCCGCAGCCCCTGGACCCGGTGCCCGTGCTGGAGCTGTAGTGTCTGGACGAGCCACTCGACGTCCGAGAGCCCGCCCCGGCCGAGCTTCACGTGCCGGGACGGGTCCGCGCCCCGCGGCATCCGCTCGTTCTCCACGCGGGCCTTCATCCGCCGGATCTCCAGCAGCTGGCGCTCCGTGAACTCCACGGGGTAGCGGCGCGGGTCGACGACCCGCCGGAACGCGTCGGCCAGGTCGTCGCTGCCGGCCACGGGCAGCGCCCGGGTGAGCGCCTGGAACTCCCAGGTCTGCGCCCACCGGGCGTAGTACTCGGCGTAGGACTCGATGGAGCGCACCATCGGTCCCTGCTTCCCCTCGGGGCGTAGGTCGTTGTCGATCTCCAGCACCCGCTCCGCCACGATCGGCGGCGAGCAGGGCGCCTTGAGCAGCTGCACCATTCGCTGCAGCAGGGTCTCGGCCTGCTCCCGGGCCGCCGCAGGGTCCGCGTCCCCCACCGGTGCGTAGACGTACATGACGTCGGCGTCGGAGCCGTAGCCGATCTCCCGCCCGCCCTGCCGGCCCATCGCGACGACGAGGACGTCGGCGAGCCGGCCGCCCCGGTCGTAGACCTCCCGCTCGGCCACGTGCAGGGCGCCCAGGATGCAGACGCGGTCGATGTCGGACAGCGCCTCCACGACCTGCTCGACGTCGAGCAGACCGGAGGTGTCCGCGAGCGCCACGCGCAGCTCCTCGCGGCGGCGGATGAGCCGGATCATCCGCACGGCCTCCCCCGGGTCGGGGTGACGGGCCATCTGGGCGCGGATCTCGCTCCACAGCGTCTCGAAGGACACGGGGCAGAGCTCGTCGTCCTGGCCGAGCCAGACGGTCGCCTCCGGGGAGTTCTCCAGCAGGTCGGTGACGTACCGGGAACTGGAGAGGATCTGGCACAGCCGTTCGGCGGCGGCGTTCGAGTCGCGGAGCAGGCGCAGGAACCAGGGGGTGGTCCCGAGGGACTCGGAGAGCCGCCGGAAGCCCAGCAGCCCGGCGTCGGCGTCGACGCCGTCGGCCAGCCAGGACAGGAGCACGGGCAGCAGGGTGCGCAGGATCTCGGCCCGCCGGCTGACGCCGCGGGTGAGCGCCTCGATGTGGCGCACGGCGGCCTTCGGATCCCGGTAGCCGAGCGCGGCGAGCCGGTCCCGCACCGACTCGGCAGACAGCTGCGTGCCGGTCTCGGGCAGGTGCGCGAGCGCCGCCAGCAGCGGCCGGTAGAAGATCCGCTCGTGCATCCCCCGGACGCTGCGCTTGACCTTGCGCCACTCCTCGAGCAACGACTCCCCGGAGGGGCGGGCGGTGTCCGCGGCGCCGCCCAGCGACCGGGCGATGACCGTGAGCTCCCGCTCCCCCTGGGGCATGAGGTGGGTGCGGCGCAGCCGGAACAGCTGGATGCGGTGCTCGAGCAGGCGCAGCCAGCGGTAGTGGGCGGAGAACTGCTCGCTGTCCCGGCGGCCGATGTAGCCGCCCTCGGAGAGAGCGGCCAGGGACTCGGTCGTGGCCTGCGTGCGGACCCGCTCGTCCGTGCGCCCGTGCACCAGCTGGAGGAGCTGCACGGTGAACTCGACGTCGCGCAGCCCTCCGGGGCCCAGCTTGATCTGGCGCTCGCCCTCCGCGGACGGGATGTTGTCGGTGACCCGCCGGCGCATGGCCTGCACGGACTCGACGAAGCCCTCGCGTCCGGAGCTGCGCCACACGAACGGCTCGATCGCCGTCCGGTACGCCGCCCCGAGAGCCGGGTCCCCGGCGACGGGCCGGGCCTTGAGCAGGGCCTGGAACTCCCAGGACTCGGCCCACCGCTCGTAGTAGCGCACGTGCGAGTCCAGGGTGCGCACGAGCGGCCCGTCCTTGCCCTCGGGCCGGAGGTTGGCGTCCACCTCCCACAGCGGGGGTTCGGCGCCGCGGGCCATGAGCGCCCGTGCGGTGCCCGCGGCGAGGGCCGTGGCGATGACGGTGGCCTCGGCCGCGTCCAGGGGTTCCGCGCCGTCCGGGTCCTCGACGGCCATGACGTGGACGACGTCGACGTCGGAGATGTAGTTGAGCTCCCGCGCCCCGCACTTGCCCATGCCGATCACGGCGAGCCGCACCCGGTCGACGGTCTCGGGGGCCCAGGTGCCCGCCGCCTCCGCCCGGGCGACCGCGAGCGCCCCCTCGAGGGCCGCGGCGGCGAGGTCGGCCAGCTGGCGGCCCACCGCGGGCATGTGGTCGGCGGGGTAGAGCGCCCCGACGTCCTGGATCGCGATGCGCGTCAGCTCCCGCCGGTAGGCCGCGCGCAGGGCGCTGCAGGCGGCGTCCCCGGTTTCCGCCGCGACCGGGGTCCGTGCGGCGGGATCCGCGCCGACGGCCGTCAGCAGCGCGTCGCGGAACTGCTCCCCGGGGATCTCCCCGGGCTCGGCGGCGGCGGGCTCCGCGAGCAGGTCCAGGTGCTCGGGGCGCCGGAGCAGGAACTCCCCGAGCGCCTCGGAGGCGCCCAGGAGCCGGAACATGGTCTCGGAGGCCTCCGGCCCCGCGTTGATCCGCTCCGCGACTTCCGGGGAGCGCTCGAGGATCCGGACGGTGAGCTGCAGGGCGACGTCGGGCGACGCCGCCAGCGCCAGGCCCTCCAGCAGCCGGTCGAGGTCGACGTCGGCGAGCTCCGGGAAGGCGAGCCAGCGCTGGGCGTTGCCGGTGTTCGCGAAGCCGACCTTGATGAGACGGCCGGAGGCGACGGGGTCCGCGGCCGCCGCCGACTGGGGAGGATGTGTCATGGGGACGGTCCGTCCGGGGTCAGAGGATGCCGAGGTTGTTCTTGAGCTCGAAGTGCGTGACGACCCGGCGGTAGTCGTTCCAGTCGCGGCGCTTGTTGCGCAGGAAGTAGTCGTAGACCTGCTCCCCGAGCAGCTCGGCCATGAACTCCGACTCCTCGGTCTCCCGGATGGCGTCGTACAGGCTCGAGGGCAGCGGGTTGTGGCCGAGGGCGCGGCGCTCCGCGGAGCTCATCGCCGCGACGTCGTCCAGCTCCACGGGCGGGAGCTCGTACTCGTTCTCGATGCCCCGCAGCCCCGCGGCCAGCAGCGCGGCGTAGGACAGGTACGGGTTCGTGGCGGAGTCGATGCCGCGGTACTCGATGCGCGCGGCCTGCACCTTGTCCGGCTTGGACAGCGGGACCCGCACGAGCGCGGAGCGGTTGTTGTGCCCCCATGACTGGTAGGAGGGCGCCTCTCCCCCGCCCCAGAGCCGCTTGTAGGAGTTGACGAACTGGTTGGTCACCGCCGTGAACTCGGGGGCGTGCCGCAGGATGCCGGCGATGAAGTGCCCGGCCGTGCGGGACAGGCGGAACTCGGACCCCGCCTCGAAGAAGGCGTTGGTGTCCCCCTCGAAGAGCGAGAAGTGGGTGTGCATGCCGGAGCCGGGGTGCTCCGTGAACGGCTTGGGCATGAAGGTCGCGTACAGACCCTGCGAGAGCGCGACCTCCTTGATGACCGTGCGGAACGTCATGATGTTGTCGGCCGTCTGCAGGGCGTCGGCGTAGCGCAGGTCGATCTCGTTCTGTCCGGGGCCCGCCTCGTGGTGCGAGAACTCGACGGAGATGCCGACGGCCTCCAGCATGTTGACGGCCTTGCGCCGGAAGTCCTGCACCACGCCGCCCGGCACGTGGTCGAAGTACCCCTCGTGGTCCACGGGCGTCGGCTGGCCCTCGGCGTCGAGGTCCGCGGACTTCAGCAGGTAGAACTCGATCTCCGGCGCCGTGTAGCAGGTGAAGCCCATGTCCGAGGCCTTCTCCAGCACCCGCTTGAGCACCCCGCGCGGGTCCGAGGAGGAGGGCTCGCCGTCCGGGGTGAGGATGTTGCAGAACATCCGCGCGGTGGGCTCCGTCTCGCTGCGCCACGGCAGGATCTGGAACGTGGACGGGTCCGGCTGCAGGAGCATGTCCGCCTCGGAGACCCGCGACAGGCCCTCGATGGAGGAGCCGTCGAAGCCGAGCCCCTCCTCGAAGGCCGCCTCGACCTCGGCGGGGGCCAGGGCCACCGACTTGAGGCTCCCGACGACGTCCGTGAACCACATGCGCACGAAGCGGACGTCGCGCTCCTCGATGGTCCTGAGGACGAACTCCTGCTGACGGTCCATGGTTGTCTTCCTCGTCTTCCTGCCCGGGAGCGCTGTGCCGACCGGGCGCGCCTGCTGTCCCGCCCACTCTAACGCGCTGCCCCGTCGCGCCCCCGGGGACGGGGCGGCGCGGGCGGGCCCGCCCGATAGGGTGGGGCCATGACCCAGGAGACACCCCGCCCGGCACCGGGAGCGCTGGACGTGCGCCGGGTGCGCACGCACCACCTGCGCGAGGCCAAGCGCCGTGGTGAGAAGTTCACGATGCTCACGTGCTACGACGCCCTGACGGCGTCGATCTTCGACGCGGCCGGCGTCGACTCGCTGCTCGTGGGGGACTCCGCGGGCAACAACGTCCTGGGCCACTCCAGCACCCTGCCCGTCACCGTGGACGAGCTGCTGCCGATGTGCCGGGCCGTGTCCGCGTCCGTCGAGCGCGCCTTCGTGGTGGTGGACCTGCCCTTCGGCTCCTACGAGGCCTCCCCCGAGCAGGCCGTGGCCACCGCAGTGCGCTTCCTCAAGGAGGGCGGGGCGCACGCCGTGAAGCTCGAGGGCGGCGCGTGGTTCACCCCCCACGTCCGGGCCATGGTCCAGGCCGGGGTGCCCGTCGTCGCGCACATCGGCTTCACCCCGCAGAGCGAGCACGCCCTGGGCGGGTACCGGGTGCAGGGCCGCGGCGACGCCGCGCGGACGCTCCTCGAGGACGCCCGTGCCCTCGAGGCCGCCGGGGCGTTCTGCCTGGTGATGGAGATGGTCCCGGCGGAGGCCGCCGCGGCGGTGGACACCGCCCTCGACGTCCCGACCGTGGGCATCGGGGCCGGGCCCGCGACCACCGGCCAGGTGCTCGTGTGGCAGGACATGCTGGGAATGCGCCGGGGCCGGATGCCGCGCTTCGTCCGGCAGTACGCGGACCTCCACGGTGTGGTCTCCGACGCCGTGGGCCGCTACGTCGAGGACGTGCGCTCGGGGACGTTCCCGGGCCCCGAGCACGGCTTCTGAGCCACCCGCCCCGGGCGCACCGCTCCGGCCGCACCGGCACAGCCGCACCACCCCTGACCTGCGGTCCCGGACGCGCAGCCCCCCGGGGCGCCGCGCGCGGCCGCTCAGCCCTCCTCGTAGGCGCGGTCCTCCTCGTCCCACCGCCGGGTGCGCTCCGCCGCGAGCTTCAGCGCGTTCTGCGCCTCCTCGTGCGTGGCGTAGGGGCCGAGCAGCTTGCGGTAGTCCGACTGCGGGCCCTCCTCGACCTGGTGGGTGTAGGTGTTGAACCAGAACTCGGCCATGACCTCTCCTCTCGGTGGCCGCCGGGCCCCGGGTGACCGGACCGGTCCGTGCCCGGCGCGCTAGGGTAGATCCTAGGCCCGGACCGGCCCGGACGGGGCCGGCTCACCCGATCCAGGAGGTCCAGACCCCCGTGCCCACGCACAACCTCACCGCTCCCGCCCCCGGTGGCACCGCCCCCGTCGGTGCCCTCGTCCCCGGCTCCGTGACCCCCGGCCGGCCCGTGCCGGCGGCCATCCCCCGCCCTGAGTACGTGGGCCGGGCGGAGCCGGACGAGGGCCGCGGCGGCAACGTCTACACCCCGGACGAGATCGAGCTCATCCGCGAGGCGGGCCGGATCGCGGCGCGCGCCCTGCAAGAGGCCGGGTGGGCGGCCGTGCCCGGCACGACCACGGACGAGCTCGACCGGATCGCCCACGAGTACCTGTGCGACCACGGGGCCTACCCCTCCTGCCTGGGGTACCGGGGCTTCCCCAAGTCCATCTGCACGTCCCTCAACGAGGTGATCTGCCACGGCATCCCCGACTCCACGGTGCTGGAGGAGGGCGACATCATCAACCTGGACGTCACGGCCTACAAGAACGGTTTCCACGGCGACACCAACCGGATGGTCCTGGTGGGCGAGGTCGACGAGGAGTCCCGCCTGCTCGTCGAACGCACCGAGGAGGCTCTGAACCGTGCCGTCAAGGCCGTCCGCCCTGGCCGGGAGATCAACGTCATCGGCCGCGTCATCGAGAAGTACGCCCGGCGCTTCGACTACGGCGTGGTGCGGGACTTCACGGGCCACGGGGTGGGCCGCGAGTTCCACTCCGGACTGATCGTCCCCCACTACGACGCCGCACCGTCCTACTCCACCCTGATGGTCCCGGGCATGGTCTTCACGATCGAGCCCATGCTGACCCTCGGCACGATCCAGTGGGAGCAGTGGGACGACGACTGGACGGTGACCACTCGCGACCGGCGGCGCAGCGCCCAGTTCGAACACACCAT
Organism: Kocuria nitroreducens; assembly: GCF_042879195.1. Classification (NCBI taxonomy): domain Bacteria; kingdom Bacillati; phylum Actinomycetota; class Actinomycetes; order Micrococcales; family Micrococcaceae; genus Kocuria; species Kocuria nitroreducens. The sequence goes on from NZ_JBHZTC010000002.1 coordinate 159,969, forward strand.
GGCCGTCACCGAGAACGGCGCGGACGTCCTCACCCTGACGTAGACTGCCCACACTTGACCGACCGCCATGGCCCGCGAGAGGACCTTCCATGAGCCAGCCACAGACCACCGAGCTTGCCGCGACCGTTCCTGCCACCCACCGCCGAGCGATCGGCGTCGACTTCGGGGGAACCGGCACCAAGGGCGGGATCGTGGACCTCGACACCGGGGAGCTCGTCGGCACGCGTTTCCGCATCCCGACGCCGCAGCCGGCCACCCCCGAGGCGGTGGCCGAGACCGTCGCGCAGATCGTGGAGGAGCTGCAGGCCCGCCCCGACGCTCCGGCCCCGGACTCCCCGGTCGGCATCGCCTTCCCGGCGATCATCAAGAACGGCGTCGCCCTGTCGGCCGCGAACATCGACAAGTCCTGGATCGACACGGACGTGGACTCACTCATGACACGGCGGCTGGGCCGGCCGGTCGAGGCCCTCAACGACGCCGACGCGGCGGGGCTGTCCGAGGCGGTGTACGGCGCCGGCCGGAGCGTGGGCGGTCTCGTCATCGTGCTCACCCTCGGTACCGGCATCGGCTCGGCCCTCGTGCAGGACGGGAGGCTCGTGCCCAACGCGGAGCTCGGCCACCTGGAGATCGACGGCCACGACGCCGAGACCCGGGCCTCGGCGTCGGCGCGGGAGCGCGAAGACCTGCCGTGGAAGAAGTGGGCGACCAAGCGGCTGCAACCCTACTTCAGCCACGTCGAGTTCCTCTTCTCCCCCGACCTGTTCATCGTGGGCGGCGGGGTGTCCAAGAACCCCGACAAGTTCCTTCCCTACTTGAATCTGCGGACGCCCATCAAGGTGGCGGAGCTGCGCAACAACGCGGGCATCGTGGGGGCCGCTCTGCGCGCAGACCTGCCCGTGTCCGCACGCTGACGACCCGCGATCCGGGTGGACCGATCCGTCGCGGTTCGTCCCGGCCCTCGTGGCGCACGACGACGCCCCCTCGACGAAGACCGTGCACCGACCTGTTCCTGCGGTCGGTGCACGGTCTTCGTCGAGGGGGAACAGAAAAACCCGCTGGGGGCCGCGGCTTCCCCTCCGCAGCCCCCAGCGGGAGCTTGTTGCGTAACCCACTCTACGACCCCCGTCCCGGCTGCGGCAAGGGACACGCCGGGTCGGCCGGCCGTCAGAGCAGCCGCGGCTGGGACACTCCCTCGAGGCCCTTGCCCCGCGGCCGCCGGCCGGTGCGCTTCTTGGCGGCGCCGATCGGCTCAACGGTGGCGGGGATGGTCTGCTGCCCGGTCTGCTCGGCCTGCTGCCGGCGCAGCAGGTCGATCGCCTCCTCGAAATCCCCGAGGCCGTCGAAGGCCTGGTAGACGCTGGCGAAGCGCAGGTACGCCACGACGTCCAGCCGGCGCAGCGGGGCCAGGATCGCGAGCCCCACCTCGTGGGCCTCGATCTCCGCCGCGCCCAGCGCCCGGATCGTCTCCTCGACCTCCTGGGCGAGCATCGCGAGGTCGTCCTCGCTGACCGGCCGGCCCTGGCAGGCCTTGCGCACCCCGTTGACGATCTTCTGCCGGTCGAAGGGCTCGGTGACGCCCGAGCGCTTGATGACCGAGATGGTCGTGGTCTCGAGCGTGGTGAACCGCCGGCCGCACTCGGAGCACTGGCGGCGGCGGCGGATCGCCGTCCCGTCGTCCGTGGTGCGGCTGTCGACGACCCGGGAGTCGGTGTGACGGCAGAACGGGCAGTGCACGGCCGGATCAGCTCCCGGTGCGGATCGTGATGGCCCGGCCGTGCGCGGGCAGGTCCTCGGAGCGTGCGACGGCCACGATGTCCTCCCCGATCCGGGCGAGCGCGTCCTGGGTGTACTCGACGATCTGCACCGCCTTCATGAAGGCGGTGGTGGACAGGCCCTGGGCGTGCACCGCCGTCCCGCCCGTGGGCAGCACATGGTTCGAGCCCGCCGCGTAGTCGCCGAGCGGGACGGGGCTGTAGGGGCCCAGGAACATCGCCCCCGCGTTGCGCACGCGGGCGGCGACCTCCTGCGGGTCGTCGGTGTGGATCTCGAGGTGCTCGGCGGCGTAGGCGTCGGCCACGGCGATCGAGGCGTCGAGGTCGTCGGTCAGCACGATCCCGGACTGCGGCCCGGACAGGGCGGTGGCGATCCGCTCCCGGTGCTTCGCCTCGGGCACCTGGACGGCCAGCTCCGCGGCGACCCGCTCGGCGAGCCCCGGCGAGTGGGTGATCAGGACCGCGCCGGCGGCGGGGTCGTGCTCGGCCTGGGAGATCAGGTCGGCGGCCACGTAGGCCGGCACGGCGGTCTCGTCGGCCAGCACGGCGATCTCGGTGGTCCCCGCCTCCGCGTCCACGCCGACCACGGACCGGAGCAGGCGCTTGGCCGTGGCGACGTAGACGTTGCCCGGACCGGTCACGGTGTCGACCGGTTCGAGGACGTCCTCGCCGTCCGTGACCCCGTGGGCCATGGCGGCCAGCGACTGGGCGCCGCCGATGGCCCAGACCTCGTCCACGCCCAGCAGCCCGGCGGCGGCGAGGATCGTGGGGTGCGGCAGACCGCCGAACGCCTTCTGCGGCGGGCTGCACAGCACCACCGAGCCGACCCCGGCCGCCTGGGCCGGGACGACGTTCATGACCACGGACGAAGGGTAGACGGCCAGTCCGCCGGGCACGTACAGGCCCGCCCGGCGCAGGGGCGTCCACCGGTGCACGAGCACAGCACCGGGCGCGACCTCGACGCGGGCGTCGGCCGGCCGCTGCGCCTGCGCGAAGGCCCGGGTCCGCTCGATGGCGGTCTCCAGGCCCCGGCGCACGGCCGGGTCCAGCTCGTCGACGGCCCGCCGGATCTCCGCCGGGTCGACGCGCAGCCGCTCCTGCTCCACGCCGTCGAAGCGCTGCGCGTAGCGGCGCAGGGCGTCGGCGCCCTCGGCGCGGACCGCGGCGATGATCTCCTCCACGGCCCGCTGGGCCGAGGCGAGCGACGTCGAGCTCTGCCGGGGAACTGCCGCCCTCAGCTGGGACCAGGACAACTGCCGGCCGCGCAGGTCGATCGTTCGCAGGACGGGAGTCGTGGTCGTCTCAGCAGTAGTCACGCTCTCCATGGTATTCCACCGCGACGCCCGGCCGGGTGCCGGACCTTGCGCTCCGCCGCCCGGTGGGCTACACCTCCAGGCAGGTCGGGCCGAGCAGGACCTTGAGGTCCCCGAACAGCGCCGGTGACGGGTTCACCCGCAGGTCCGGGCTCAGGCGCAGGACCTGCACCTTCTGGCGCGTCTCGAGGTGGATGCGGACCTCGGAGTCCCCGCGGTGATTGCGCAGCACCGCGCCGATCTCCTTGACCGTTTCCTCCGTGGCGCGGAACTCGGGCAGGGCGATCAGCACGGGACCGCTGTGCCCGTCCGCCGAGAGCTCCGGCACGGTGAGCTCCTGCGCGGAGATCGTCACCGACCCGTCGTCCCGGCGCTGCAGCCGGCCCTTGATCACGCAGATCAGGTCCTCCGCGAGCACGCCCGCGATGGGGGCGTAGGCCTTGCCGAAGAACATGATCTCGATCGAGCCCGTCCGGTCCTCGAGCTCCACCCGGGCGTAGGCGTTGCCCGAGGTCTTGGCGATCCGCCGGGACAGGGACGTGATCATGCCGGCCACGGTCACCACGGCACCGTCGGGCCGGCCGTCCTCGCCGAGCAGCGGCTGGATCGAGGTGTCGGCGTACTGGCCGAGCGCCTCGTCGAGGCCGCGCAGCGGGTGGTCGGAGACGTACAGGCCCAGCATCTCGCGCTCGAAGGCCAGCAGGTCCTTGCGCTCCCACTCGGGCACGTCCGGCACGGCGACGGTCAGCGACGTCGTGGGGTCCTCGTCGTCCAGGCCCATGCCCCCGAAGAGGTCGAACTGACCGGCCGCCTCCTGGCGCTTGACGGCCACCGTGGCGTCCACGGCCTCCTCGTGGCAGAGCACGAGCCCGCGCCGGGTGTGGCCCAGCCGGTCGAAGGCGCCCGCCTTGACCAGGGACTCGATGGTGCGCTTGTTGCAGACCACGGCGGGGACCTTCGCGAGGAAGTCGTTGAAGGAGGTGAAGGCGCCGTGCTCCTCCCGGGCCTCGACCATCGCACTGACCACGTTGGCGCCCACGTTGCGCACCGCGCCCATCCCGAATCGGATGTCGGTGCCCACCGGGGTGAAGTTCAGCGCGGACTCGTTGACGTCCGGGGGCAGCACGGTGATGCCCATCCGGCGGCACTCGGTGAGGTACAGGGCGAGCTTGTCCTTGTCGTCGCCCACCGAGGTCAGCAGCGCGGCCATGTACTCGGCCGGGTAGTGCGCCTTGAGGTACGCCGTCCAGTAGGACACGAGGCCGTACGCCGCGGAGTGGGCCTTGTTGAACGCGTAGTCCGAGAACGGCAGCAGGATGTCCCACAGGGCCTTGATGGCGGCCTCGGAGTAGCCGCGCTCCACCATGCCGCCGTGGAATCCCTCGTACTGCTTGTCCAGCTCCGACTTCTTCTTCTTGCCCATCGCGCGGCGGAGGATGTCCGCCTGGCCGAGGGAGAAGCCCGCGACCTTCTGGGCGATCGCCATGACCTGCTCCTGGTACACGATGAGGCCGTAGGTCGTGTTGAGGACCTCCGCGAGCGGCTCCTCGAGCTCGGGGTGGATCGGGGTGATCTCCTGCTGACCGGTCTTGCGCAGCGCGTAGTTCGTGTGCGAGTTCGCGCCCATGGGACCGGGGCGGTAGAGCGCGATGACCGCGGAGATGTCCTCGAAGTTGTCGGGGCGCATGAGCTTGAGCAGCTGGCGCATGGGTCCGCCGTCGAGCTGGAACACCCCGAGGGTGTCGCCGCGGGCCAGCAGCTCGTAGGACTCGGCGTCCCCGAGACCGAGGTTCTCGAGGTCGAGGACGAAGCCGTCCTGGTTGAGCGTGATGTTCTCCAGGGCGTCGGAGATGATCGTCAGGTTGCGCAGGCCGAGGAAGTCCATCTTGATCAGCCCGAGACCCTCGCACGTGGGGTAGTCGAACTGGGTGATGACCTGGCCGTCCTGCTCGCGGCGCATGATCGGGATGATGTCGATCAGCGGGTGCGAGGACATGATGACGCCGGCCGCGTGCACCCCCCACTGGCGCTTGAGGCCCTCGAGGCCCTCGGCGGTCTCGAAGATCTTCTTCGCCTCGGGATCCTGGGCGAGGACCTCGCGCAGCTCGTCGGCCTCGCCGTGGCGCTTTGCGGAGTCGTCGTAGACGTCCTTGAGGGAGATCCCCTTGCCCATGACGTCCGGCGGCATGGCCTTGGTGAGCTTCTCCCCCATCGAGAAGGGGTAGCCGAGCACGCGCGAGGAGTCCTTGAGCGCCTGCTTGGCCTTGATGGTGCCGTAGGTCACGATCATGGCCACGCGCTCGTCGCCGTACTTCTCGGTGACGTAGTGGATCACCTCGGAGCGGCGGCGGTCGTCGAAGTCGACGTCGAAGTCGGGCATGGAGACGCGGTCCGGGTTGAGGAAGCGCTCGAAGATCAGCCCGTGCGCCAGCGGGTTCAGCTCGGTGATGCGCATGGCGTACGCGACCATCGACCCGGCCCCGGAGCCGCGCCCCGGGCCCACCCGGATCCCGTTGTTCTTCGCCCAGTTGATGAAGTCGGCCACCACCAGGAAGTACCCGGGGAAGCCCATCTGCAGGATGATGCCCTTCTCGTAGTCCGCCTGCCGCTGGACGTCCTCGGGGATCCCGCCGGGGAAGCGGTGGTGCAGGCCCCGCTGCACCTCCTCGACGAACCAGGACTCCTCGTCGTGGCCCTCGGGGGTCGGGAAGCGGGGCATGTAGTTCGCGGAGGTGTCGAACTCGACGTTGCACCGCTCCGCGATCTCCAGGGTGTTGTCGCAGGCCTCGGGGAAGTCCCGGAACAGCTCCCGCATCTCAGCGGGGGACTTCAGGTAGAACTCGTCGGCGTCGAACTTGAACCGCTTCGGGTCCGCCAGCGTCGACCCGGACTGCACGCACAGCAGGGCGGCGTGGGACTTCGCGTCCTCGGCGTGCGTGTAGTGCAGGTCGTTGGTGGCCACGAGCGGCAGCTGCAGGTCCTTGGCGAGCTTCAGCAGGTCGCCGGTGACCCGCTTCTCGATCCCCAGGCCGTGGTCCATGAGCTCGCAGTAGTAGTTCTCGGCGCCGAAGATGTCGCGGAACTCCGCCGCGGCCTGCCGGGCCTCCTGGTACTGGCCCAGGCGCAACCGGGTCTGGACCTCGCCGGAGGGGCAGCCGGTGGTCGCGATCAGGCCCTTGCCGTAGGTGTTGAGGAGTTCGCGGTCCATGCGCGGCTTGTACAGCTGGCCCTCGAGGGACGCCAGGGATGAGGCGCGGAACAGGTTCTGCATGCCCTGGGTGGTCTCGGCGAGCAGCGTCATGTGCGTGTAGGCGCCGCCGCCGGAGACGTCGTCCCGGCCGCCGTCGGCGAACTTCACGCGGGTGCGGTCGGAGCGGGCGGTGCCCGGCGTCAGGTACGCCTCCACACCGATGATGGGCTTGATCCCCGCGTTGCGGGCCTTGTTCCAGAAATCGAAGGCCCCGAAGACGAAGCCGTGGTCGGTCGTCGCCAGGGAGGACATCCCCAGTTCGTGGCAGGCCTCGAAGAGGTCGTCGAGGCGTGCCGCACCGTCGAGCATGGAGTACTCGGTGTGCACGTGCAGGTGGGTGAAGCTGTTCTTGCCGGTCGCCGTCGTCACCCGACCAGTGTAGTGGCCCGCACCGACCGCCCCGCCCCGCCGGGGCCCGCCCGCAGCGGGAGGCTCCGACGGATCAGGTGGGCCCGCCGTCGCGCAGCGTCTCGAGGGCGAAGGAGAGGTCCGGCGGGTACGGGCTCTCGTACTCGACGGGCTCCCCCGTCCCGGGGTGCTCGAAGCCGAGGCGCTTGGCGTGCAGCCACTGCCGCGTGAGCCCGAGGCCGGCCGACAGAGCGGGGTCCGCGCCGTAGGTGAGGTCCCCGCAGCAGGGGTGGCGCAGCGCGGAGAAGTGCACGCGGATCTGGTGGGTGCGGCCGGTCTCCAGGTGCACCTCGACGAGCGCCGCCCGGCCGAAGGCCTCCAGGACCTCGTAGTGGGTGATCGACGTGCGGCCGCCCTCGACCACGGCGAAGCGCCAGTCGTAGCCGGGGTGGCGCCCGATCGGCGCGTCGATCGTCCCGCGCAGGGGGTCCGGGAGGCCCTGCACCACGGTGTGGTAGACCTTCGTGACCGTCCGGTCCTTGAAGGCCCGCTTGAGCGCGGTGTACGCCCGCTCGGTGCGGGCCACGACCATCAGCCCGGACGTGCCGACGTCGAGCCGGTGCACCACGCCGGCCCGCTCGGGGGCGCCGGAGGTGCTCACGGCGACGCCCGCGCCCGCCAGGGCGCCGACCACGGTCGGCCCCTTCCAGCCCGGCGAGGGGTGCGCCGCGACGCCCGGTGGTTTGTCGATCACCACGATGTCGTCGTCCAGGTGCACCACGCGGAAGTCCTCGACCAGCTGGGGCACGATCCGTGCCGGGTCCTCGGGGACGGGCACGTGCACGGTGAGCGTCTGCGAGGCCTCGACCCGGAAGGACTTGGCGACCGGCCGGTCGCGGTGCAGCACGCGCCCCTCGGCGCAGAGGGCCGCGGCCGCGGAGCGGGAGAGACCCGTGAGGGCGGCCACGGCCGCGTCCGCGCGGTGGCCCTCGAGCTCGGCCGGCACGGTGAAGCGCTCCCGCACGTGCTCCTCGGACTCAGCCACGGGTGCCCTCCTCCTCCGGGGAGGCTTCGAGCGGCTGACCGTCCCGGCCGCCCGAACCCGTGCGGGTGCCGTCGAGCTCCCGGCCGAGCAGGGTCAGGAGCACCACGAGGGACACCCCCGTGACCACCCCGCAGTCGGCGATGTTGAAGATCGCGAAGCGCGGCACGGCGATGAAGTCCACCACGTGACCCACTCCGAAGCCCGGATCCCGCAGGAGCCGGTCGGTCAGGTTGCCGAGGGCGCCGCCGAGGACGAGGCCCAGGGCCAGTGCCCACGCGGCCGAGCGGACGCGGCGGAGGGTGAGCACGATGAGGACGGAGACGACCACCATGACCAGGGTGAAGACCCAGGTGATGTCCTTCCCGAGCGAGAACGCGGCGCCGGGGTTGCGGATGAACTGCCACCACAGCAGCCCCTCGACCACCGGCGTCTGCTGGCCGAGCTCCATGGTCGCGACGACCCACCACTTGGTGAGCTGGTCGGCGGCGTAGACCAGCAGCGCGGCCGCCGCGGCGAGGAGCAGGACGCCCCGCGGCACCCCGCGGTCGGGCGCGCCGGCGGGAACTTCGGGGGACTCGCTCATGCTCTCCTCGGGTGGCGGATCGGGGCTCGGGTCCGCCTCGCAGGACGGGGCGGCGGGGACATCGGCCCCGTCCCATGGTGCCACGTCCGCCCGCGAACCCCGTCCGGGAGCGTCCCGTCCGCACCACCCCCACCGGAGCACCCGGGCCAGGGCGACGACGGAGGGACCGGCCCGTGGCCGGTCCCTCCGCGGGGCGCGCGTCGTGGCGCGGTGGCTAGGCCTGCTCGGTCCGGACCGCGCCGGCGGCGCCGTCTGCGGTCCGGGCGGGCTCGAGGGACGGGGTGGTGTCCAGGTCCTGCAGCTGGTCCTGGATGTACGCTTTGAGGCTGGTGCGGTAGTCCTGCTCGAAGTCGCGCAGGCCCGAGACGCGGGCCTGCAGCTCGGCCTGCTCCTCCTGGAGGGCGGTGAGGGTCTCCTCGCGCGTGCGCTGGGCGTCCGTGACGAGCTCCTCGGCCCGGTCGCGGGCCTCGCCGATGATCCGGTCCCGCTCGGCCGTGCCCTCGGCGACGTACTCGTCGTGCAGCTTCTGGGCCATCGCGAGGACGCCGGCCGCGGACTGCGCCGCGCCGGAGACGGGCTCCGTTCCCGCGGGGGCGGTCTCGGCGGCACCGGTCTCCGGCAGGTCGGCCCCGACGGGGACCGTCTGCTCCACCGCGTCCTGCTGCGCACCGCTGGCGACCGGCGCGGAGGGCTCGGCCCCGACGGCGTCCTCCGCGACCGGGAGGCCGGGCTCCGAGACGGGCGACGGCGCGGAGTCCTTGGGGGCGACGGGCTGACCGGCGGCCTCGAGCTGCTGCTTGAGGTCCGTGTTCTCCTGGTTGAGGCGGCGCAGCTCCACGACGATCTCGTCGAGGAAGTCGTCGACCTCGTCCTGGTCGTAGCCCTCCCGGAACTTGGTGGGCTGGAACCGCTTGTTGATGACGTCTTCGGGCGTCAGTGCCATGGGTGCATTCCTTCGTGGGCGGGGCGCGGGCGCGGCCCGCGGCGGGGGATCCGTACGACCGTGGCCGGGGCGGCACGGTGGCCGGCGCCCGGTGGTCGTGCGGTTACAGCGTACAGGCCGGTCCGCCGCGGGCCGGGTCGGACCGGCACCGGGTCAGCCGGCACCGGGTCAGCCGGCACCGGGTCAGCCGGCACCGGGTCAGCCGGCATCGGGTCAGCCGGCATCAGGCCGACCCGGCATCGCAGGGGTCCGGCACCGGGTCAGGCCAGCATCGAGCCGACGATGCCCTGCACGATGCTGACGGCGAAGATGAGGATGAGAAACCCGAGGTCCAGCGACACCCCGCCGAAGCGCAGGGGCGGCACGATCCGCCGCAGCCACCGCATCGGCGGGTCCGTGACGGTGTACACGGCCGAGGCGCCGACGAGGGCCGCCCCGCGGGGCCGCCAGTTGCGGGCGAACATCTGCACCCAGTCGAGGACGAGGCGCGCGAGCAGCGCGACGTACACGAGATGCAGTGCCAGGTACAGCACGGAGAGCAACACGTCCATCGGTCCGCCTCAGTCCTCCTGCTGGTCGTCGGTCTCGTCCTCGCCGCCGGGGGGGTGCCCGACGACCTCCACGTAGGACGGGGTGAGCAGGAAGACCTTGCCGGTCACCCGTTCGATGGAGCCGTGCAGGGCGAAGACCAGGCCGGCGGAGAAGTCGACCAGGCGCTTGGCCTCGGCGTCGCCCATGTCGCTGACGTTCATGATGACGGGCGTGCCCTCGCGGAAGGCCTCGCCGATGGACTTCGCGTCGTTGTAGGAGCGGGGGTGGACCGTGGTGATCGTGCGCAAGGTCGAGCTGTCCTCTCGAGAGCTGGAGGGGGCGCGTTTGATGGGAGTGACCGGCGCCCGGTACTCGGCCGACCGGCGCGGCACGGCCACCGCGGTGGACTCGTGGGCGCGGGTCTCGCGCGGCTCCTCGCGGACCGCGACGGCGGGCTGGTGCTCCTGGCGGGACGGCGTCGGCTCGTCGTAGTCCTCGTCCGTCTCGGCGAGGCCGAGATAGATCATGGTGCGGCGCAACGCTCCGGCCATGGTGCTCTCCTTGACTGTCTGTGCGGATATCGGCGGTGGGGGGACTTCCGGGATCCTCGGACCGCCCGGCGCCCGTCGAGCTGTGCGGGACGCGGTACGGCCCTGGCCCCGCGGGGCCGTCCTCCAAGCTATCCTACGGGCGCCCGGGGGCCGAGGATATCGGAGCCGACGCGCACGTGCGTGGCTCCCCGGGCGACCGCCTCCTCGAGGTCCTGGCTCATGCCCGCGGACACGGCCGTGGCCTCCGGGAGGGAGTCCCGCAGCTGCTGCGAGAGCTGCTGGAGGCGGTCGAAGGCGGGTCCCGGGGGCGCCCCCAGCGGGGCGACGGCCATGAGGCCCCCGGCCCGCAGCCCCTCGGTGCGGGCGATCTGCTCGGCGAGCCCGACGACGTCCTCGGGGCGGGCGCCCCCGCGGCGCTCCTCGGCGTCCAGGGAGACCTGCACGAGGCACGTCAGGTCCTGGTCGGCGCACGGCCCGGGGGCCGCGTGCCCGGCCGCCGCGGCCTCACGGTGCCGCTGCACCGCCTTGCCGAGGGCCGTGACGAGGGAGGCACGGTCCACGGAGTGCACCCACGACGCGTAGCGCACGACGGACTTCGCCTTGTTGGACTGGAGCTGGCCGACGAAGTGCCAGGTGAGGGGTCCGTCCACGAGCCCGGACACCTCCCGCGCCTTGGCGGCGGCCTCCTGGTCCCGGTTCTCCCCCACGTCCCGGACACCCAGTCCGTGCAGGCGGGCCACGTCCGCGGCGGGGAAGAACTTGGTCACGGCGACCAGCACGGGCTCCTCGGCCGCCCCGCTCCGTCGCGACGCGTCCGTGATCCGGGCGCGCACCCGGTCGAGGGACCGGGCGATCTCCCGGGTCCGCGGATCGTCGCCGCCCGGGGCGGCGGTCCGGTCGGCGCTCATGCGGCGTCCTTCCCGCGGGGACCGGCGCGCCAGACGAGGCCGACGATGCGGCCCGAACCCGGGTCCCGCCGGTGCGAGGACAGCCGCTCGTTCTCGAACGTGCAGGAGGAGCCGGCCGCCGACGGCTCGACGACGCGGACCCCGAGGGCGGCCAGCCGCTCCCGTGCCCCGGCACGGAGGTCGAGGGCCGGGGTGCCCCAGGACGTCGTGGCGGCCACCGCGGGGATCCGCTGGGCGGACTCCTCGCGCATGGCGGACGGCACCTCGTAGCAGCTCCCGCAGATCGAGGGCCCGAGCCACGCCGACAGCCCGCGCGTGCCCCGGGCCCGCAGCTGCTCGACCGTGCGCTCGAGCACGCCCTCGAGCAGTCCGCGGCGCCCGGCGTGCGCCACGGCCGTGAGCGGGCCCCGGGGGCCCTCCCCGACCAGGAGCACGGGCACGCAGTCGGCGACCATCACGGCCAGTGGCACGCCCGCCGCCGTGACCGCGGCGTCCGCGGTCGGCACGGCCGGCCGGCCGTCCCGGTCCGCGTCGGCGACGTCGGTCCCGTGCACCTGCTCGAGGAACACCAGGGCGCCGTCGGGGACGCCCATCGACCGCTCGAGCGCGGCGCGACGGGCCCGCACCGCGTCCGCGTCGTCACCCGTGTGCAGCGCGAGGTTGCCCGCGCCGCGGTCCGTGAACGCCACCCGGACGCCCTGGCCCACGTCGTCCTGCCACCAGAACACCGGGTCCTCCTGCCGTGCCTCGTCGTGTCCCGTCGTGCCGCCGCCGGCGGCGGCGGTCGAGCGGGGATCAAAGCGCCCGGGGGCGGACGCGGGTCCTCCGCGTCCGCCCCCGGGGGCGGGACTCACTTCAGGAAGTCGGGGAAGTCCAGCGAGTCCTTGCGCCCGGATCCCGCCCCGGCGCCGGCCTCGGCCTCGGCCGGCAGGTCCACGTCGAAGCCGGCGTCGTCGGGCACGTCGTCGTTCTGCACCGGCTGCGCCCACCGCTGCGAGGTCGAGGGCTGGCTGAAGGAGGGGGCGCCGCCGCGCTGCGGGGCGCGGCCCAGGCCGGCGGGCTGGGCCGCGCCGGAGCCGAAGGCCGCGCGCGTGGTCGCCGCCTGCTGGGCGGCCGCGTTGGTGTTGTTCGCGTTGGTCTCCGGGCTCACCGAGTCGAAGCCCGCGGCGATGACGGTGACGCGGGCCTGGTCGCCCAGGGCGTCGTCGATGACCGCGCCGAAGATGATGTTCGCCTCGGGGTGGGCGACCTCCTGCACCAGGCGGGCGGCCTCGTTGATCTCGAACAGGCCGAGGTCGGAGCCGCCCTGGATGGACAGGAGCACGCCGTGGGCGCCGTCGATGGAGGCCTCCAGCAGCGGCGACGCAATGGCGAGCTCGGCGGCCTTCACGGCACGGTCCTCGCCCTGTGCGGCGCCGATGCCCATGAGCGCCGAGCCGGCGCCCTGCATCACGGACTTCACGTCGGCGAAGTCGAGGTTGATCAGCCCCGGGGTGGTGATCAGGTCGGTGATGCCCTGCACGCCGGAGAGCAGCACCTGGTCCGCGGACTTGAAGGCGTCCAGCATGGACACGTTGCGGTCGGAGATGGACAGCAGCCGGTCGTTGGGGATCACGATGAGGGTGTCGACCTCGTCGCGCAGCATCTCGATCCCGTTCTCCGCCTGGTTGGACCGGCGGCGGCCCTCGAAGGTGAACGGGCGGGTGACGACACCGATGGTCAGGGCCCCCAGGGAGCGCGCGATGCGGGCGACCACGGGGGCGCCGCCGGTGCCGGTGCCGCCGCCCTCGCCGGCGGTCACGAAGACCATGTCGGCCCCCTTGATGACCTCCTCGATCTCCTCGTGGTGGTCCTCCGCCGCCTGGCGCCCGACGTCGGGGTTGGCGCCGGCGCCCAGGCCACGCGTGAGCTCGCGCCCGACGTCGAGCTTGACGTCGGCGTCGCTCATCAGCAAGGCCTGCGCGTCGGTGTTGATCGCGATGAACTCGACGCCGCGCAGCCCCTCCTCGATCATCCGGTTGACGGCGTTGACGCCGCCGCCGCCGATTCCGACGACCTTGATGACGGCCAAGTAGTTCTGGGGGGTGGAGGAGTCCATGGGTACCTAACTCGAGATGGTTCGGGTCCGGGAACGCGAGCCGTTGCTCAACCTTCTATCCAAGGTTGACTCTCAGGCCGTCCGCTGCTCTCCCGGTGGTTCGATGTCGGGGTCAAGACTAACAACGACGGGGACCACCTGCACGACAAGCCATACCGCTTTCGACACTTTTCGCCAAAACCGCACGTCGTACCCAGATTCGGCCCTTCTCTCGACCTCTGGTGGAACGTGAGCGCGGACGTCGTCCGTCAGCGCACCACGGGCCGCGTCGGACTCGACACGTCGTAGGTCTCGACGCCGCTGCCGGCGCCGCGCGCCTCGACGAGTTCCCGCAGCACCTGCGACTTCAGCTCGCTGTCCTCGGCGGTGCCCCAGACGACCATGCGGCCGTCCGTGAACGCCAGCTCCACCGAGGACAGGGACTCGGCCGAGGCGGTGCGCAACTGGGCGAGCACGGACTCCGGCAGGGCGGCCAGCACGTCGGCGATGGCCTCGAACCGTTCGCTCGCGAGCACGTCGCGGCCGCCCGTGACGACGGGCACGCCCGCCTCCTCCGCCGAGCCGGCGGTCATCAGCTCCACCCCCTCCGAGTCGACGACCACGAAGTCGTCGCCGTCCTCGATCGCCGCCACGGGCACGCGCTCGTGCAGCGCCACCACGAGGTGGTGCGGCGGCTCGAGCAGGACCTCGATGGAGCGGACCTGCGGGATCCGCCCCACCCGGTCCCGCACCTCCTCCTTGGAGATCCGGGTCAGCGGGACGCCCCGGTAGACGTCGAGCGCGGACTCGACGCGCGCCGGGTCCGTCAGCTCGGCGCCGCGCACCGAGACGTCCCGCACGGCGAGCGCCGGGGAGAGGAACAGGACGCCGGCGAGCACCGCGAGGGCGGCCAGCAGGCCGAGGACCGCGCCGATCCGGCGGCGCCGGCGACGGGCTCCTGGCGAGGCGGGAAAGGCGACGACCGTGGCTCCGACGGCAGTGGAACCGGCCCGCGCGGGCTCGTCCTCCGGGGGGAGCCGGGAGGCGGTGAGCGTCCGGGAGGCGGCGCGCTCCTGCCGGGTCCGCCGCCAGGCACTGAACCGGCCGCCGGCGGCCGGGACCTCCTCGAGGTCGTCCTCGTCGGCCAGCGGCGTGACCTTGGTCCCGTCGTTCACGCGCACGCGCCCGCCCTGCGGAACGGTTCCGCCGGAAGCGGTGGTGCTCCCGGAGGCGGTGCTCCCGGACCGGGGCGGGTCCCCGGGTCGGGGACTTCCCGGCGGTGCGGGGACACGCTCCGGGACGGGGCCCGTGGAGGTCTCCGGCAAGGGCCCGTCAGCGGTTCCGGGAACGGGGCCGTCCCCGGCGGAGTTCCCGGTGGAGTCCCCGGTGGAGTCCCCGAACCGGGGCTGGTGCGGTCGGCCGTGACGGCTCATCAGCGGTCCCCGAGCCGGTCCACGAGCCGGGGGCCGAGGGCGGTGACGTCCCCGGCGCCCACCGTGAGCACCAGGTCCCCGGGCCGTGCGGCCTGCGCGGCCTCGGCGACCGCGTCGGCGCCGTCCGGCACGTAACGGACGTGGGCGGGGGCACGGTCGGTGACGATCGCGCTCGTGAGGCCGGCGACGGGCTGCTCCCGCGCGGCGAAGATGTCGATGACCAGAGCCTCGTCGGCCAGCGCGAGGGCGTCGGCGAACTCGGCCGCGAACTCGCGCGTGCGGGAGAACAGGTGCGGCTGGAAGATGGCGATCACCCGGTGCCCGGCCGCGACCTCCCGGGCGGCCGTGAGCGCCGCGACCACCTCGGTGGGGTGGTGGGCGTAGTCGTCGAAGACCCGGACCCCGTCCGCCTCGCCCCGCAGGTCGAAGCGCCGGGCGGAGCCGTGGAACCCGGCCAGCCCGCGCACCGCGTCAGCAGGCGGGACGCCGGCCTCGACGGCCACGCAGAAGGCGGCGGTCGCGTTGAGGACGTTGTGCCGGCCCGGGACCACGAGCTCGAGCCGCTCCTCGCGGCGGTCCGCGCCCTCGCCCAGCAGCAGGGTGCTGCTCGTGCGCAGCCCGTCGGCCTCCCCGGGGACCACCTGGACGTCGGATCCCGGGTCCGTGCCGTAGCTGACCACCCGTCCGCCGGCGGCCCGGTGGCGCTCCGCGAGCGCCCGCGAGCCGGGGTCGTCCTGGCAGGCCACGAGCAGCCCGTCCCCGAGCAGCGTTGCGGCGAACTCGTCGAAGGCCCGGAAGAAGGCCTCGCGGGAGGCGTAGAAGTCGAGGTGGTCGGGCTCGATGTTGGTGACCACGGCGATCCGCGGACCGTACGCCAGGAAGGAGCCGTCGGACTCGTCGGCCTCCGCCACGAACCACGGTCCTGGGCCGAGGGCCGCGTTGGAGCCGAGGTCGGCCACGTGGGCGCCGATGGCCCAGGAGGGCCCGAGCCCGGCGCTGTGCAGCGCCAGCGCGGCCATCGCGCTCGTGGTCGTCTTGCCGTGCGTGCCGGCCACGGCGACGACCGCCCGGCCGTGCATCGCGGCCGCGAGCGCCTCGGAGCGGTGGAGCACGCGCAGTCCGGCGGCCCGGGCGGCGGAGTACTCGCGGTCCTCGGGCGGGATCGCGGTGGACACGACCACCGTCTGCGCCCCGGCGACGTGGTCGGCGTGCTGACCCACGAACACGGTGGCGCCCAGGTCCTGGAGCTGGCGCAGCGCCGGGGAGTCCTGGCGGTCGGAGCCGCTGACCGGCACGCCGCGGGCGAGCATGAGCTTCGCGACGGCGGACATCCCGGCTCCGCCCATGCCGATGAAGTGGACCCGGCCGAGCAGGCCGGGGTCGGTCTCGTGCTCAGCGCGCACCGGGGACCTCCTCGAGGATCAGCCGTGCCAGCACGGTGTCGGCGTCGCGCACGCCGTGGCCACGGCTCGCGGCGGCCATCGCCGCGAGCCGGTCGGGGTCGGCCAGCAGGGGGTGCACGTGCCGGCGGTACCAGACGGGGGTGAACGCGTCGTCGGGGACGAGCTGCGCCGCACCGGCCGCCACGAGGGAGGCGGCGTTGAGCTCCTGCTCGCCGTTGCCGACGGGCAGGGGGACGAACACGGCGGGCAGGCCGACGGCCGCGACCTCCGAGACGGTCGCGGCGCCGGCGCGGGCCACCAGCAGGTCCGCGGCGGCGTAGACGCGCTCCATGCCGTCCACGTACTCGACCTGCACGTAGCCGGGGGCGCTCAGCGGCGCGCCGTCGTCCCGGGTGAGCTGCTTGCCCCGGCCGGTGACGTGGAGCAGCTGGTAGTCGTGCGCGGCGACCTCCTCGGCGATGCCCGCCACGGTGCGGTTCATGGCGAGGGCGCCCGAGGAGCCGCCGGTGACCACGACGGTGGGGAGGTCGGGGTCGAGCCCGAAGGACCGGCGGGCCTCGGCGCGCAGCGCCTCCCGGTCCAGGTGGGAGATCTCCCGGCGCATGGGCATGCCGACGGTCACGGCTCCGCGCAGCGGGGTGCCGGGGAACGCGGCGGCCACGGTCCTGGCCCAGCGCGCGCCGACCCGGTTGGCCAGGCCCGGCCGGGCGTTGGCCTCGTGGACCACGATGGGCAGGCCGCGCCGGGCGGCGGCGAGGTAGACGGGGGTGCAGACGTATCCACCGACGCCGAGCACCACGTCGGGCCGGACCCGGTCCAGGATGCCCCCGGCCTGCCGCACGGCGCCGAGGAGCCGCCCGGGCAGCCGGACGAGGTCCACGGAGGGCCGCCGGGGCAGCGGCACCCGGTCGACGAGCTCGAGCTCGAGACCGGCCTGCGGGACGAGCCGGGTCTCCATCCCGGACGCGGTGCCCACCGCCGTGAGCCGGGCGCCCGGGGCCTGTTCCCGCAGCGCGGCGGCCACGGCCAGCAGGGGGCTGACGTGCCCGGCGGTGCCTCCGCCGGCCAGCAGGACCGACGGCGCGGGGCCCCCGGGGGTGGGTTCGGACGGTGTCATGCGCGATCCTCGTTCGGGGTGCGGGGGCGGGGGGTGCGGGTGGGGACCTGGATCCGGCGCGGCAGCCGGGTGAAGGACATCACGACGCCGACGGCCGCGAGGCTCATCAGCAGCGACGACCCACCGTAGCTGATGAACGGGAGGGGTACGCCGATCACGGGCAGCACTCCCGTGACCATGCCGATGTTGATGAACGCCTGGCCGACGAGCCAGGTCACGATGCAGGCGGTGGCGATCCGGACGAAGCTGCTGCGGGCGCGCAGGATGACGCGGGCCATCGCCAGCGCCATGACGGCGAAGAGGGCGAGGATCAGCACCGTCCCCAGCAGGCCCAGCTCCTCGCCGATGATCGAGAAGATGTAGTCGTTGTGCGCCTCGGGGACGTAGTTGTACTTGAGCCGGGACTGGCCCAGCCCCACGCCCCACCAGCCGCCCGAGGCGAGGGCGTTGAGCCCCTGCTGGGCCTGGTAGCAGGCGTCGGTGGCGCCGCACTCCCCGAACAGCCAGCCGGTGATCCGGTCCACGCGGTGGGGCGCGGTGACCACCGCCAGCGTGCCGACCAGCGCGGCCCCGGCGGCCGCGAGCGCGAAGAGCCGCAGGGGCGCCCCGGCGAAGAACAGGGCGGCCGCGTAGATCAGCACGAAGACCAGCGCCGTGCCGACGTCGTCTCCGAGCACGATCATCAGGGCGGGGATGCTGATGCCCAGGCCCGACGGCCACAGGGCCTGGCGCCAGTCCCGCACGGCGTCCCCCTGCCGGGCGAGGACCATCGCCAGCCAGATGGCGACGGCGAGCTTGGCGGCCTCGGACGGCTGGAAGGACTGCCCGCCCACCACGATCCAGTTCCGGTTGCCGTTGATCTCCTGCCCGAGCGGGGTGAAGACGAGCATGAGCAGCAGCACGGCGAGGACCAGGAGTCCGGTGGAGCCCCTGCGGTACCAGACGGTGGGCACGAAGGACAGGGCGAACATCAGGAGCACGCCGATCCCCCCGAAGGTGGCCTGCTTGACGAAGTACGAGTACGCGGACTCCTGCGCCGAGATGGACTCGACCGCCGAGGCGGAGAGGACCATCATGATGCCGATGGCCGTGAGCAGCAGCACGGAGCCGGCCAGCGCGTAGTAGGAGTGGATGAGCGGACCGTCCACGAGGGCCCGCCAGAAGCGGCGCGCCCCGCCCAGGGATCCGCGGGCCGTCTGCGCGAGCCCCGCCCGGTCCTGCACCTGCGTCATGAGAGCCGTCCCACGATGTCGGCGACCTCCCGGACGAACGCGTCACCGCGGTGGGCGTAGGAGCTGAACTGGTCCATCGAGGCGGACGCCGGGGCCATCAGCACCGTGTCGCCCTGCTGCGCGACCTCGTGGGCGAGGCGGACGGCCTCGCCCATCACGGCGTCGCCCGCCGCGTGCCCGGGACGCTCGGCGGTCCGCAGGACGGGGACCTCCGGGGCGTGCGCGGCGAGCGCGGCGAGCAGCGAGTCGTTGTCCGTGCCGATGAGCACCACGGTCCGCAGCCGGCCGGCGTGCCGGGCGACGAGCCGGTCGTAGGAGACCCCCTTGGACAGCCCGCCGGCGATCCACACCACGGAGTCGAACGCGGACAGGGCCGCGTCGGCGGCGTGCGGGTTGGTGGCCTTGGAGTCGTTGATCCACAGCACGCCGTGCGTCGTGGCGACGGCCTGGATCCGGTGGTCGCCGGGCTCCCAGGCGCGCAGCCCCTCCCGCACGGCCTCCGGCGGGGCACCGGCCGCCCGGGCCAGCGCCGCGGCGGCCAGGGCGTTGATCACGCCGTGGGGCGTGGGAAGGGGGCCGGTGTCGGTGATCGAGGCGAGCTCGAGGGCGGAGCCGCGGCGGTCGTCGAGGAAGGCGCGGTCCACGAGCAGGTCCTCCACGACCCCGAGCATGCTGACGTCGGGCGTCTCGAGGGTGAAGCCCACGGCGCGACAGCCCTCCACGACGTCGGCCGCCTCCACCATGCGCACGGTCTCGGCCTGCTGGGCGTTGTAGACGCAGGCCACCCGGGTGTGCTCGTAGATCCGGGACTTGTCCGCCACGTAGTTCGCGTAGCCGCCGTGCCAGTCCACGTGGTCCTCGGCCACGTTGAGCACCACGGACGCCAGCGGCGACATCGAGGACGTCCAGTGCAGCTGGAAGCTGGACAGCTCCACGGCGAGGACGTCGTGCTCGACCGGCTCGCGCAGCGCGTCCAGGACGGGGGTGCCCACGTTGCCGACGGCAGCCGCGGTGAGCCCGGCGGCCCGCAGCATCGACGCGGTCATCCCCACCGTGGTGGTCTTGCCGTTGGTGCCGGTGATGCACACCCACTCGGCGGTCCGGCGCCCGGCGCGCTCGCGGACCCGCCAGGCGAGCTCGACGTCGCCCCAGATCTGGATGCCCTCGGCGGCCGCGGCGGCCAGCAGGGGATGGTCGGGCCGCAGCCCCGGAGAGGTGACCACCAGCTCGGGGCGGGCGCCCTCGACGTCGGGCACGGTCTCCTGGGCGCCCTCCCCCAGCAGGACGTCGGCGGCGCCCACGATCCGCAGGGTGTCGGCCTTCGCCCGGGTCCCCGGGGTGTCCGCCCCGTCGACGACGACGACGCGGGCGCCGAGCTCGATCAGGGTGTCCGCGGCGGCGAAGCCCGACACGCCGATGCCGGCGACGACCACGCGCAGCCCGGCCCAGTCCGCGTCCCACGAGGTGAGCCCGGCCAGGCGCGGCCGGTCCAGGTCGGGGTTGTCGTTGCTCGCGTGGATCATTGGATCATTCCTCCGTGGGAGAGCAGCCAGTCGCCGTAGAAGACGCCGAGCGCGGCCGCGACGAACAGCCCGGCGATGATCCAAAAGCGGACCACGATGGTCACCTCGTTCCAGCCCTTGAGCTCGAAGTGGTGCTGCAGCGGCGCCATCTTGAAGATGCGCTTGCCGCCGGAGAGCTTGAAGTAGCCGACCTGCAGGATGACGGAGACCGTGATGACGACGAACAGCCCGGCGATGAGCACGAGCAGCAGCTCGGTGCGGGTGAGCACCGCGAACGCGGCGAGCGCGCCGCCGAGCCCGAGGGAGCCCGTGTCGCCCATGAAGATCTTCGCCGGAGAGGTGTTCCACCACAGGAAGCCCACGAGGGCCCCGACCAGGGCGGCGGCGGTGAGGGCCAGGTCGGCGGCGTCGCGCACCTCGTAGCAGACCCCCCGGACCACGGAACCGCACAGGTGGGTGTTCTGCCACATGGCGATCAGCAGGTAGCCGCTGAACACGAGGATGGACGCACCGGTGGCGAGGCCGTCGAGGCCGTCGGTGAGGTTCACGGCGTTGGTCGTGGCGGTGGCGATCAGGTTCACCCAGACCACGAACAGGGCGGCTCCGACCGCGGTGCCCGCGAACGCGAGGTCGAGGGAGGTGTCGCGGGTCACGGAGATCGCGGAGGACGCCGGGGTCGCGCCCTGCGGGCCGGGGACGAGCAGCACGAGCAGGGCGAACGCGGTGCCGATGAGGCCCTGGAGGACGATCTTGCCCACGGGGCTGAGCCCGAGGTTCTGCTTCTTGGCGATCTTCTTGTAGTCGTCGATGAACCCGACGAAGCCCATGCCGAGCATCAGCAGCAGCGCGGAGAGCCCGGAGAGGGTGACGCCCCCGTAGGAGGGCCACAGCATCCCGGAGATCAGGTGCGTCAGGGCGTAGGCGGCCACCACGGAGCCGAGAATCGCCACGCCGCCCATGGTGGGCGTTCCGCGCTTGGTGTGGTGGCTGGTGGGGCCGTCGTCCCGGATGAACTGGCCGTAGCCGCGCCGGGCCAGGAACTTGATGAAGGCCGGGGTGCCGAAGAGGGACAGCACCAGGGCGAAGCAGGCCGCCATGAGGATCTGGATCATGCCGGCTCGTTCCCCTCCGTGGAGGGTCCCGGGGTGGTGGGCCTCCCGCTCGGGTCGAGGGCGGCGTTGACGAAGGGGCCGGCCGAGAGCCAGTGGTCGCCGTGCGCCGGGGCGTCGTTGCCCGGGGCCGGGTCGCCGGCGCCGCCCCCGGCGCGGGCGGCCACCCGGTCGCCCAGCACCGCCAGGCCGGCGGCGTTGGAGGACTTGAAGAGCACGACGTCGCCGGGCGCGAGCTCCTGGCGCAGGATCTCCTCGGCGTCCTCCGGGGTCGCCGCCCAGGTGGCCTCGTTGCCCCACGAGCCCTCGAGCTGGGCGGCGTCGTACACCGGGCGGGCGAGGTCGCCGACCGCGATGAGCTTGGAGACGTTGAGCCGCACGACCATGCGGCCCAGGGTGTCGTGCTCCTCGACCGTGCTGTCGCCGAGCTCGAGCATGCCGCCGAGCACCGCCCAGGTGCGGCGGGGCCCGGACCCGCCGGAGCCCCGGCCCAGCTGGGCCAGGGTCTGCAGCGCGGCCCGCATCGACTGCGGGTTGGCGTTGTAGGCGTCGTTGATCACCGTGACCCCGTCGGCCCGCTCGGTGCGCTCCATCCGCCACCGGCTCGCGGCGCCCTGGGCGTTGAGCGAGGCCGCGATGCGCTCCGGGGCGACCCCGGCCACGAAGGCCGCGGACGCTGCGGCGAGCAGGTTGGAGACGTGGTGCTCGCCGATGAGCCGGGAGACGACCCCGTGCTCGGAGCCGTCGGGGAAGTGCAGGCGGAACTCCGGGCTGCCGCCGGGCCCGAGCCGGATCGCGGAGGCGTGCACCCGGGCGGCCGGGACGTCGGGCAGCGCGTTGACCGGGGACTCCCCGAAGAACAGCACGGGCGCGGCGGTGCGGCGGTGCATCTGGCGGACCTGGGCGTCGTCGTCGTTGAGGACCGCCACGCCGTCGGCCCGCAGGGACTCGACGAGCTCGCCCTTGGCGCGGGCGATGTTGGCGACCCCGCCGAACTCGCCCGCGTGGGCGGAGCCCACGCACAGCACCACCCCGACGTCGGGGCGGACCATCCGGCACAGGTAGTCGATGTTGCCGATCCTGGTCGCGCCCATCTCGATGATGAGGAACCGGGTGTCCGGCTCGGCCTCGAAGACGGTCAGCGGGACACCGACCTCTCCGTTGTACGAGCCGCGGGGCGCGACCGTCGGGCCCTCCGCGGCGAAGACGCCCTGCAAGAGGTCCTTGGTGGTGGTCTTGCCGACGGAGCCGGTGACGGCGATGACCTTCACCTCGTGGTCGGCGCGCAGCTGGGCCACGACCCAGGCGGCCAGCTGACCCATCGCCTCCACCGCGTCGGCGACCAGCACGCCCGGGTAGGTGACACCCGCGGCGTCGTCGACCTCGCGCTCGACGAGGGCGAGGACGGCGCCGGCGGCGAACGCGGCGCCCACGTACTCGTGGCCGTCGGTGACCTCGCCCGGCTTGGCGACGAACAGCGTCCCGGGACGCGCCTCGCGCGAGTCGGTCGTGACGTGCTGGACGACGCGCGCCCCGGCGGCAGCGCCGACGGCGCGCCCGCCCGTGATCTGCACGAGCTGTGCGGCGGTCACTTCGATCATCGGTTCTCCCAACGGTCCTGCTGCCCGTCGGCCAGCGCGGCCCGCAGCTCTTCCCTGTCGTCCAGCGGGTGGTCCACGCCCCGGATCTCCTGGACCGTCTCGTGCCCGCGGCCGGCCACGAGCACGGAGTCGGCCCGCCCCGCCATGGCCACCGCGGCGCGGATGGCCACGGCCCGGGGCTCGAGCACGAGCACCTCCTGGGCCCGGGCCCCGGCGTCGCGGGCCGCGAACGCCCCGGCGGCGACCTCGGCGCGGATCGCGCCGGCGTCCTCGTCGTGCGGATCGTCGTCGGTGACGATCACGACGTCCGCGTGGCGGGCGGCGATCTCCCCCATGATCGGGCGCTTCGACCGGTCCCGCTCCCCCGTGGCGCCGAAGACCACGATGACCCGGCCCTCCTCGTCGGGCGGTTCGACGGCGGCGAGCGCGCGGCGCAGGGCGTCCGGGTTGTGCGCGAAGTCGACGACGGCGGTCGGCTGGGTGCCGACGAGCTGCATCCGCCCGGGCACGTCCGTGGTGAGGGGGTCCGCCTCGTCGAGGACGCGCTGCACGTCGGCGACGTCGATCCCGGAGGCCACGACCATGACCACGGCGAGCGCGGCGTTGGCCACGTTGAAGTCGCCCGGCAGCGCCGTGGACACGCGCAGCGCCCGGCCGTCCCGGTGCCGCAGCGCGAAGGAGTGGCCGATCCCGCGGCGGGTCAGGGTGGTCAGTGTCCAGTCCGCGCCGGTCCGGGCCGGTCCGGCGTCCCGGTCCCCGGGCACGCCGCCGCGCAGGGCGACCGTGTCCACCAGGTCCGTGCCGAGCTGCTCCCGCGCGTGCTCGGCCATCCGCAGGCCCCAGACGTCGTCCTCGTCCTGGACCACGACGACGGCCCGGCGGGTCCGCTGCGGGGTGAACAGCTGGGCCTTGACCGCGAAGTACTCGTCCATCGACCCGTGCAGGTCGAGGTGGTCCTGGGTCAGGTTCGTGAACCCGGCGACGTCGAAACGGACCCCGTCCACCCGGTGGAACTGCAGGGCGTGGGAGGAGACCTCCATGGACGCCGCCGTGATGCCGCGCTCGCGCATGAGCGCGAGCAACGCGTGCACGTGCGGGGCCTCCGGGGTGGTGAGCCGGGAGGGGATCGACTCGTCGCCCGCGAGGATTTCGATCGTCCCGATCAGCCCCGTGCGCTGGCCCAGGGCGCGGAGCACCGAGTTGGTGAAGTAGGTCGTGGTCGTCTTGCCGTTGGTGCCGGTCACCGCGAACAGTGCCGGGGCGGTCCCGTCCTCCGGCCGGGAGCCGTAGACGCGCGCGGCGATCGCGCCCACGGACCGGCGGGGGTCCGGGGCCTCGACCACGGGCAGCCGGATGCCGGCGTGCCGGAGGAGCGCGGCGCCCTCGGCGTCGGTGAGCACCGCGGCGGCGCCCGAGCGCTCGGCGGCCTCGGCGAACCGGGCCCCGTGGGTGCGGGCGCCGGGCAGTGCCGCGTAGAGGTCGCCGGGACGCAGCTCCCGGGAGTCCAGCGAGATGCCGGTGACGTCGACGGCGCGGGACGGTGCCGTCCCGCCCGCGAGCCGGGCGGTCTCCGCGAGGCTCAGCGGCCGGGGCCGGGCGGGGCGCATCGTCTGCGCGTCGTGTCCCTGCTGGGCTGTCGCGTCCATCAACGTCCTTCGTGGTCTGGGCGGCGGGTGGGTGGTCCGCCGGGAGCGGGGGGGCAGGCCCGGAGGGGGTGGCCGGGCACGGCGATATGGAAGTCTAGTCGCCCCCGTCGGCCCGCCGGGACGCCGCCGGGACAGGAGCAGCGCTCGCGGGGGCCCCGGTCCCGGCGCCGGCCCCGGTCTCGGCCGGGGCGCCGTCCGCGGCGCCGCCGTCCTCCGGCGCCTCGACGCCCGGCGGGGTGTCCACCGGCGCCGTCTCCTCCGCCTCGTCCGCCTCCTCCGCGTCGTCCGTGCGCAACGGGATCCTGACAGGTTCGGTGGTCGAGGGCGGAACGTCGTAGTGGCGCAGCACCTGTCCCATGATCTTGCTGAAGGTGGGGGTGGTGCCGATCGCGCGCACGTCACCCTGAGGCCGCTGGAGCGTGACCGCCACCAGGTACTGGGGGTCCTCGATCGGGGCGACCCCCACGAAGGAGGTGGTGTAGCCGTCGTAGCCGCCCTCGGGGCTGGGGGCCTCTGCGGTGCCGGTCTTGCCGCCCACGCGGTAGCCCTCCACGGCGGCCTCCTTGGCGCCGCCCTGGGTGACGGTGACCTCCATCATGTCGAGCACCTGCTCCGCCGTCTCCTCGGAGACGATCCGCTCGCCCTCGGGCCGCTCGACCGGGGTGCTGGTGCCGTCGGGGTCGAGGACGGACTCGACGACACGGGGCTCCACCTGGACCCCGCCGTTGCCGATGGCCTGGAAGATCGTCGCCGTGCGCAGCGGGGTCTGGGCCACGCCCTGCCCGAAGAGCACCGTGTACTGCTGGCGCACGTCCCACTGGTCGGCGCCCGTGAGGATGCCGGGCGACTCGCCGGGCAGCTCGATCCCCGTGGTCTCGCCCACGCCGAAACGCTGCATCCACTCGTGGCGCTGCTCCGGGGCCAGCCTGCCGCCGACCAGGACGGTGCCGGTGTTCATCGAGTCGGCGATGATCCCGGTGAACGTGCGCCGCTGCTCGCCGTGGTCGAAGGCGTCGGTGATCTTCTGCCCGTCGATCTCCAGGAACGGAGGCACCGTGACCTCCGTGTACGGCGTGGCCACACCCTCCTCCACGACGGCCGCCGCGGTGAGGATCTTCTGGGTGGACCCGGGTTCCACGGCCTGGGTGACGGCACGGGCTCCCAGGTCCTCGGCCTCCGCGGAGCCGATGTCGTTGGGGTCCACGGTCGAGGAGTCGGCCAGCGCCAGCACCGCGCCGTCCTCGATCCGCATGACCACGGCGGTGCCCCACTCGGCGTCGAGCTCTTCGGCGCGCTCCGTGACCGCCTGCTGGGCGAAGAACTGCACGTCGCTGTCGACCGACAGCTGCACCGAGGAGCCGTCCTCCACCGGGCTCTCCTCCTGAGGGGCCACCGGGATCCGCACGCCGTCAGCGCTGATCTCGAAGGTCCGGCTCCCGTCGGTGCCGCGCAGCAGCTCGTCCTGGGTCTGCTCGATCCCGCCGAGCGCCTCGTCGTCCCCGCCCATGAAGCCGACCACGCTGCCGCCCACCGGGCCGTTGGGGTAGATGCGGTCGGACGACGGCTGCCCGTACACGTAGGGCAGGCCGAGCTCGCGCACGGTGTTCCACTGCTCGGGCGTGACCCCGCGGGCCACGTACTCGAACTGCTTGTCGCCGTCGAGGGCGTCCTTGACCTCGGTGTCCTCGAGCTCGAGGGCGTCGGCGAGCTGGTACACCGCCTGGGTGGGGGTCACGGTCTCGGTGGTGCCGTCCGCGAGGGGCCGCTCGAACTCGCGCACCAGGGACTGGTCGACCGTGACGTCGTAGCGCTGCAGCGTGCGGGCGAGGACGTTGCCGTGGGTGTCGCGGATCTCGCCGCGCAGGGCGGGGACCACCTCGGTGCGGGACCGCTCGCCCGCGGCGGCCTCGGCCCGGCCGGCGACGTCGAAGCCCTGCACCCACACGAGGCGGATCCCGAGGACCACCAGCAGGCCGAGCACGAGAACGACGCCGATGTGGCTGCGGCCGATGCCGCGGGGGGCGTCGGACGTCGAGCGTGCGCGTGCCACGTGTCTGCCTCGTTCCTGGTTGCGACTGGGAGATGTCCGGGGTGGGCTGCTGCCGACGGATGCGGGGGCCGGTGCCCCCGGTCACTCCCCGGGCGTGCGCTGCGGCGGGGCCGAGAGGGAGCCGCCGTCAGCCTCCGCGGCACCGGCGGGCGCCGTGTCCTCGCGGGCCCGGCGATCGGCGTCCTCCCGCTCCTGCTCCGTCTTCTCCCGCTCACGGTCCTCGGCGCGCTGGGCGGCGCGGTCCGCGGCCTCGGAGCCGGTCTGGTGGGCGTGGTCGACCAGGATCTCGTGGTCCTCCTGGGGCTGCGCGGGCAGCGGATCGCCCTCGACCGTCCCGTCCGTGAGGTCGACCGTGCCCGAGCCCTGCGCGGGGACCATGCCGAGGTCCGTCGCCATCACCGCGAGGTTCTGCGGGGCGTTGTAGAACTCGAGGTCCTGGGTGAGCGCCTCGTTCTGCTGGCTGAGGGCCTGCTCCTGGGCGCGCAGCTCCACGAGCCGGTACTGGCCGCCGGAGATCTGGATGTTCAGGACCAGGATGGAGGCCAGCGCCACCACGAGCGCCACCAGGCTGAGCACCACGGTGGAGACCCGCTGCCGGCGCGCCCGGCCCGGGACCACGGACAGCGGGGCCCGGGTCGACCCGGCCGGCTCCTCGGTGTGCGGTGCCGGAGTGCTCAGCTGACGAGCCGAGGTGCCCTCCACCGGCGGGCGCTGCCCCCGCCGCCCGGCCCAGGCACCGATGCCTGTGCGCGCGGAGGCCGGGGGTGCGCTGCGTCGCTGGAGTCCGGTTCCGCTCATGCCGTGTACCTCTGCGCGTTCTGTGCTGTGGGGGGGACGTGCTCTCGGATGCGCTCCACCGCGCGCAGTCGCGCGGAGGCAGCACGGGGGTTCTCGTCGATCTCCCGGGGCGTGGGGGTCTCCGTCCCGCGGGTCAGGACCCGCAGGGTGGGCTTGTGCTGGTCGAGCTCCACGGGGAAGCCCTTCGGCGCCGTCGAGGCGGCTCCGCGCGCGAAGGCCTGCTTGACGATCCGGTCCTCGAGGGAGTGGTAGCTCATGGCCACGACGCGGCCGCCGACGGGCACGGCGTCCAGTGCGGCGGGGATCGCCCGGCGCAGGACCTCGAGCTCCTCGTTGACCTCGATCCGCAGCGCCTGGAACGTCTGCTTCGCCGGGTGCCCCTTGCGGTGCTGGGCGCCCTGGGGCACGGCCCCGCGCACGACCTCCACGAGCTCGCCCGTGGTCCGCAGCGGGGTCCTGGCCCGCTGCGCCACGATCGCCCGGGCGATGCGGCCGGCGAACCGCTCCTCGCCCCAGTCCCGCAGGATCCGGCGCAGGTCCTCCTCGCTGTAGTCGTTGACCACGTCCTGGGCCGTGACCGGCGCCGTGGAGTCCATGCGCATGTCGAGGGGCGCGTCGTAGGAGTAGGCGAAACCGCGCTCGCGCTCGTCGAGCTGGAAGGAGGAGACCCCGAGGTCGAAGAGCACCGCGTCCGCGTGGTCGAACCCGTGCCTGCCGAGGGCCTCCGGGATCCGGTCGTAGGTCGTGTGCACGGGGTGGAACCGGTCCCCGAACGGGATGAGCCGCGAGCCTGCCAGCGCGTGGGCCTGCGGGTCCCGGTCGATGGCCACCAGCTGGAGGCCGGGGAAGCGCCGCAGCAGTGCCTCGGAGTGACCGCCCATGCCCATCGTCGCGTCCACCGCCACGGCGTCGTTCTCGCCGAGCGCGGGAGCCATCAGGTCGAGGCACCGATCGAGCAGCACGGGGACGTGGAGCTGCTCGGCTGGGCGTTGCGCCATGGGCCCTCTCTTCGGCGGTCGACGGTGGAACGGTCTTCGGTGGCCGGCGCCGGGTCGACGCCGTGGTGCGGCGGCGGGCCTTCCAGGATCAGAACCCCATCCGCTGGCCGTCCCTCGAATCCGGCCTGGCTCAGGGGAAGGTGAGTCAGGACGGTGACGGCTGTGCGGCTGGAGATCTCATCCGGGAAGCGGCCCCGCGTGCTCCGCGGGTGGTCTCGGCGGCCGTGCGCTCAGAAGAGCCCGGGCACCACTTCCTCCTCGGTCTCGGAGAAGACGGCCTCCTTCTCGTTCAGGTAGTCGTTCCACGCCTGGGCGTCCCAGATCTCCGCCCGGGTGCCCGCGCCGATGACGGCGAGCTCCCGGTCCAGCCCGGCGTAGTCCCGCAACGGCGGCGGTATGGTGACTCGGCCCTGCTTGTCCGGGACCTCGTCCGAGGCGCCCGAGAGAAAGACCCGGATGTAGTCCCTGGCCTGCTTCGAGGACAGTGGTGCCGCCCTCAGCTGCTCGTGGACCCGCTCGAACTCGCGGACGCTGAACACGTAGAGACACCGTTCCTGACCACGGGTCAGGACGAGTCCCTCCGCCAGCTCCTCCCGGTACTTCGCCGGCAGGATCAGGCGGCCCTTCTCGTCGAGACGGGGTGAGTACGTTCCGAGAAACATGCTCACCGCCTCTCCAGCCCGAGAGTTCTCCCAGATCCATCTCTTCGCCCCACTTTACTCCACTTCACTCCCCGGTCAACGAACGCGGAGCCCGTGCGCCGCGGCGTGGCGCGGCCCCCGAGGTCCGCGGCGGGCATCACCCCAGGTGGGCGGGGCCGCGCCGCGGAGAACGGCGGCGGGGAGGAGAGCGGAGGACGGAGCGGCGCGCCGCGGCGGACACGGGAAGCGTCCGGCGGGGAGGGCGGTGGAGGACCCCGGGGCGCGCCGCGGCGGACGCCGGGACGGCACGCCGGGGAGGACAGTGGAGGACGCCGGTCGCTGCGTGGCGGGCACCGCGGGTGACGGCGATGGGGAGGACGGTGGGGGCACACTCGGCGAGGAGCTCCCGGGACATGCAAAAGCTCCCCGGTGGTGCACCGGGGAGCTGCTCGGACGCTGCGCGCCGTCGTGCGGCGGCTCGGTGGTGGGAGGTGGAGGGACGGGGCCGGTCCGGCCGGGCGGCGCCCTGCGGTGGGCGTCCTGCGACCGGCTCCGCGCCCGGGCGGGACCGGTCAGGTGGACGGGCCTCCGGAGTTGCGCTGGTCCCAGCGCTCCTCGAGGTTCTGCAGGAAGGGCGACGACCTGCGGGGAGGTCCCCCCTTGCCGGCCTCGCCGCCGGAGCGGGGCTTGCCGGAGCGCAGCGTGGCGACGTAGACACCCGCGCCCATCACGACGAAGCCCAGGACCCCCACCAGGATGGAGTCGATGACGACCCCGCCCAGGAGGACGAGCAGGCCGACGACGGCGATCACGATCCCGAGGACGATGTTGCGGGTGGACGCACCCCTGACGGCACGGGAGCCCATGCTCGTCACGAACCTCGGGTCATCCGCGTGGAGCTGCTTCTCCAACTGGGCCAGGAGCTGTTGCTCGTGCTCGGACAGTGGCACGGTATGCCTCCTCATCCTTCGGGTGCGGATTCCCCGGCTGTTCCGGCGCCGCCTGCTACCAGGATAGACCGTCGGGTGCTGAATTGGCACCGCGCACACGGCTGTCAACACCCTCCGAGTTGCCTCCCGGATTCCGCGGTGCGGGCGGCAGGAGGCGTGCGGGTCCGAGGCGCTCGGCGCCGAAGCGGGCATGCACCCGGTCCATGGCCTGCTCGGCGGCCCCCCACTCCTCCTCACGGCCGTCCAGGCTCAGCTGCAGGGCGTCGGTGGCAGGCTCCAGCCGCTCGGCCCGGATGCCGATGAGCCGGACCGGCTGGGGCCGGGCCCCGAGCTCGTCGAGCAGCCCCACGCCGTGCTCGAGCAGGTCGTGGGCCGATGTGAACGGGTGCTGCAGGGTCCGGGAGCGGGTGATGGTCGTGAAGTCCGCCCAGCGCACCTTGAGCCCCACCCGGCGGGCGCGCAGCCCCTGACGGCGCAACCGTGAGGCGGTCCGGTGGCTGAGCCGAAGGAGGGTCTCGTGCAGGACCCGGTCGTCCGCCACGTCCCGGGGGAACGTCTCCTCCGCGCCCACGCTCTTCTCCTCCCGGACCGGCTCGACCGGGCGGGGGTCCCGCCCGTTGGCGAGCTCGTGCAGGTGGTGGCCGGCCGCCCGGCCGACCAGGCGGGTCAGCACCGGCACGGGGGCGGCCGCGAGGTCCCCGACGCTCCTGAGGCCCGCGCCGGTGAGCGTCTCGGCGGTGCGCCCGCCGACACCCCACAGCGCCGAGACCGGCAGCTCCGCCAGGAACGCGACGGTGTCCTCGGGCTGGACGAGCAGCAGGCCGTCCGGCTTGGACCGGGTGGAGGCGATCTTCGCGACGGTCTTGGTGGCGCCGATCCCCACGGACGCGGTCAGCCCCAGCTCCTCCCGGACGCGGGCGCGCAGGTCGCGGGCGATGCCGACCGGCGGGCCGAGCCGCCGGACCGCCCCGGCGACGTCGAGGAAGGCTTCGTCCACGCTGATCTGCTCCACCCGGTCTGTGATCTCCCGGAACATCGCCATGACCCGGCGGGAGTAGGCGTCGTAGGCGTCCCGGTGGGGCTCGAGCAGAACGGCCCGCGGGCAGATCGCCCGGGCGCGCGCCAGGGGCATGCCGGAGCGGACGCCGAACGCCCGGGCCTCGTAGGAGGCGGAGAGGACGACGGAGCGGTTGCCCGCCCCCGCCACGATGACGGGCCGGCCGCTCAGCCCGGGGGCCGCGAGCAGCTCCACGCCGACGTAGAACATGTCCATGTCGACGTGCAGCACGGCGCACGCCCGCCAGCGGTCCAGCCGGTCCTTCGGCGTCTCGTTCACCGTGGCCTCCTCCCGGGTCCGGCACAGCATAGCTTCCGGCGCGGACATCGCGGCCGCTGCGCGGGCACCGTCCCCGGCGGAGCGCCCCGGCCCGTCCAGCGGGCCTTCGATAGGCTGGGGCGGACATCGCGGACGGCCGTCGGAGGGCGTCCGCCACCGCCCCGAGACCGAGGTCGAGCCACCCATGACGTGCCCGCCGCTCCCGCACCACCCCGACGCACCCCCCGGCACCGCGCCGCAGGCCCGGCCCGAGGACGCCTACCGCGCCGAGGACGAGCGGTTCGTGGCCCGGCTACACGCGGAGCTGGAGGAGTTCTTCGGGCGGCAGCGGACGGTCCTCGGCGGCATCTCGGCGGACGCCCTCCCGCTGCTGGACGCCGTCGTCGCGCTCTCCGCGGGCGGCAAGCGCCTGCGGGGGCGGCTGTGCTACTGGGGCTGGCGGGCCGCCGGCGGCGATCCGGAGGACCCGGCCGTGGTCCGGGCGGGCGCGGCGCTCGAGCTCTTCCAGTCGGCCGCGCTCATCCACGACGACGTCATCGACCGCTCCGACACCCGCCGCGGCGCCCCCAGCGTGCACCGCCGCTTCGAGTCCGTGCACGCGGACCGGGGCTGGGCCCTGGACGGACCCGCGTTCGGCGTGGCCGCCGCGATCCTCTCGGGGGACCTGTGCCTGTCCTGGAGCGAGCAGTCGTTCGCCACGGCCACCGCGATGGCACGCGGCGGCCGCCGCGCACGCGCGGTCTTCGACCTCATGCGCTCGGAGGTGATGGCCGGGCAGTACCTCGACGTGCAGGGCGAGGTCGCCGGCGGGGGTCAGGACCGCGACGGGGCGGTGAAGCGGGCCCTGGCCGTCATCCGGTACAAGTCGGCGAAGTACTCGGTGGAGCACCCCGTGGTGCTCGGCGCCGCTCTCGCCGGGGCGCCGGAGCAGGTCCTGGAGCGCTGCTCCGCGTTCGCGCTGCCCCTGGGCGAGGCGTTCCAGCTGCGCGACGACGTCCTGGGGGTGTTCGGCGACCCGGCGGCCACGGGCAAGCCCGCCGGCGACGACCTGCGCGAGGGCAAGCGGACGGTGCTCGTCGGCTACGTCCGCACGCTCGGCACCGAACCACAGATCGCGCGGCTCGAGGAGGCACTGGGCCGGCCCGACCTGACGGAGGAGGACGTCGAGGTGCTCCGCACGCTCATCACGGCGTGCGGAGCCCTGGGCGCCACGGAGGAGCTCATCGAGCGGCTCAGCCGGGAGTCGTTCACGGCGCTGGACCGGCTCGGGGCCGACGCGGTGCCCATGGCGGCGCTGCGAGGCCTCGCGACGGCCGCGGTCCGCCGCTCGTCCTGAGGCCGGTGCGCCGGGCGCGACCACGGGGCCGGCCCGGCGCGCCGGTCAGGAGAGCGTCACCAGGCCAGGGCCTGGGCCCGGCGGCGGATCTCCGTCTTGCGCCCGTCCCGCAGCGCGTCGACGGGACGGCCCGGCAGGGACTCGTCCTCGGTGAACAGCCACGTGATCGCCTCGACGTCGGTGAAGCCGGAGTCCCGCAGCACCGCCACGGTGCCCTTCAGGGAGTCCACCA
The DNA here is from genome assembly GCF_042879195.1 of Kocuria nitroreducens. Taxonomy (NCBI): domain Bacteria; kingdom Bacillati; phylum Actinomycetota; class Actinomycetes; order Micrococcales; family Micrococcaceae; genus Kocuria; species Kocuria nitroreducens. The sequence goes on from NZ_JBHZTC010000002.1 coordinate 192,695, forward strand.
CGGCGCCGTCGAGCAGGAACGCGGCCGGCACCCGGCGGATGCTGTCGTGCGGGTTGCGGACGGCGAGGAGGGTCCCGTCGTCGACGAGGCCGTGGACGCGGGTGACCACGAGGCCGAGCTGCTCGGCGACGTCGGGCAGGGGCAACCACTCCTGGACGAGACCGTCCAGGCGGTCGAACTCCTCGGTGCTGATTCCGGATGTGTTCTTCACGCCCCCAGGGTGCCACGTCGGCCGGTGCCCGTGCCACGCGGGCCCGCCACGGTATGCTCGACCCGCGGAGCCGGCTGAGACCTCCGCACCTTCCCCGATCAGCGTCAGAGAGCCACTTCATGCCGTATCCCCCCGACAGCGACACGACCGACCCGAACGACGCACCGCTCTGCACCACCGAGCCCACCGGGCACCAGGACGACCGCTCCCCCGGCTGGTCGCGCCGCGCGCGGACGGGGTCGGCGGTCACCGCCGTGGCCGCCCTCGCCGCCCTGGGCGGGGGCACCGTGGCCCACGCCGCCCCTGCGCAGACGGCCCAGGTGGCCTCGGCGCCCCTGCTCGTCGGCCAGACCACGTCCAAGACCCCCGTGCACACCGTGTCCCCCGGCGACTCCCTGTGGGCGGTCGCCCAGCGCCACGGTGTCGCGGTGGACGAGCTCATGAGGTGGAACGACCTCTCGGGCGCGGCGCTGCTGATGCCCGGGCAGAAGCTGCGCCTCTTCGGCGGCGCGGCCCCGGCGGCCGCGCCGCCGGAGCAGACCGCCCCGCCCGCGGAGGATCCGCCTCGCAAGGAGCACGTCGTGCGCCCCGGCGACTCGCTGTGGAGCATCTCGCAGGCACGCTCGGTGTCGGTCCAGTCGCTCCTCGACGGCAACGACCTCACGGTGAACTCGCTGCTGCGCCCGGGACAGCGGCTGTCGGTCGCCGCGCCGGCCCCCGCCACCGTGCGGACCGCGGAGGCCCCCGCCCCGGAGCGGGCCGAGAAGCCTGCGTCGGCACCCGAGCGCGCCGTCGGCGACACCTTCCTGGGCCGCACGTACGAGGACGGCGTGGTGGACTCCGCCAACCGCCACCACGATGAGCTCGCCTCCCGCCCGGTGCCGTCCCGCGAGGAGATGCGCCGGCTCGTCCACGACACCGCCGTGCAGATGGGCGTGGACCCGGCCCTCGCCCTCGCGCACGCCCACCAGGAGTCCGGCTTCGACCACCGGGCCGTCTCCCCCGCGGACGCCGTGGGCGCCATGCAGGTCATCCCGGACGCCGGGGACTGGGCCTCCGGCCTCGTGGGCCGGGAGCTCGACCTCCTCGACCCGCAGGACAACGTCACCGCCGGCGTGGCCATCATCCGGCAGCTGGGCCGCGCCGCGCCCAGCACCGACGTGGCCATCGCCGCGTACTACCAGGGCCTGCACGGCGTGGAGAAGTACGGGATGTACGACGACACCAAGCAGTACGTCAAGAGCGTCAAGAGCCACCGGAAACGGTTCGGACCGTGACCTCCGACCCAGCCCGCGCACAGCACCCCGCCCTAGGCTGACCCCGTGCAGCACGCGCTCCCCGACCACCTGACCGGGACCCTCCTCGAGGGTCGCTACGAGCTGGGTCCGCGCATCGCCCGAGGCGGCACCGCCACCGTGTACCAGGCCGTGGACACCCGCCTGGAGCGCATCGTGGCGGTCAAGCTCATGCACCCCCACCTGGCGGAGGACCCGGCCGCGGCCGACCGGTTCGTGCGGGAGGCCCGGGCGGCGGCGCGGCTGTCCCACCCCCACGTCGTCTCCGTGCTGGACCAGGGCCATGCCCCGGACGGGGTGCCCTACCTGGTCATGGAGCACGTGGCGGGCTCGACCCTGCGCGACCTCCTGCGCCGCCGCGGCGCCCTGCCCCCGGGCGAGGCGCTGTCGCTGCTGGAACCGGTCCTCGACGGGCTCGCGGCGGCCCACCGGGCGGGCCTGGTGCACCGCGACGTGAAGCCGGAGAACGTGCTGATCTCCGGCACCGGCCGGGTGACGGTCGCGGACTTCGGTCTCACCCGCGCCGTCGACCAGCACACGGCGACCGGAACGGTGCTGGGCACGGTGGGCTACGCCTCGCCGGAGCTCGTGACCGGGCAGCGGGTGGACACCCGCGCGGACGTGTACTCGGCCGGGATCGTGCTCTTCGAGCTCCTGGCCGGCCGCCGTCCTTTCGAGGGCGGCCCGCTGGCCGTGGCCCGCGCCCACGCGGAGGGCGCCGTCCCGGACCTGCGCACCCTGGACCCCGGTCTCCCGGCCGGCCCGGCGCGCCTCGTCGCCCGGGCCACGGCACGGGACCCGGAGCAGCGCCCCCCGGACGCCGACGCCTTCCTCGAGGAGCTCCGGGCGGTCCGGGCAGTTCTGCGTCCGGCAGAGCTCGACCGTCTCCCGGCACCCGGCGCCGTCCGCGGCAGCCCCCCCGCACCGGCCCCCGACAGCGGCCCCACGACGGCCCTGGACCCCGCCGCCGAACCCACCGCGGCCCTGGGCGCCGGAGGAGCCCCCACGGAAGCCCTCGGCCCCGCCGCCCTCACGGAAGCCTTCGGCCCGGCGGCCACCCTGACCGAGATGCCGCGGCCGCAGGGCACCCCCACCGAGCCCCTGAGCCCTGCAGGGTCCGGCGCACCGGCGGTGTCCGGCCGGCGGCTGCCCGCGCGGCCGATGAGCGGTTCCTCCGACCCGTGGCGTCCCGAGGTCGAGCTGCGCCCCGCCCGTCACCTGCACGCGGCGGGGACGCTGGCCCTGGTCGCCCTTGCGGTGGCCGGGGCCGCGTTCCTGGGCTGGCTCCTGGGCTCCGGCCCGGGCGGGACCGTGAGCATGCCTGACGTGCGGGGAGCGGGTCCCGAGCTCGCCGAGCAGTACCTGTCCGGGGCCGGGCTCGACAACGTCGCCGTCCACGAGACCGCGGACCCGGTGGCTCCCGCCGGCACCGTGCTCGGCACCGACCCGCAGGCGGGCGCCACCGTGCGGACCGCGGAGCAGGTCGTCCTGCTGGTCTCGACCGGTCCCCAGCGCACGACCGCCCCCGACGTCCTCGGGATGACGGAGGAGGACGCCCGGGCGCGCCTCGAGGAGGCAGGGCTGACGGTCGGCAGCCGGAGCGTGGTCCCCGACGACGCCGACCCCGGGACGGTCGTGGGCCAGCACCCCGAGGCGGGCGAGGCACTGGCCGAGGGGTCCGCAGTGCACCTCGCCGTCTCCGGCGGGACCCGCGCCGACACCGCTCCCGGGGTGCTGGGGCGGTCCGTGGACGAGGCGGTCCGGATCCTCGCGGAGGCGGGTTTCCCGGCGCGGGTCGAGGAAAGTCTCGGCGCCCCCTTCGGCTACGTGGTGGCCCAGACGACGGACGGGGCCGAGGTCGTCCTCACCGTCGTCTAGCTGTGATGTCCAGGGAGGTTGGTCAGTCGGGTGACCGGTGGCCGGCCTCCGAGGGCGGAGTGGGCTCGGTGGTTATTGTAGAAGTGCAGCCAATCCGGTAGGGCTGTGTTCCGCTGATCGGTGGAGTCGTAGAAGCGCGCGTAGGCCCATCCATCGGCGAGGGTGCGGTGGAAGCGCTCGATCTTCCCGTTGGTCTGAGGCCGGTAGGGGCGGGTGCGTTTGGGTTTGATGCCCAGTTCGGTGCAGGCCTCGGCCCAGGCGTGGGAGCGGTAACAGGACCCGTTGTCGGAGAGCACCCGTTCCACGGCGACGCCCCGAGCGGCGAACCAAGCCGTCGCCCGGCGCAGCACGTCGATCGCGGTGCCCGCCTTTTCATCGGCACAGATCTCGGCGTACGCCACTCGCGAGTGGTCATCGAGGACGGTGTGCACGAATGCGGTGCCGATCCGCGGATTGCCCTTCTCGGTTCTGCCGGTCCGCAGCGCGGTGGTGGCCTTGTTCCGATCGCCTTGCTGCTTACCGAGATAACGCCACCCGCCGCCATCGGGGATGTTGCCGAACTTGGTCACGTCGACGTGGATCAGCGCACCGGGGTGCGGGTGCTCGTAGCGGCGGAGAGGTTCGCCGGTGACCCGGTCGATACGGGAGAGCCGGTTGATCCGACAGCGCACCAGCACCGCGTGCACGGTCGAGGCCGGCATGCCGAGCCGGCCGGCGATCTGAACCGGGCCCAGCCGGTGCCGCCAGCGCAGGGCCACGATCCGACGAACCACGGCGGGCGTGGTCCGGGTCGGGCTGGTGCGCGGACGCGAGCTGCGATCGGCCATCCCGGCCCAGCCCTCGGCCCGGTACCGGTCGGCCCATTTCCTCGCGGTGCGTGGGGCGACCATGAACATCCTGGCAGCCGTGGCACAGCTCCATCCACGATCAACGATGAGTTGTGCGAGCCGCAGACGGGCGCGTGGGGTCAGGGCAGCGTTAGCGTGGGACACGAGGACCTCCGGTCGGTGAAGCGGTTCCTAGACAGCTCCACTTCACAACCGGAGGTCCTCACCTGTCAGCCCGACTCACCGCCGCGAGGCGGCACAACCTCCCTGGACATCACATCTAGCGGACGGCAGGTCCGGCCCCGGCCCCGTCGGCCGATCCCGTGCTCAGCGCCGCGAGAGGTAGCCCGCCACGAGGAACGCGATCTCCAGGGACTGCATGTGGTTCAGGCGCGGGTCGCACAGCGACTCGTAGCGGTCCTGGAAGGAGGACTCGTCGACGGGATCGGCGCCGCCGAGGCACTCCGCGACGTCGTCACCGGTCATCTCCACGTGGATGCCGCCGGGGAAGGAGCCGATCGCCTCGTGCACCTCGAAGAAGCCGCGGACCTCGTCCACGACGTCGTCGAAGTTGCGGGTCTTGTAGCCGGACGGCAGGGACACCGTGTTGCCGTGCATGGGGTCGGTGACCCAGACGACCTTGGCGCCGGAGCGCTCCACGGCCTCCACGAGCGGCGGCAGCTTCTCCCGGATGTTCTTCGCGCCCATGCGGGTGATGAAGGTGAGCCGGCCGGGCTCGCGCTGCGGGTCGAGCTTGTCGATGAGCGCGATCGCGTCGTCCCCGGAGGTCTTGGGACCGAGCTTGACGCCGATCGGGTTGCGCAGCCGGGAGAGCAGGTCCACGTGGGCGCCGTCGAGCTCCCGGGTGCGCTCCCCGATCCACAGGAAGTGCCCCGACGTCCCGTACGGGAGGTGGGTGCGGGAGTCGATGCGGCTCAGCGCCCGCTCGTAGTCCAGCAGCAGGGCCTCGTGGCCGGCGTAGAACTCCGTGGTGCGCAGGGCGTCGAAGTCGGCGCCGCACGCGTCCATGAACTTCACGGCCCGGTCGATCTCGCGGGCCAGCGACTCGTACCGGGCGTGGGCCGGGTTCGTGGTGAAGCCCATGTTCCAGGCGTGCACGAGGCGCAGGTCGGCGAACCCGCCCGTGGTGAAGGCGCGGATCAGGTTCAGGGTGGAGGCGGCGGTGTGGTAGCCGCGCACCATCCGCCGCGGGTCGTGGACCCGGGACTCCTCGGTGAAGTCGAAGCCGTTGACCATCTCGCCGCGGAACGTCGGCAGGGTCACCCCGTCGCGGGTCTCGTCGTTGGACGAGCGGGGCTTCGAGAACTGCCCGGCCATGCGGCCCATCTTCACGACGGGCATGGACGCGCCGTACGTGAGCACCACGGCCATCTGCAGCAGCGTCTTGACCCGGGCGCTGATCCGGTCGGCGGTGGCGCCCTCGAAGGTCTCGGCGCAGTCCCCGCCCTGCAGGAAGAAGGCCCGGCCGTGGGCGACCTCGGCCAGCCGCTCGCGCAGCTTGTCCACCTCGCCCGCGAAGACGAGGGGCGGGACCGCGTTGAGCTCGGAGATCGAGGAGGAGAAGTCGGGGTGGTCGTCCCACGTCGGCTGCTGGTCGGCGGCCAGCCCGCGCCAGTCGTCCAGCCCCGGGTAGTCGGCCGCTGAAGGCACCGGGGAGGCGAGGTTGCGGAGGCTGTCGGGAGCGGTGAAGTCGAGCATCATGTCTTCCTATGTCTCGTCCGGGGCGGGACCGGGCGCGTGATCAGGGGGCTGTGGGTCGCGACGCGTCGTCGTCGGTGGCAGCGGGACGGTCGCGGTGGGTGAGGGAGTCGGCGGCCTGCTTCGCGGAGTGGGCGGCGGTGCGCGCCCCCTCCTTGGCGCTGTCCACGAACCCCGCGGCGGCCTGCTTGGTCTCCTGGCGCTTCTGCTCCGCGAGGCGCTTCTTGTGCTCGGCCGCGTAGACGTCCACGCGGACCTGGCCGGAGAGCGCCTGGACGGCGTGCATGATCTCGTCGGTGACCTCGCGCAGCAGGGCGTGCTCGCCCTGGCGGCCCTGGTAGCGGGAGAAGTCGAGCGGCTCCCCGAAGATCGTGGCCACCCGCGCCGAACGGTGGGGCAGCGGCACCCGGGTGCCGAGCGGCTGCACCTTGTCGGTGCCCACCATGGCGACGGGCACGACGGGTGCGCCCGTCTCGAGGGCGAGCCGGGCCACACCGATCTTGCCCTTGTACATCCGCCCGTCCGGGGAGCGGGTGCCCTCCGGATAGATCCCGAGCAGCTCGCCCTCCAGCAGCTTGCGCCCGCCGGTGCTCAGGGACTGCGCGCTGGCCCGGCCTCCGGAACGGTCCAGGGGGATCTGGTTGATCGCGCGGAAGAACGCGGCCATCACCCGTCCCTTGACGCCGGGGCTGTTGAAGTAGTCGGACTTCGCCAGGAAGTACACCTGCCGGGGCACGGCCACGGGCATGAACACCGAGTCGGAGACGGAGAGGTGGTTGCTCGCGAGGATGGCCGGGCCCTCGTCGGGCACGTGCTCCAGGCCGCGGACCTCGGGACGGAAGGCGACGTTGATCAGTGGGCCGACGACGTAGCGCTTCAAGAACATGTAGACCATAGGGGAGAGGACTCCTTCGTGCTGATCGGGATGTCGCGAGGGTCCGTGCCGCTCGGACCGGGTCCGGCCTCCGGTATTCTCTCACGTCCGCGCGGGCACCGACGCCGGTCCGCCCCCTCCTGGGCTCCGTCCTGACATCATGGACGCATGACGCCACCCGTCGAGGACCAGCACCTGCCCTCACCCTCCGCGACCGGGGGGCCTGCCGCCGGGCAGGATCCGGGCGCCCCCTTCCGCTATCCGGCCGACGGCCCCGCGGGCGCGCTGGTGCTGCACGGCTTCACCGGCGTCCCGTTCAGCGTCCGTCCGTGGGGCCGGGCCCTGCACGAGGCGGGAGCCGACGTCGTCGGGCCCGTGCTGCCCGGTCACGGCACCCGCTGGGAGGACCTCGCCGGCGTCCGCTGGGAGCAGTGGCGCGACCACGCGGCCCAGCACGTGCAGCAGCTGCGGGCCCGGCACGACGTCGTGGTGGTGTGCGGGCTGTCCATGGGCGGTGCGCTCGCCCTGCACCTCGCCGCGACCCTGCCCGTGGACGGGGTCGTGGCCCTGAACCCGGCCCTGTCCCTCGTCAGCCGCACGGCACGCCTCGCCCCGGCCCTGCACCGCGCGGTGCCCTCCGTGCCGGGGGTGGGGGACGACATCAGCTTCCCCGGGGTCACCGAGCACGCCTACCCGCGCACGCCGGTGGCGGGCGTCGCCGAGCTGGGCCGGTTCATGACCCGCACCCGGCGGATGCTGCCCGCCGTCACCGCCCCCGTCCTGGTGCTGCGCTCGCAGCACGACCACGTGGTCTCCGACGCCTCGCACCACCACGTGCTGCGCCGGGCGGGCGGGGACGTGGAGCTGGTCCGGCTGGCGGAGAGCTTCCACGTGGCCACCCTGGACCGGGAGGCCGACGTGGTCGCGGCGCGGTCCGTGCGCTTCCTGGAGGCCCTGCTGGGCGGCCGCAGCCCGGTCACCGGGAGACCGCTGCATCCGGCTGCCCGGGGAGACTTGCGATGAGCGCCGGTCCGGGGACGCCGGGCGGCGCCGGGCACGGTCCCGAGGACGAGTGGAGCCGGATCGTGTCGGACCTCGAGGACGTGCGCCGGGCCGGGGACCGGCACCTCGCCGGGCCCCGTGACTGGTCCCCCGAGGACACCGCCCCCGGCGGATCCGGCGCCGGTGCGGAGGACGCCGAGGACAATGAGGACGCCGAGGACAATGAGGACGCTGAGGGCGCCGAGGGCGCCGAGGGCGCCGACGCGCCCTACTCCCCCGACCCCGGGCCGGTCACGCAGGGACTCAGCGGCGGGGCGCTGCTGTCCTGGACCGTGCTGGTCGGCGTCCCCGTCCTGCTGGTGGTGCTCTCCCTGCTGCCCGGCTCCCTGCCGTGGTGGGCCATCGTGACGGGTCTGGTCGCCGTGGTCGGCGCCATCGGCCACCTGCTGCGGTCCCTGCCCGACGACCGCGACGACCTGGACGACGGCGCCCGCGTCTGATGGGGTTTGCGTGAGCCAATTCACTAGACTGGGCTGGACGGCACACCGACCCCGATCCGAGGAGAACTCCATGCGCCACGTCGCGACCGACGCCCTCGTGGACCCACCGGCCCACAGTCGCATCACCGACTTCCTGCTGATGCAGGCGGCTCAGGACGACGATCCGCACCTGTACACCGTCCTCGCTGCGGAGGGGACCGCCCGCGAGGTGCACGCCCGGGAGTTCCTCACCACCGTGCAAGGGGTGGCCAAGGGTCTCGTGGCCGCAGGGATCGAGCCCGGGGACCGGGTGGGCATCCTCAGCCGGACCCGCTACGAGTGGACCCTCGCGGACTTCGCGATCTGGTACGCCGGCGCAATGCCCGTCCCCGTCTACGACTCGTCCTCGGCCCAGCAGATCGCCTGGATCATGGGTGACTCCGACGCCAAGGCCGTCTTCGTCGAGACGCAGGCCCTGGAGGACTCCGTGCACGCGGCCTCGCGGGAGACGTCGTTCCGCGCCGCGGACAAGGTGTGGCGCCTGGACGGCACGGGCACCGGGCTCGACGAGCTCGCGCGGGCCGGCGCAGACGTCCCCGACGAGGAGCTCGAGGCCCGCCGCACGTCGTGCGGGCTCGAGGACGTCGCCACGATCATCTACACCTCCGGGACCACCGGACCGCCCAAGGGGTGCGAGCTCACGCACGGCAACTTCGTGCGGCTGTGCGAGAACACGACCCTCGTGGTCTCGGACATCATCCGCCCCGGGGCCCGCACGCTGATGTTCCTCCCGCTGGCCCACGTCTTCGCCCGCTTCGTGGAGGTGATCGCCCTCTACTCCGGGACCGTCCTGGCGCACACCCCGGACGTGAAGAACCTCATGGGCGACCTCGAGTCGTTCCGTCCCACGTTCATCCTGGCCGTCCCGCGCGTGTTCGAGAAGATCTACCAGAGCGCCCGCCTCAAGGCCGAGAAGAGCGGAAAGGCGAAGTCTTTCATCTTCGAGCGCGCGGTGGCCACGGCCGTCGCGCACTCGAGGGCCGGTCAGGACGGACGGGTGTCGCCGGTCCTGCGCGCCCGCCACGCCCTCTACGACCGCCTCGTGTACTCGAAGCTGCGGGAGGCGATGGGCGGGGAGGTCACCCACGCCGTCTCGGGCGGAGCGGCCCTCGGGACCCGCCTGGGCCACTTCTTCAACGGGATCGGGGTGTACGTGGTCGAGGGCTACGGCCTCACCGAGACGACCGCCCCGATCGCCGTGAACACCCCGGAGGTCGGCAAGATCGGCACGGTGGGCCTGCCGCTGCCCGGCAACGAGGTCCGGATCGCCGAGGACGGGGAGGTGCAGGTCCGCGGCACGCACGTGATGCGCGGCTACCACGGGCGGGAGGACCTGACCTCGGCCGCGTTCGAGGACGGCTGGTTCCGCACCGGCGACCTGGGCTCGCTCGACGAGGACGGCGCGCTGACGATCACCGGCCGGAAGAAGGAGATCATCGTCACGGCCGGCGGCAAGAACGTGGTGCCGAACGTGCTGGAGGACCCCATCCGCGCGTCGGCAGTGGTCTCCCAGGTGATGGTGGTCGGCGACGACCGCCCGTTCGTGGCGGCCCTCGTGACCCTCGACCAGGACGTGCTCCCCGCGCGCCTGGAGCTGATGGGCCTGGACCCCGCGATGCCCGTGGCCGAGGCCGCCCGGCACCCGAGAATCGTGGAGCACGTGCAGGAGATCGTCGATCAGGCCAACAAGGCCGTCTCCCGCGCGGAGAGCATCCGGGCCTTCGAGATCCTCGACGTCGACTGGACGGAGGCCTCCGGGCACCTCACCCCGTCCATGAAGATCAAGCGGGCCAGGATCGCCCAGGACTTCGCGGACCGGATCGAGGAGATCTACTCGCGTCCCGCCCCTGAGCCGGCCCCCGCCCCCGCCACCCCGGCGGAGCGGATCAAGGAGAAGATCTCCCAGGCGCACCTGCCGGGCCGCGGGTAGTGCTGAGCCGGTCGGCGGCCGGTGGGCTCACCGGCCGCCGACGAGGGCCTCCGGGACCAGGGGCGAGTGCTCGGGGACGTCGAGGCCCAGCAGGGCGTTCTCGACGACCTCGCTCAGGGCGGGGTGGATCCAGTACTGGCCGCGGGCCATCGTGTGGGCGTCGAGGCCGAAGGACATGGCCTGCACCAGGGGCTGGATGAGCAGGGACGCCTCCTCGCCGATCAGGTGTGCGCCCAGGAGGCGCCCGGTGCCCTTCTCCGCGATCAGCTTGCACAGGCCCGTACGGTCCTCCATGGCCCACCCGTAGGCCGTGGCCCCGTAGTCCTGCACCTTGACGGTGATCTCGCTGCCCTGCTCGACCGCCCACTGCTCGGCCTCCTCCTGGGTCATGCCGACGGAGGCGATCTGCGGGCTGGTGAACACGGCGGAGGGCACGAACCGGTGGTCCGTGGCCCGGAGGTCGCCGGGGTGCAGGAGGTTGTGCTGCACCGTGCGCGCCTCGGCGTTCGCCACGTGCTTGAGCTGGTAGGGCGAGCTGATGTCGCCGAGCGCCCACACGCCCTCGACCGGACGGCCTCCGGCGAGGGCACGCTGGTACTCGTCGACGGCCAGCAGACCGTCCTGCCGCACGTCCAGGCCACCCGTCCGGGCCTCGAGCACGTCCGTGTTCGGCTGCCGCCCCGTGGCCACGAGCACCACGTCCGCAGGAAGGCGCATGACGAGCTCCGGGTCCTGCGGGTCGCGGAAGGTGACCATCACGGCGCACTCGTCGCCGTCCCACTCCTCGACCTCGCTCAGCGACCAGCCTGTCTCGAGCTTCCACTGCCGGGAGGCCTCGCGCGCGAACCGCTCGGCGATCTCCGGGTCGTGGTAGCGCAGGATCCGGTGGGAACGGTTGACCTGGGTCACCCGCGCGCCGAGGCTGGAGAAGACGTGGGCGAACTCGGCGCCGATGTAGCCGCCGCCCACCACCACCACGCGGCGTGGCAGCTCGTCGATGCGCATCACCGTGTCCGAGGTGTGCACCTGGGGCAGGTCGATCCCGGGGACCTCCGGCCGCACCGGGCGCGAACCGGACGCCACCACGATCTGGTCGGCCGTGAGGTCCTCCCCCGACGCGGTGCGCAGGGTCCGCGGTGCGGTGAAGCGCACCTGCTCCGTGTAGACCGTCACGTGCGGCAGCGTCCGGCGGTACTCGAGGCCTCCGTGGGAGATCGCGTCGATGCGTCCGAAGATCCGGTCCCGCATCTCCCGCCAGCGCACGCCGTTCACCGCGGCGTCGAGGCCGAGCCGGTCCGCCTCGTGGGCGCGGCGGGCCACGCTCGCCGGGTACGCGTACATCTTCGTCGGGATGCAGCCCACGTTGAGGCAGGTGCCGCCGAAGGTCCCGCCGTCGACGATGGCGACGTCCAGACCCTCGTAGTCCTCGGTGAGGATGGAGTTGCCCGAGCCGGAGCCGATGATGATGAGGTCGAATTTCCGCATGGCGCCCATCCTATGCGCGGGCGCGGCGGTCCCAGGCGGCCTCTGCCGGCGCCGCGCCCCTCCCGGGGGCGTGGCGGCGCCGGCGGAGGCGGTACCGGGTCAGCCCGCGCTGTCGAGCGCCAGGAGGAGGTCGCCGCCGGAGACCTGGGTGACGCCCTTGAGAGCCACCCGCCGGACGGTCCCGCCCCTGGGCGCGGTGATGGAGGCCTCCATCTTCATGGCCTCGATGGTGGCGACCTGCCCCCCGGCCTCCACGGTGTCGCCCTCGGCCACGGTCACGGTCACCGCACCGGCGAACGGGGCGGCCACGTGGCCCGGGTCGGACGGGTCGGCCTTCTCGGTCTCGGGCACCGAGGACGTGATCGAGGTGTCGCGGACCTCGATCATGCGGGGCTGGCCGTTGAGGGTGACCATCACGGAGCGCATGCCCTTGTCGTCCGGCTCCGAGACGGCCTGCAGGGTGACGAGCAACCGCACCCCCTTGCCGAGGGAGATGATGTGCTCGCGGTCGGAAGTCAGACCGTAGAGGAAGTCCCGGGTGTGCAGCAGCGCCAGCTCCCCGTACTTGGCCCGGCTGGCCTCGAAGTCCCGGGTGGGGCCCGCGAACAGCAGCCGGTTCAGCGTCGCCCGCCGGGTCGCAGAGTCCCCCGCCAGCGCCTTCGAGTCCTCCGGGGCCAGGTCGGTGACCCCCACCTTCACGGTGCGGCCCTCCAGGGCCTTGGAGCGGAACGGTTCGGGCCACCCGCCGGGGGGTGTGCCGAGTTCCCCGGCGAGGAAGCTGATCACCGAGTCCGGGATGTCGAACGTCTGCGGGTTCGCCTCGAACTCCGCCGGGTCCACCCCCATGCCCACCAGCTGCAGGGCGAGGTCACCGACGACCTTCGAGGAGGGGGTGACCTTCACGAGGCGCCCGAGCATGGCGTTGGCGGCGGTGTACATGTCCTCGATCGCCTCGAACCGCTCGCCCAGACCCAGGGCGATCGCCTGCTGGCGCAGGTTCGACAGCTGCCCGCCCGGGATCTCGTGCCGGTACACCCGCCCGGTCGGGGCGGTCAGCCCGGACTCGAACGGGGCGTACATCCGCCGGATGACCTCCCAGTAGGGCTCCAGAGCGGTCGCCGCCTCCAGCGGGATGCCGGTGTCGCGTTCGGTGTTCGCCAGGGCGGCGATCAGCGCCGAGGCCGGGACCTGGGAGGTGGTGCCGGCCATCGACGCCTCGGCCACGTCCACGGCGTCCACCCCGGCGCCGATCGCGGCCATCAGAGTGGCCAACTGGCCGCCGGCGGTGTCGTGGGTGTGCAGGTGCAGGGGCAGGTCGAAGCGCTCCCGCAGGGCGGCCACCAGTCTCGCGGCCGCGGTGGGCCGGAGCAGACCGGCCATGTCCTTGATCGCCAGCACGTGGGCGCCGGCGTCGACGCACTGCCGGGCGAGGTCGAGGTAGTAGTCGAGGGTGTAGAGGTCCTCGGCCGGATCCAGCAGGTCCCCGGTGTAGCACAGGGCGACCTCCGCCACCGCGGTGCCCGTCCTGCGGACGGCGTCGATGGCCGGGCGCATCTGCTCGACGTCGTTGAGGGCGTCGAAGATGCGGAAGATGTCCACCCCGGTCGCCGCGGCCTCGGCCACGAACGCGTCCGTCACCTCGGTGGGGTACGGGGTGTAGCCCACGGTGTTGCGCCCGCGCAGCAGCATCTGGATCGGGATGTTCGGCATCGCCTCCCGCAGCAGCCGCAGACGCTCCCACGGGTCCTCGCCGAGGAAGCGCAGCGCCACGTCGTAGGTCGCTCCGCCCCAGGCCTCCACCGACAGCAGCTGCGGCAGGGTGTGGGCGTAGGCCGGGGCCGCCGCCAGCAGGTCGCGGGTGCGCACCCTCGTGGCCAGCAGGGACTGGTGGGCGTCCCGGAACGTCGTCGACGTCACCGCCACCGCGTGCTGATCGCGCAGGGCCTGCGCGAAGCCCTCCGGGCCCAGGTCCTGCAGGCGCTGCCGCCACCCGTCCGGCGGGGTGTGCTCGGAGGGCCCGTCGAAGGGCGAGCGGAACGGCTCGTCCTGCTTGTCCCCGGGGTAGTGCGGCAGCTTGGTGCGCGGGTCGATGCCCTCCACCCGCTCCCCGTTCGGCCGGTTGACCGTGACCTCGGCCAGCCAGGTCAGTGCCTTCGTCGCCCGGTCGCCCGAGGTGCGGGCCTCGAGCAGCTCGGGGCGGCGCTCGATGAAGTCGGTGGCCACGTTGCCGGCGAGGAACTCCGGGTCGGCCAGCACCGCCTGGAGGAACTGGATGTTGGTGGCGACCCCGCGGATGCGGAACTCGGCCAGGGCCCGCTGGGACCGGTGCACCGCGGTGGCGTAGTCCCGGCCCCGGCAGGTGAGCTTCACCAGCATCGAGTCGAAGTGCGGGGAGATCTCCGCCCCCGCGTAGACGGTGCCCCCGTCCAGGCGGACCCCGGCGCCACCGGCGGAACGGTAGGCGGAGATCTTCCCGACGTCGGGGCGGAACCCGTTGGCCGGGTCCTCGGTGGTGATCCGGCACTGCAGGGCGGCGCCGCGCACGGCCAGCTCGTCCTGGGCGATGCTCAGGTCGGTCAGGGTCTCCCCGGCCGCGATGCGCAGCTGGGACTGGACGAGGTCGACGTCGGTGATCTCCTCGGTCACGGTGTGCTCGACCTGGATGCGCGGATTCATCTCGATGAACACGTGCTGCCCGGCCCGCTCCCCGGCGGTGTCCACCAGGAACTCCACGGTGCCGGCGTTGACGTAGCCCAGTTCCTTCGCGAACTTCACCGCGTCGGCGTGCAGGGCCTGGCGGATCCCCTCGTCCAGGTTCGGCGCCGGGGCGATCTCCACGACCTTCTGGTGGCGGCGCTGCAGGGAGCAGTCGCGCTCGAACAGGTGCACCATCCCGCCGTCGTTGTCGGCGAGGATCTGCACCTCGATGTGGCGGGGCCGCAGCACGGCCTGCTCCAGGAAGACGGTGGGGTCCCCGAAGGCCGTGTCGGCCTCGCGCATCGCGGCGGCCAGCGCCTCTGGCAGCGCCTCGGGGGTCTCCACCCGGCGCATGCCGCGACCTCCGCCTCCGGCCACCGCCTTGACGAAGATGGGGAACCCGATCCCCGCCGCCTGCTCCAGCAGCTCCTCGGGGTCCGCGGAGGGCTCCGTGGAGGCCAGGGTGGGGATCCCGGCGCGCTTGGCGGCCTTCAGCGCTACGACCTTGTTCCCGGCCAGCTCCAGGATGTCGGCCTTGGGGCCGACGAAGGTGATGCCTTCCGCCGCCGCCGCCCGGGCCAGGTCCGGGTTCTCCGAGAGGAACCCGTACCCGGGGTAGATGGCGTCCGCCCCGGACTCCTTGGCGACCCGGATGATCTCGTCCACGTCGAGGTAGGCCCGCACCGGGTGGCCCTCCTCGCCGATCTGGTAGGCCTCGTCGGCCTTCTGCCGGTGGATGGAGTTGCGGTCCTCGTACGGGAACACCGCCACCGTCTTCGCCCCGACCTCGTACGCGGCACGGAAAGCGCGGATCGCGATCTCGCCGCGATTGGCCACCAGGATCTTGGAGAACATCAACACCCGTTCCGCACCCGGGCCGTCCGGCGGACGCCCGGGCACTGATTCGTCGAAGGTTGTGCAACGTCGCGCCCACGGTCAGCATGGCCGTCCGCGGGCGGTCCTGACCAGTGAACCACGCCACCCCGGAGCAGACTGTGACCGCTGTCACAGAGCGACGTGGTGGTCAGCGTACACGGGCGCGGCGCCGTGCGGCGGACCGGCTGCGCGTGCCTCCGTGCCGCACCGGGGCGGAGCCCGCGCACCCGGCTACGATGGGCGCATCCGTCTCCTCGCCGCGGCCCCCGATCCCGCGCCCGAGGAGCCGTTCCTCCCGTTTCCCCGCGAGCGAAGGGTGTTCCCTCCGTGCAGATCGTCAGCATCAGCAGCCTCAAGGGCGGTGTCGGCAAGTCCTCCGTGACGTTGGGGATCGCCTCGGCGGCCCTGCAGGCGGGAGTGCCCACGCTGGTGGTGGACCTCGACCCGCACGCCGACGCCACGACCGGGCTCGGTGTGCACCCGGAGCGCGGTCACGACATCGGGGAGGTGCTGCGCAGGCCTCGTCGGGGATCGCTCGAGCGCGTGGTCGTGGCTTCCTCCTGGGCCGTGCGGGACGGCCTGGACAGCAAGTCCCTCGACGTCGCCCCGGGCTCGGCCCGCTCGTCCCACCTCGACCGCTCCGAGTACCGGGACAAGGACCTCGGCCGGCTGGAGCGGGCGCTCTCCGGCGCCAGGGGCTACGACCTGGTGCTCGTCGACTGCCCGCCCACCCTCAGCGCCCTGACCCGCACCGCGTGGGCCGCCAGCGACAAGGTGCTCTCGGTGGCGGAGCCGTCCCTGTTCTCGGTCGCGGGGACCAAGCGCACGATGACGGCGATCGCCCAGTTCGAACAGAGCCGCACGTGGGCCGTGCCCGCGGCCGGCGTGGTGGTCAACAAGGTCCAGCACTCGTCGGTGGAGCACCGTCACCGCCTGGGCGAGCTGGCGGAGCTGTTCGGGCCGCTGCTCGTCAGCCCGGTGATCCCGGACCTTCCGGTCTGGCAGCAGGCGCAGGGCGCGGTCTGGCCGATCCACCGCTGGCCGGGCGCGGAGGCCCAGGACATCTCCGGGCGGTACACGGCCATCCTGCAGGGCCTGCTCGACGGCGCGTCCTGAGCGGCCCGGGTCAGCCCGCGTTCTGCCGGCGGGCCCGGCGCGCGGAGAGCTCGTCGTCGGGCAGGGGCTCCTGCGCGGGGGCTCGGTCCGGTCCGGTGTGCTCGCCGGGGAGCGCCGCGAGGGTTCCCTCGACCTCCCGCCACACCCGGCCCACGGCGATCCCGAAGACGCCCTGGCCGCCCTGCACCAGGTCGATGACCTCGTGGGGCGACGTGCACGCGTAGACGCTGGCGCCGTCGCTCATCATGGTGAGCTGGGCCAGGTCCTCGACCCCCTGGGCGCGCAGCGCGCGCACGGCGGTGCGGATCTGCTGCAGGGAGACACCGGTGTCCAGGAGCCTCTTGACGATCTTGAGGACCAGGATGTCGCGGAAGCTGTAGAGGCGCTGCGTGCCGGACCCGGAGGCGCCGCGGACGGTGGGCTCCACGAGTCCCGTCCGCGCCCAGTAGTCGAGCTGCCGGTAGGTGATGCCCGCGGCCTTGCACGCGGTGGGACCCCGGTAGCCCACGGACTCGTCCCGGACCACGGAGTCGTCGAAGAGGACGCCCTGGGTGCCGTGCGCCGGAGGGCTGCCGGTCCCTGCCGTGACGCCGGGCTGCTCGCGGTCGCTCACGCCGCCTCCTCGCTCGTGGACCCGGTCCTCGCGGCACCGGGAGTGGATGGTCTCACAGAGACGTCCGGATCCCCCCGGGAACACCTCGAGTACAGCTCCGACGGTAGACCTCCCCGGGGACGGGGTCAAAGACATCCGCCGCCCGGGCCCCGTGTCGGGCGCACGGCGACGGGTCAGAAGTCCTCGGGGTCGACGTTGTCGAGGAAGTCGCGGAACTGCTCGACCTGCGTCTCCGGCGGCAGCTGCGGCTCCCCCTCTCCCGCGCGGGTGGACGGCTCCCGCAGCTCCCCGTCCCCGCTCATCACGAGACCGGCCTCGTCGAGGACGGTCTCGGTGCACAGGATGGGGCAGTCCGTGCGGGCCGCCAGGGCGATCGCGTCCGAGGCACGGGAGTCGACGACCGTTCCGTCCGAGAACTCGAGGGCGGCGTGGAAGACGCCCTCCTCCACCGTGTGGATCCGCACGCGGGTGAGCGTGCGGCCGAAGGCGGTGGCCACCGACAGCACGAGGTCGTGCGTCAGGGGCCGGGGTGGTTCGATCCCCTGGACGGCGAAGACGATGGACGTCGCCTCGTTCGTGCCGATCCAGATCGGCAGGTGCCGTCCGCCCTCGACCTCGCGGAGCACGACGACGGGCTGCGCCGACGGCACGTCCATGCGGACGCCCGCGATCTCCATCAGAACCTGGTGCACGGCCATGTCAGCCCTCCACCGCGGCGCGCTCCTGGAGCGCGGCGATCTCCGACCGCACGAGCGAGGTGTGGATGGTCAGGCACAGTCCTGAGATCTCCTGGGCGCGCTCGACGGCGCGGGCCCTCGAGGCGGCGTCCCGACGGGAGGTCAGGGGCGCCACAGCACGTTCCACCAGGCCCAGTTCCCGGTCGGCGGCGGCCTTGAAGGGGCGCAGGTGGCGCGGTTCCAGGCCGTGGGCGGTCAGGGCGAGGGCGGCCCGGGTGATGGCAAGGGCGTGGTCGTCGAAGGCCCCGTTCTGCTCCCGGATCAGCCCGTAGCTCACGAGCTCGCGGACGAGCGGGATCCCGGCGCCCGTCCGGGTGGCGAGCTCCCGCAGGTTGTAGGTGCGCGGCGCGCTGACGACCGGCAGCGGGGCGGTGACGGGGTCGCCGGTCTCCGCGGCGCGCCGGGCGTCGTCCGCGCGGGCGTCCTCGTCGGCGTCCAGCCGCTCCCGGATCACCTTCAGCGGGAGATAGCGGTCGCGCTGGAGCTCCAGGATCCGGCGCAGCCGGGCCACGTCGGCGCGCGAGAACTTGCGGTAGCCGGACGCGGTGCGCGCCGGGTGGACCAGGCCCTTGTCCTCCAGGAAGCGCAACTTGGAGGCGGTGATGCCGGGGTGGTCCTGGCCGAGCTCCTTGAGCACGGCGCTGATGCCCACCCGGGGCTCGTGCTGGACGTCGTCCCGGTGGGCGTCGGTCTCCGCGGGATCGGTCATGGCTCCCTTCTACTGGTCCGACTGCGAGCGCAGCGAACGGTAGAACGTGAACCTGAACTTGCCGATCTGGACCTCGTCCCCGTTGTCCAGCTGGGCGCTGTCGACGCGGTCGCCGTTGACGTAGGTGCCGTTCAAGGAGCCGGAGTCCACGATCTCGAAGGAGTCACCACGCCGGACGAAGCGGGCGTGCCGGCGCGAGACCGTGACGTCGTCCAGGAAGATCTCGGAGGACGGGTGGCGGCCGGCAGGGACGTCGTCCCGGTCCAGGAGGAAGCGCGACCCGGAGCCGCCGCTGTCGTGGGCGACGAGCAGAGCGCTGCGCGGCGGGAGCGCGGAGACCGCGGAGCTCTCCTCGGGGGAGAGCTTGTGGGAAGCTGCGTGCGAGAGGACCTCGGCCACGATCTGGATCGACGTGGTCTCCGGCTCCCCCTGGGGTGCGTTCGAGCCGTTCTGGGTTCTGGACATCTCTTCCCTCGACTGGTGACGTGATGGTGGACGGATCCTGTGGGACCCCTACCCCGCGACCTCCTATCCCGGCGGTTTCCGGGCGACCGGCCGGAGCCACCCGGTTGGACTTCAGTGTACCGGGTGGTGGAGACACGGAGGGGCGGCCGGGACACGTCCCGGCTCGCGCGCGGCGGGGTTCCTGCGCGGGTCAGTCGAGCTGGGCGGCGTATCCCTCGGCGTCGAGCAGCCCGGACCGGTAGTCCTCCCCGGCGGGACGGACCTCGAACAGCCAGCCCTCCGTGTAGGGGGCGGAGTTCACGGTCCCGGGCTCGCCCTCGAGCGCCCCGTTGACGGCGGTGACCTCGCCGGAGACGGGTGCGAAGATGTCGCTCACGGACTTGGTGGACTCGATCTCGCCCACGGCGGCGCCCGCCTCGACGTTCTCCCCCACCTCGGGCAGCTGGACGAACACGACGTCGCCCAGCTCGCTCTGCGCGTGGTCGGTGATCCCGATGCGCACCGCGCCGTCGGCGTCGGGGCCCGCGATCCACTCGTGCTCGGCCGTGTAGGACAGGTCGGCGGGGATGTTGCTCATGGGTCACTCCTGGTCCAGCGGGTGCGGTCGGCTCGATTATGGCACAGACGTCACCGGGGCCCGGGCGTGCGGAGCCCGTCGGGTGTCGGGAGCTCAGGGGCCCTCCCACGCGGTGATCTCGGCGTGGATCGAGCGCTTGCGCTCCGTCCCGGCGAAGGACGCGTCCACCGAGTTGCGGGCCAGGGCGGCCGCCTGCTCGTCGGTGAGGCCCAGCGTGTCGCGCAGGGCCTGGAAGACGTCGCCCACGTAGCCGCCGAAGTAGGCCGGGTCGTCCGAGTTGACCGTGACCAGCAGCCCCCGCTCGAGCATGTCCAGGACGGGGTGGGCGGCGAGCGTGTCCACCACGCGCAGCCGCACGTTGGACAGCGGGCACACGGTGAGCGGCACCTGCTCCTCGACGAGCCGGTCCACGAGCTCGGGGTCCTGCAAGCACTGGATGCCGTGGTCCACCCGCTCCACGCGCAGCACGTCCAGGGCCTCCCGGACGTACTCGGGACCCGCCTCCTCCCCCGCGTGGGCGACGACGCGCAGTCCGGCCGCCCGTGCCCGCGCGTACACCTCGTCGAAGAGGCCCGGCGGATGGCCGACCTCGGCCGAGTCGAGGCCGATCCCGTCGATGCGCGCCAGCTGGTCCCCGAGCGAGTCGTAGAGCTGCCCGGCCTCGGCGGCGGGCCGGTCCCGCAGGAAGCACAGCAGCAGCGTGCTGGTGAGCCCGTGCTCGGCGCGTGCGGCGTCGAGGGCCGCGCGGATGCCGTCGACCACCGTCCCGAGCGGCACTCCCCGGACGGTGTGCGCCTGGGGGTCGAAGAAGACGTCGACGTGCCGCAGCCCCTGCGCTGCCGCTCGCTCGAGATAGGCCCGGGTCAGCCTCTCGAAGTCGGACGCGTCGCGCAGCACCGCCATCGTGGCGTAGTAGAGCGCGAGGAATGAGGACAGGTCCTCGAAGTCGTACTGCCGCCGGAGCTCATCGACGGAGCCGTAGGGCAGCGCCACCCCGTTCTTGGCGGCGAGCTCGAGGGCGAGCTCGGGCTCGAGGGTGCCCTCGATGTGCAGGTGCAGCTCCGCCTTGGGCAGGGTGTGCAGGTCCTTCAACTCCGGTGCTCCTCCGTGCTCGGGTCCGTCGCCGGGCTGGAGCACTCGACGTCCCGTGCAGTGTATGCGCCGGCGGGCGGCGGCGGTGCTCCGGAGGCGGGCACGGCCCGTTCCGGCCGTGCCCGCCCTCGGCCCCGGGGACGGCGTGCCCTAGGCTCGCGGGCGGGACCGCTCGGAAGCAACGGAGACAGGAGAGCCGCATGTCGGGTGTCGTGGTGGTGGGGCAGGTGGCACGGGATCTCGTGCTGAGCGTCGAGCAGCTCCCGGAGGCGGGCGGGTCGACGGACGTGCTCGAGCGGCAGGAGCTGCTCGGCGGCAAGGGCGCGAACCAGGCGGTGGCGTGCCGTCAGCTCGGCGCCGAGGTCCGCCTCGTGGGGGTCGTGGGCACCGACACCGCCGGGGCGGAAGTGCTCGCCCAGGCAGCGGGCGACGGGATCGACGTCGGTGCCGTGGTGCGCCGCCCCGGCGCCCCGACCGCGCTGCTCGTCGACCTCGTGGGACCGCGCGGGGTCCGCCGGCTGCTGGAGGACGTGGACGCCGGGATGCTGCTGGACGCCCGGGACGTGCGCGCGAGCCGGGGCCTGCTGCGCTCGGCGGACGCAGTCCTGATCCAGCTGCAGCAGCCGGGGCCGGCCGTGACGGAGGCCCTGGAGGCGGCCTCCGCAGGGAGCGCGCTGACGGTGGCCGACGGCGCCCCGGCGGACGACGCGGTGCGCCGGCGGGTGCTGGGCACCGCGGACGTGGTGCGCGCCGACACCGCCGAGGCCGAGGCGCTGGTGGGCTGGGCCCCGCAGGACGTGCCGGCAACGGTGCGGGCCGCGGAGTCGCTGCTCGCGGAGGGCCCGCGCGTCGTCGCCCTGGCGACCGGGGAGGGTGACGTGGTCGCCTGGCCGGGCGGGCACGTCGTCCTGCCCCACCTGGGCGAGGACCCCGTGGACCCCACCGGCGCCGGCGACTCGTTCGTCGCCGCGCTCACCGTCGCGCTGCTCCGCGGCGAGAGCCCGGAGTCCGCCGCCTGGTGGGCCGCGGCGGCCGCAGCCGAAGTCGTCGGCACGGCCGGCGGCCGGCCGGACCTCGACCTCCACCGGCTGCGCCGGTCGGCGTCCCGGGCCCGGAGATAAGGCCGGCGGCACCGAGGAGGAGGGACGACAGAAGGCCGGTGGTCCGCGTTCCCGCGGTCCACCGGCCTCGAATCGTCGGGCTGACAGGATTTGAACCTGCGACCCCTTGACCCCCAGTCAAGTGCGCTACCAAGCTGCGCCACAGCCCGAAGTGCTCAGTGCGTTGCCGCCCTGAGCACTCGCATCACATTACAGCAAGCTCCGGCGGAATTCATCTCGGCGGACGCCTCAGCGCTTCCGGTTCCGCTTCTCCCGCACGCGCATGGACACCTCGATGGGAGTGCCCTCGAAACCGAAGGTCTCGCGGAGGCGGCGGGTGATGAACCGCCGGTACCCGGGGTCGAGGAAGCCCGTGGTGAACAGCACGAAGCGCGGCGGGCGGGAGGAGGCCTGGGTGCCGAAGAGGATGCGGGGCTGCTTGCCGCCGCGCACGGGGTGCGGGTGGGCGGCCACGATCTCGCCGAGGAACGCGTTGAGCCGCCCGGTGGGGACGCGGGTGTCCCAGGAGTCCAGAGCCGTCTCCAGGGCGGGGACGAGCCTGTCCTTGTGCCAGCCGGTCTTCGCCGAGACGTTCACCCGCGGCGCCCAGGCCACGTGGGCGAGGTCGCGGTCGATCTCCCGCTCGAGGTAGTAGCGGCGGTCCTCGTCCATGAGGTCCCACTTGTTGAAGGCGAGCACGAGGGCGCGGCCGGAGTCCACGGCCAGCTGCAGGATGCGGACGTCCTGCTCGGAGAGCACCTCGTCCGCGGCCAGCAGCACGACGGCCACCTCGGCGCGCTCAAGGGCGGCCTGGGTCCGCAGGGACGCGTAGAAGTCCGCGCCCTGGGCCATGTGCACGCGGCGGCGGATGCCCGCGGTGTCGATGAAGCGCCACGGCTTGCCGCCGAGCTCGATGAGCTCGTCCACGGGGTCACGGGTGGTCCCGGCGAGGGGGTCCACGACGACGCGCTCGGACCCGGCCAGCTTGTTGAGCAGCGAGGACTTGCCCACGTTCGGGCGCCCGATGAGCGCCACGCGGCGGGGGCCGCCGGTCAGTTCGGTCTCGGCCACGGCGGAGAACTCGGGCAGCAGCTCCGTGACCGCGTCGAGGACGTCGGCGGCGCCGCGCCCGTGCAGGGCGGACACCGGGTGCGGCTCCCCCATGCCGAGGGACCACAGGTAGGTGGCCTCGACCTCGAGCTGCGGGGAGTCCACCTTGTTGGCGACCAGGATCACCGGCTTCCTGACCTTGCGCAGCATCTTCACGATGGCCTCGTCCGCGGCCGTCACGCCCACGGTCGCGTCGAGCACGAGCAGCACGGCGTCGGCGAACTCCACGGCCATCTCGGCCTGCTCGGCGACCCGGGCGTTGATGCCCTTGGCGTCGTACTCCCACCCACCGGTGTCCACGAGCGTGAAGTTGCGCCCGTTCCACGTGGCCCGGTAGGAGACGCGGTCGCGGGTCACGCCCGGGGTGTCCTCCACGACGGCCTCGCGCCGGCCGAGGATGCGGTTGACGAGGGTCGACTTCCCGACGTTCGGGCGGCCCACGATGGCGAGCACCGGGGCGGGCCGGCGCACCGGCGCCCGGTCCCCGTCCTCCGCCCACTCGGCGAGCAGCGCGGCGTCCTCCTCGTCGAGCTCGTAGTCCTCGAGCCCGGCCCGCAGCGCCTGCGCGCGCTGCTCGGCCTCGTCGTCGTCGATGGCCGCGAGCCGCTGGGCGACGTCGTCCGTGGTGCCGCCGAGGATCTCGGCCTCGTAGGGGTCGTGGGCGGTGTCGTGCGCGGAATTCTCGGGGTTGCCGGTCATGGCTGTCCTTCGCTGGGCCGGGTGCGGCCGGTCGGAATGCGGAAAAGTGTCGGGGAAGCGGGGCGGGGGTTTAGGCGGAGCGGCCCGCGGCCCGGACGACCACGTCGATGACGGCCTGCACCGTCTGCTCCACGGTGAGCTCGGAGGAGTCGATCGTCACCACGCCGTCGGCGGCCTCGGTGAAGTTCACGACCGTGGCGTCCTCCGCGTCCCGGCCCACGACCCGGGCCCGCAGCTGCTCGGCGTCCTCGACACCGCCGTTCTGCAGGCCTCGGCGGGCCATCCGGGCCCGTTCGTCGGCAGTGAGCAGGATGCGGGCGTCCGCGTCCGGGGCCACCACGGTGGTGGTGTCCCGGCCCTCGGCCACGATCCGCCGGCCGCTGTCCGCGATGAGCTCCTGCTGGCGCGCCACCAGCACAGCCCGCGCCGCCGGATTGGTGGCCACGGCGCTGACAGACTCCGTCACCCGGGCACCCCGGATCTCGACGCCCACGTCGGTGCCGCCCACGAACACCAGCTCCCGGTCGGGGTCGGTGCCCTGGGCGAGCGGGAGCGCGCGGGCGGCCTCGACCACGGCGTCGCCGTCGGAGAGGTCCACCCCGCGGTCGAGGCACCACCACGTGAGGGCGCGGTACATCGCGCCCGTGTCCAGGTAGGCGAGGCCGAAGCGGCGGGCCACCTCCTTGGACACGCTGGACTTGCCGGAGCCGGAGGGGCCGTCGATGGCGACGACCAGCTGCCGTCCGGCGGCCGTCGGCTCCCCGGTCCCGGGTGCTGCGCTGCGGGCGGTGTTCGTTCCGGTGTTCACTGCACGACCTTCCATCCGCGCTCCTGGAGCGCCTCGACGAGTTCCTTGCGGCGGTTGGGCAGCACGGAGACCTCGACGAGGCCCACGGGCTGGCCCGGGGAGTGCTCGAGGCGCAGGTCCTCGAGGTTGACGCCGATCTCCCCGATCTCGGTGAGCAGCCGGGCGATCTGCCCGGGGACGTCCCCGACGAGCACGGTCAGGGTCGCGAACGCGCGGGGCGCGCCGCCGTGCTTGCCCGGGATGCGGGCCCGGCCGGCGTTGCCCTCCGCCATGAGCTGGGCGATGTCCAGCCGGGCGCCCGGAGCCTCCGGGGCCTCCAGCGTGGCGATGAGCCGGTCGAGGTCCTCGCGCACCCCGTGCAGGGACGCAACCACCGGAGCGGCGTTCGCCGAGAGGATCTGGACCCACAGGCCGGGGTCGGAGGCGGCGATGCGCGTGGTGTCCCGCAGCCCCTGGCCCGCGAGGGACAGGTGGTGCGGCGGGGTGGCCTGCAGCCGGGAGGCCAGCAGCGACGACATCACCTGCGGCAGGTGCGAGATCAGCGCCACGGTCGCGTCGTGCTCGCGGGCGTCCATGAACGTGACGGTGGCCCCGAGGTCCACGGCCAGGTGCTTCGCCGCGGCGAGCGCCGCGGGCGCGGAGTGCCCGGAGTCGCACACGACCCAGGGCATGGACGTGAACAGCTCGCCGCGGGCGGCCACGGGACCGGACCTCTCCCGCCCGGCCATGGGATGGGTGCCCACGTACCGGGTGAGGTCGCCGCCCAGGGTGCGCACGTCCTCCAGCACGGCCTCCTTCACGGAGGCGATGTCGAGGACGACCGCCTCCGGGTGGCGTCCCAGCACATCGACCACCGTCTGCGCGGTGACGTCGGGCGGGGTGGCGACGACGACGAGGGCCGGCTCCGGGACCCGGTCCTCCCCCGCCGCGCGGCAGGAGCGGCCGGCGCCGATGTCCTGGGCCACGGCCTCGGCGGTCGGCGAGGAGTCCTGCAGCCAGACGTCCACGCCGAGGTGGCGCAGGCCCAGCCCGATGCTGGCGCCGAGCAGGCCGGCGCCGACCACGAGCACGGGCCCGGAGGTCGCCGCGGGCGCCGGCGGTGCGGAGGGGGTCTGCGTCACGGGTGCTCCTTACATGCCCACGGAGGCGAGGAGGTGCCCGACCTCGGTCCTGGAGAGCCGGCGGACGGTGCCCTGGCGCTGGTCCCCGATCCGGATGGGGCCGACCTCGGTGCGCACGAGCTTCTCGACGGGGTGGCCCACGGCGTCGAAGAGGCGGCGCACGATGCGGTTGCGCCCGGAGTGCAGGACCACCTCCACGAGCAGGTGGCCGGGGGTGGAGTCCACGAGCCGGAAGGAGTCGACGGAGGCGGTGCCGTCCTCGAGCTCGATGCCGGCCTTCATGGCCGCGCCGACGCCCTTCTCCATGGGGCCGCGGACCTGCACGAGGTAGGTCTTGGGGACCTCGTAGGAGGGGTGGGTGAGCCGGTTGGTCAGCTCGCCGTCGTTGGTCAGCAGCAGCAGGCCCTCGGTCTCGACGTCGAGGCGCCCCACGTGGAAGACGCGCTCGTTCTTCTGCTGGTTCAGGTAGTCGGCCACGCACGGCCGGCCCTCGGGGTCCTCCATGGTGGAGAGCACCCCTTCGGGCTTGTTGAAGGCGTAGTAGACGAGGTTCTCGTCGAGCTGCACGCGGACGCCGTCGACGTGGATCTCGACGGTGTCCGGGTCCACCCGGATGCCGAGCTCGGTGATGGTCTCCCCGTTGACCTGCACGCGGCCGGCCTCGATCATCTCCTCGCACACGCGCCGCGAGGCCACGCCGGCCTGGGCCATGAGCTTCTGCAGCCGCACCCCGTCCGGGTCGTGCTGGTCGAGCCGGTCCACGGGCGGGTTCTTGGGCCGCCGCTTCCGGTGCGGCAGGCGGTACGGGGTGGCGGGCATCCGCCGGGCGCTCTTCTCGGAGGACGCGAAGGGCCGGGGCCCGCGCTCCTGGCCGGCGCCCCTCGAGGACCCGCCCTTGGCGCCGCCCTTCGCGGCCCCGCCCTTGGCAGCCCCGCCCTTGGCAGCCCCGCCCTTCGTGGCGCTGCCCTTGGCGGGCCCGCGGCCGGAAGCGCCCTTCCCGCCCTGGAACGACGTGCCGCCCTGGCCGGTGCGGGGCTTCTGGCCGCCCTGGGAACCGGGGGCGCGGCGGCCGCCCGGTCCGGGGCGGCCGGATGATGAACGTGAAGTGGCCATGGTGGTGTCTCAGTCCTCGTAGTGGTCGATCTGGTCGATGCCCGGCAGATGAGGGGCGATGTCGGGGAGCTCGTCGAGCGAGCCGATGCCCATCTTCTCCAGGAAGAACGTGGTGGTGCCGTAGAGCACGGCGCCGGACTCGCCGTCCCGCTCCAGCTCGCGGATCAGGCCTCGTTGCACGAGCGTGCGCACGACGCCGTCGACGTTGACCCCGCGGATCGCGGAGATGCGTCCCCGGCTCACGGGCTGGCGATAGGCCACGACGGCCAGGGTCTCCAGGGCCGCCTGCGACAACCGGGCGGTCTGTCCCTCCGCGACGAACGCGGAGACCACGGGGGCGAACTCGCTGCGCGAGTGGATCCGCCAGCCGGCGCCGGTGCTGCGCAGCTCGAACCCGCGGGGCGCCAGCGTCCCATCATACCCCGGATCCGTGGCGACGCCGTCGTACTCCGCGCGGAGCCGGTCGAGGACCCGCTGCACGGAGGCCACCGGGACGACCAGGGCGGCGGCGATCTCGTACTCGCTGACGGGCTCGTCGGCGACCATCAGGATCGCCTCGACGGCGGCCCGCACGCCGCCGGGCAGCGCCCCGAGATCCGGTCCGTCCTCGGCCGCGGGACTCACGCGGGCGCTCCCGAGGCGGCCGGGGCCTGGTCCGGAGCCCGGCTCCCGTCCTCGGGGCCGGCGGCGTCCTCGGACAGCCGGTCGGCGGTCCACCCCGTGCCCGCCCCCGTCCAGCGGACCGTCAGCTCCCCCAGCGGCTGCTCCTGAGCGAGCTCGAGCACCGCGTCCCGGTACATCTCGAGCAGCGCCAGGAACCGCACGACCACGGCGAGGGCGGACCCGGCGTCCGCGACGAGCACCCGGAAGGAGCGCGGGTCGCCGTCCTCCAGCATCGCGGCGAGGATCTCGGCCTCGTCCCGGACCGACACGGCCGCCCCGTGCAGGTGGTCGACCCCGACCTCCGCGGGTGCCCCGGGCCGGGGCACGAAGACGGAGCGGGCGATCTCGGCGAACTGCTCGGGGGTGGTCCGCCAGTCGAGCTCGGGCAGCACGGCCGCCACCTCCGGGTCCAGCGGCACCGATCGGGGCAGCCGGGTGGACTCGGTCCGCATCCGCTCGTCGAGCAGGACGGCCACCTCCTTGAACGCCTTGTACTGCAGCAGGCGCGCGAAGAGCAGGTCCCGCGCCTCGAGCAGGGCCACGTCCTCCTCGTCCTCGACCTCCCCGCGCGGCAGCAGCCGGGCGGCCTTGAGGTCCAGGAGGGTCGCGGCGACCACGAGGAACTCGCTCGCCTCGTCGAGCGCACGGGCCGAGCCGATCTCGTGCAGGGCGCGCACGTACTGGAGGAACTCGTCCGTGACGGTGGCCAGCGCGATCCTGGTGATGTCCAGCTCGTGCTTGGCGATGAGGGAGAGCAGGACCTCGAAAGGTCCCGCGAAGTCCTCCAGCTGCACCGCGAAGCCGCCGGACCCTGCGGGGACCGGCGGCTCCTCGGGATCCATCAGGGCGCGCCGCCGCGCGAGATGAGCTCCCGCGCCAGCTGGCGGTAGGACTCGGCGCCCTGATGGGCCGTGGCGAAGGAGAGGATGGGTTCGGCGGCCACCGTGGCGTCCGGGAACTTCACGGTGCGCTTGATGACGGTGTCGAAGACCTTGTCGCCGAAGGCGTCGACGATCCGGGCCATGACCTCACGGGAGTGCAGGGTCCGGGAGTCGAACATCGTGGCGAGCACGCCGTCGATCTGCAGACGGGGGTTGAGCCGGTCCTGGACCTTCTCGATGGAGTCCACGAGCAGCGCCACGGCGCGCAGGGCGAAGAACTCCGCGATGAGCGGGATGACCACCCCGTGCGCGGCGGTCAGCGCGTTGACCGTCAGCAATCCCAGCGAGGGCTGGCAGTCGATGATGATGACGTCGTAGTGCTCCTCGAGCTTGCGCAGCGCGCTGGCCAGCACCTGCTCGCGAGCCACCTCGGTGACCAGCTGCACCTCGGCCGCGGAGAGGTCGATGTTGGCGGGGAGCAGGTCGACGCCCTCGACGTCCGTCTCCTGGACCACGTCCCAGACGTCCACGGAGCGGTCCATCATGACGTTGTAGACCGTCAGCTCCAGCTCGTGCGGGTTGGCGCCGAGACCGGCGGAGAGGGCTCCCTGCGGGTCGAAGTCGACGAGCAGGACCTTGCGGCCCAGCTCGGCGAGCGCCGCCCCCAGATTGATGGTCGAGGTGGTCTTGCCGACCCCGCCCTTCTGGTTGACCATCGCGATGATCCGGGCGGGCCCGTGGGTGGGGAGCTCGGGCGGCTCGGGGAAGTCACGGACGGGACGGCCGGTCAGGCCGACGGTTCCCGTCCCGGCCTCGCCCGTGCCGGGGTTCCTCTCGTCGCTCTGCTGGCTCACTCGTGGCACCGCTCTTTCGTTCGGGGTCGCTCTCGGGCGGACCGGCCCCGGGCACGGGGCGGCCCGGGCCGGACGGGCCGACCTGGGGTTTTCCTGGACTCGATCAGCTACCAGGGTACCGCCGCCGCCGTGCCGCCCCGAATTCCCGGGAGCGGTGGAGCCGGAGGACGGCAACGGCCCGTGCCCGTCTGCCGCAGGGCGAAGCCCGGAACGAGCGCCGCGAACGGGCTCTGCAGGATGTTCCCCTCGGCCGGGGAGGGCATCAGCGACGTGGGGACGATGCCAGCAGGAAGCCGATGGGCCCTCCCTCGCCGTCACCGTGGCCCGCGTCCGTGATCTCGTGCTCCATGCCCTGGATGTTCAGCACCTCGCCGGGGCGGACGTGCGGGTGGCCTCCGACAGCCCGCCCGGCGGCTCGTGGTCCTGGTCGGCCCCCGTCTCTGCCCCTCTCCCGTGGGCACGGCCCGCGCCGGCACGACCGGGCCCGGGCCGATCCACGCTTCTCCCGGTCGGGAGGGGGCGCAGGGCGAGGACCGCCACCCCGGGCGAACGTCACGGGTCCCTCGCCGGGCGTCGACGCGCTACCGCCCGCTCGGCGGGCGCAGCACCTCTTCGAGGGCCTCCAGCACGGAGACGTCCTCGATCGTCGAGGGGACCGCGTAGTCCTCGCCGTCGGCCATCTGCCGCATGGTCTTGCGCAGGATCTTCCCGGAGCGGGTCTTCGGGAGCCCCTCCACCACGGCCACGTCCTTGAAGTCCGCCACCGCTCCGATCTGGCGGCGCACCAGCGCCACGAGCTCCTCCCGCAGCCGCTCCGGCTGCACGTCCGCCCCGGTCTTGAGCACCACGTACCCGGACGGCCGCTGGCCCTTCAGCGGATCCCCCACCCCGATCACGGCGCACTCGGCCACCGCCGGGTGGGAGGCCAGGACCTGCTCCATCGCCCCGGTGGACAGGCGGTGCCCGGAGACGTTGATGACGTCGTCGGTGCGCCCCATGACGTAGACGTAGCCGTCCTCGTCCACGTGGCCGGAGTCGCCCGTGGCGTAGTAGCCGGGGAACGCGCTGAGGTAGGAGTCCACGAACCGCTGGTCGTCGCCCCACAGCGTGGCCAGCGTGCCCGGCGGCAGCGGGAGGCGCAGGGCGATGTTGCCCTCCTCGCCGGTCCCGACCGGCCGGCCCAGCGGGTCCAGGATCTCCACCCGGTAGCCCGGCACCGGCACGGACGGCGAGCCGGCCTTGAGGGGCAGCCGCTCGATCCCGAAGGGATTCGCGCAGATGGCCCACCCCGTCTCCGTCTGCCACCAGTGGTCGACGACCGGGACGCCCAGCACCCGGGAGGCCCAGTGGTACGTCTCGGGGTCGAGCCGCTCCCCCGCCACGAAGAGGGTCTGCAGGGAGCCGATGTCGTGCCGGCGCACCAGCTCGCCCTCAGGATCCGCCCGGCGGATGGCCCGGAGGGCCGTGGGCGCGGTGAACAGCACCTTGACGCCATGGTCCTCGACGCGCTGCCAGAACGCCCCGGCGTCCGGGGTGCCCACGGGCTTGCCCTCGTAGAGCACGGTCGTGGCGCCGGCCAGCAGCGGGCCGTAGACGATGTAGGAGTGGCCCACGACCCACCCGACGTCGGACGCGGTCCACATCACCTCGCCGGGGCCGACGTCGTAGATGTGGCGCATGGACCACGTCAGGGCCACGGCGTGCCCGCCGTTGTCGCGGACCACGCCCTTGGGGGTCCCCGTGGTCCCGGACGTGTACAGGACGTAGAGCGGGTCGGTGGCCGCGACCGGAACGGGCGCCGCGGGCTCGGCGCCCTCCACTGCGGCCGCCCAGTCGAGCCACTCGACCGCGGGCCGCCCGTCGGCACCGGCCCGGCCCCGGGCGTCCCCGACCGTCGTCTCGAAGCCCGGTCGCTCGTGCACGAGCACCGTCCCGGGGGCGTGCTCGGCCATCCGCAGGGCCTCCTCGATCGCCGGGATGTACTCGATCCGCCGCTTCGGCTCCACCCCGCCGGTCGTGGTCACCACCACGACCGGCCGGGAGTCGTCGATGCGCGAGGCGAGCTCCTTCGGGGCGAACCCGCCGAAGACCACCGAGTGCACGGCGCCCAGCCGGGCGCAGGCGAGCATCGCCACGACGGCCTGCGGGATCATCGGCAGGTAGACGAGCACCCGGTCCCCCTTGCCCACCCCACGGGCCGCGAGCGCCCCGGCGAACAGGGCGACGTCGTCCCGCAGGCGCGCGTAGCTGAAGCGCTCCTGGACCCCCAGCACCGCGGAGTCGTAGACCAGCGCGGTGCGCTCGCCGTGGCCGGCCTCCACGTGCCGGTCGAGGGCGTTGTAGGAGGTGTTGAGCTCGCCGTCCGGGAACCAGCGGTAGAGCGGGGCGACGGCGTCGTCCAGGGCGGTGGTGGGCTCGCGCACCCAGTCCACCGCACGGGCGGCGTCGAGCCAGAAGCCCTCCGGGTCCCGTACGCTGCGGCCGTAGACCTCCGCGTAGCCCTCGGTCTGCGGCGGCGTTCGGCGGTCGGTGCTCATGGATCCTTCCCGGGGGTTGCGGTCCTGCCGGACACCTTAGTGGTGCAGATCACACAGGACAAGAGCTCTGTATACACTGGTGCACAACCAAGTGGGAACCGATCCGATCCCTCGTCATCTCTCGGGAACTGTGTATACAATGGTCCTGCATTGTGATGCCTGTCACCCAGGGTCCGCGTCGCACTCCCCGGCGCGGCCGGCCAGAGCGAGGAGGGAGCCGTGCGAGCCAGCGACCGCGCCTACGAGGCCCTGCGGGAGGACATCGTCGAGTGGCGGCTGCTCCCGGGCCAGGTGCTCGGCGAGGTCGAGCAGTCGGAGCGCTTCGGCATCTCCCGCACGCCGATCCGCGAGGCCCTCAGCCGGCTCACCGCGGACGGTCTCGCGGAGGCGCACCGGGGCCGCGGCGTCGTGGTGTCCCAGATCTCCCTCGACGACGTCCGCGCCCTGTTCGAGCTGCGGGAGGCCCTCGACTGCCGAGCGGCCCGGCTCGCCGCCCGGCGCCGCGACCCCACGGTGTTCGAGGGACTGGCCGCCGAGCTCGACACGGTCGTGGCCCAGCTGGACGGGCCGGGCACGGACCGGACCGGGTACTACGACCTCGTGGAGCGCATGGACCAGGCCATCGACGAGGCCACGAACAGTCCCTACCTCACCGCGGCCCAGCGCTCACTGCGCCTGCACCTGGCCCGGGTGCGCAAGCTCTCCCGCACCAACCCCGACCGCCTCGCGCGCGCCGCCGCCGAGCACGCCCAGATCGCCCGGGCCATCGCCGACGGATCCGAGGAGGTCGCCGAGGCCGCGACGCGCGTGCACCTCGCCAATTCCCTGCAGGCCGTCCTGACCACCCCCGTCCGCGAGTGGGTCAGCCCCGCTCCCCCGCTCGAGGCCGCCGGCTGAGCGAGGACATCCCCTTCGACCGCCGCCGGCGGTCGCCCGTCCCCACGAGAGGAAATTCCATGACCGTTCTCCACTCCGTGCGCGTCCACCCGTCCCAGGACAACCTGCCCCGCGAGGAGCAGCTGGCCTGGAGGATGGCCGAGGTCGCCGCGGACCCCGTCGAGGTCACCCCGGAGGTGACCGAGATGGTGATCAACCGGGTCCTGGACAACGCCTCGGTGGCGATCGCCTCGCTCGACCGGGACCCGATCGTCTCGGCCCGGGACCAGGCGCTGTCCCACGCGCCGGGACCGCACGGAACCGGGTCCGCTCTCTACGGCGTGCCCGCGGACCGGCACAAGGTCTCGCCGGAGTGGGCTGCCTGGGCCAACGGCGTGGCCGTGCGCGAGCTCGACTACCACGACACGTTCCTGGCCGCCGAGTACTCCCACCCCGGCGACAACATCCCGCCGATCCTGGCCGTGGCCCAGCACGTGGGCTCGTCCGGCCACGACCTGGTGCGCGGCATCGCCACCGGCTACGAGCTGCAGGTGGACCTCGTGAAGGCCATCTGCCTGCACGCCCACAAGATCGACCACGTCGCCCACCTCGGCCCGTCAGCGGCCGCCGGGATCGGGACCCTGCTGGGCCTGGACGTGGAGACGATCTTCCACGCGATCGGCCAGGGTCTGCACACCACCACCGCGACCCGCCAGTCCCGCAAGGGCGAGATCTCCACCTGGAAGGCCCACGCCCCCGCCTTCGCCGGGAAGATGGCCGTGGAGGCCGTGGACCGCGCGATGCGCGGTCAGACCTCCCCCACCCCCATCTACGAGGGCGAGGACGGGGTCATCGCCTGGCTGCTGGACGGCCCCGGCGCCGTCTACGAGGTGCCGCTGCCCGCCCCGGGCGAGGCCAAGGCCGCGATCCTGGACACCTACACCAAGGAGCACTCGGCCGAGTACCAGGCGCAGGCCTGGATCGACCTGGCCCGCAAGCTGCACCGCGAGCGGCCCGAGCTCGCCGACCCGGCGCGGATCTCGTCGGTCGTGCTGCACACCTCCCACCACACCCACCACGTGATCGGCTCCGGGGCGAACGACCCGCAGAAGTACGACCCGGCCGCCACCCGGGAGACCCTCGACCACTCGATCCCCTACATCTTCACCGTGGCCCTGCAGGACGGACACTGGGACCACGTGGGCTCCTACGCCCCCGAGCGCGCCGGCCGGCCCGACACGGTCGCCCTGTGGAACAAGGTCAGCACGGCCGAGGACGCGGAGTGGACCCGCCGCTACCACTCCCTGGACCCGGCCGAGAAGGCCTTCGGGGGACGGGCAGAGATCACCTTGACCGACGGCTCCACCGTGGTCGAGGAGATCGCCGTGGCCGACGCGCACCCGCTCGGTGCCCGCCCGTTCGCCCGCGACCAGTACGTCACCAAGTTGCGCACCCTCGCCGCCGGCGTCGTCGCCGACGACGAGCTGGAGCGCTTCATCGCCGCCGCCGAGAACCTCGCGGACCTGGGCGCCGGCGAGCTGGACGCCCTCAACGTCACCGCCGCCGCGGACCTGCGCACCGGCACGAAGGGAATCTTCTGAGCATGCTGTTCTCCACCACCACCCCCGAGGCCAAGCGGATCGCCCTGCGCGAGATGCTGGCCGGTCCCCGGACCGTCCGCTTCCCCGGCGCCTACACCCCGCTGTCCACGAAGCTGATCCAGGAGCAGGGCTTCGACGGCGTCTACATCTCCGGGGCCGTGCTCGCCAACGAGCTCGGCTTCCCCGACATCGGCCTTTCCACCCTGCCCGAGGTGGCCGCCCGGGCCGGACAGATCGCCCGGATGACGGACCTGCCGTGCCTGGTCGACGCCGACACCGGCTTCGGGGAGCCCATGAACGTGGCCCGCACCGTCCAGGAGCTCGAGAACGCGGGCCTGGCCGGGTGCCACATCGAGGACCAGTTCAACCCCAAGCGCTGCGGTCATCTGGACGGCAAGAACGTCGTGGACCTGGACACGGCCGTGAAGCGGGTCCGTGCCGCCGCCGAGGCCCGCCGGGACCCGAGCTTCCTGATCATGGCGCGCACCGACGTCCGCGGCGTCGAGGGTTTGGCCGCGGCCACCGACCGGGCCAGAGCCCTGGTGGACGCCGGGGCCGACGCGATCTTCCCCGAGGCGATGGCCGATCTCTCGGAGTTCGAGGCGATGCGGGCGGCCGTGGACGTGCCGATCCTGGCGAACATGACCGAGTTCGGGAAGTCGCGCCTGTTCACCGCCGACCAGCTCCAGGAGGCCGGGGTGAACATGATCATCTACCCGGTGACCCTGATGCGCGCCGCCCTGGGCGCCATGGAGCGCGTCCTGGACACCATCCGGGCCGACGGCACCCAGGAGGCGGCCGTGCCGGACATGCTCACTCGCGCCCGGCTCTACGAACTGGTGGACTACAACGGGTACAACCAGTTCGACTCCGGGGTGTTCGACTTCGAGGTCCCCGGACTGCACCACTGACTGCACCGACCACGTGAAGGAGACCACCATGACCGAGACCCAGGGCGAGGTCCACAAGGGGCTGGCCGGCGTCGTCGCCGACTACACGGCCATCTCCAAGGTCAATCCGGACACCAACTCGCTGCTCTACCGCGGCTACCCCGTGCAGGAACTGGCCGCGTCCTGCTCCTTCGAGCAGGTCGCTCTGCTGCTGTGGAACGGTGAGCTGCCCACGGAGGAGGAGCTGGCCGAGTTCCGGGCCCGGGAGCGGGAGCACCGGGCCCTGACACCGGAGCTGAAGGCGATCATCGACGCCCTGCCGGCCACCTGCCACCCCATGGACGTGTGCCGCACTGCGGCGTCCGTCCTGGGCGCGCAGGACCCGCAGGCCGAGGACTCCACCCCTGCGGCGAACCTGACCAAGGCGCAGAAGCTGTTCGCGGCCATGCCGGCCGTCGTCTGCTACGACCAGCGCCGCCGCCGCGGCCAGGACGTGGTGCCTCCGCGCGAGGACCTCGACTACGCCGCGAACTTCCTGTGGATGGCCTTCGGCGAGGAGGCCGACCCCAAGGTCGTCGAGGCGTTCAACGTGTCGATGATCCTCTACGCCGAGCACTCCTTCAACGCCTCGACGTTCACGGCCCGGGTGGTGACCTCGACCCTGTCGGACCTGCACTCGGCGGTGACGGCCGCCATCGGCGCGCTCAAGGGACCGTTGCACGGCGGGGCCAACGAGGCCGTCATGGAGACGTTCGTGGAGCTGGGCATCCGCAAGGAGGAGTCCGCCCAGGACGCCGAGGCCCGCGCCAGGGCCTGGATGGACGAGGCCCTGGCGGCCAAGAGGAAGGTCATGGGCTTCGGCCACCGCGTGTACAAGCACGGGGACTCGCGGGTGCCCACCATGAAGGCGGCCCTGGACACGATGGTCGACCACTACGGCCGGGGCGAGATGCTGGGC
Organism: Kocuria nitroreducens; assembly: GCF_042879195.1. Taxonomy (NCBI): domain Bacteria; kingdom Bacillati; phylum Actinomycetota; class Actinomycetes; order Micrococcales; family Micrococcaceae; genus Kocuria; species Kocuria nitroreducens. The sequence goes on from NZ_JBHZTC010000002.1 coordinate 228,548, forward strand.
CTGTACAACGGGCTCGAGAAGTCCATGGACGAGGCGAAGGGCATCAAGCCGAACCTCGACTACCCGGCCGGGCCGACCTACTGGCTCATGGGCTTCGACATCCCCACGTTCACCCCGCTGTTCGTGGCCGCCCGGATCACGGGCTGGACCGCCCACGTCATGGAGCAGGTGGCCTCCAACTCCCTGATCCGCCCGCTGTCCGAGTACAACGGCCCGGACGAACGGCACCTGTAGCGCGGTGCCGGGGGCGGGTCCACCGACTCGCCCCCGGTCCGTCCCGTTCCCTCCCCTGCCCGCTCCCGCCCCGCCGCGGCCCGCGACGGTCCCGGACAGGAAGCGGGACGCTCAGTAGGTCGGCGCCGCGGGCAGCCCCATGTAGTGCTCGAGCGTGGGGATGTCCTGGTCGACCATGCCGGTGGCCACGTGCACGCCGACGTAGCGCAGGTGCCACGGCTCGTAGGCGTAGCCGGTGGTCGCCGTCCGTCCGCGGGGATACCGCACGATGAAGCCGTGCTCGTGGGCGTGCTCGCGCGCCCACGCCCCGGCCGGCGTCCCCTCGAAGCAGCTCTGCAGACCGCACTCCCCGCTCGGGTCGCCGATGTCCATGACCAGCCCGGTCTGGTGCTCGCTGTGGCCGGGCCTGGCCGAGATCAGGTCCGCCTGCGCCTGCCCGTAGAGCGCCACGTAGTGGCGGTAGAGGCCGGACTGCGTGGCGTAGGAGCGGTAGCCGCTGACCGCCGTCAGGGGCGCCCCGTCCGCCGCGGCGGCCCGCTGCATCCGCCGGAACGCCGCGGCGGCGTCCGCCCGCAGGAGCTGCCCGCCCACGGACTCGAGGGGGCGCGGCACGTGGTCGGCGGGGTCGAGGGGGCGGCGCTTGTTGACGACGACGTACACGGACGCGGCGCGGTCGATCTCCCGGGCCACCCGGGTCCCGGCGCCGCGCGCCCAGGTGATGGACCCGCGCTGGAACGTCTGCCGGCAGCTGCCGCCAGCGCAGGACTCCGCCGAGACGGGATAGCCCAGGGCGCCGTGCTCCGCGCCGTGGCGCAACCAGGCCGCCCGGATGCCGCCGGCGGTGGGATGGGCTCCGCTCGGCCGCGACCACAGCACGACCCCGCCCTCGAAGGCCTGGTAGCAGCCGGCGTCGCGCAGTCCGCAGACCTCACGGCCCACGGGGTAGCCCAGCAGCCCCCGCTCGTGACCCTGCGCGGCCCACGCCGCACGGATCGCGCCCCACGTGGGACGCGCCCCGGTCCGCGGGGACCAGTGGATGCTCCCGCGCTCGAACTTCTGGTAGCAGCCGTCCCGGACGAGCCCGCACCGCTCAGGCCCCAGAGCTCTGCCGAGCCGGCCGTCCGCTCCTCCGAGCCGCTGGTGCTCGGCCTGGATCGCCGTGGCCCCGAACGCCGGGGTGCCGAGGCCGGGGAGCACCAGCCCGAGGGCGAAGAGCAGGACGAGCAGCATCCGGCCGGCCCGCCCGGTCCTCGGCGTGTCTCCGCGTGTACTTCCCTGTGTGCTCTTCCGCATGACGTCCCCGTCCGTCCTCCGAGCGGAGCGCTCGGGCGTGGGTCCAGGCTAGGCCCCTGGCAGGTCTTTGCAACAGCACCGGCCGGTGTGTGACCCGTTCAGGACGCGCCGACCGGGAGCGGGCCCGGGCTACCGGGCGCGGGGATGGGCCGCGGCGTAGACCTCGCGCAGGGATTCGACGGTCACCAGGGTGTACACCTGGGTGGTGCTGACCGACGCGTGGCCGAGCAGCTCCTGGACGACGCGCAGGTCGGCGCCGCCCTCCAGGAGGTGGGTCGCGAAGGAGTGGCGCAGCGTGTGCGGGGTGATCCGGTCCCCCAGACCCACCCGCTCCGCCGCGCTCTTCACCGTGGTCCACGCCGTCTGACGGCTGATCCGCCCGCCCCGGGCGTTCAGGAACAGCGCGGGGGTGCCCCGCCCCTCGGCGGCGAGCGCGGGCCGGCCCCGCACGAGCCAGTCGTCCACGGCGCGCACGGCCCAGGAGCCGAGCGGGACCATCCGTTCCTTGCCGCCCTTGCCGAACAACCGCACGAAGGGCATCCCGGCCCCGGTCTCCTCCGGTTCCCCGCTCCGGCGCACGGCCCGGGACAGGTCGTCGACGTCGAGGCCGGTCGCCTCCGAGATGCGGGCGCCGGTCGAGTAGAGCAGCTCGAGCAGCGCCCGGTCGCGCAGCTGCTGGGGGGTCTCGGTGCCGGTCGACTCGAGGAGCGCGGTGACCTGCTCGACCGGGACGGCCTTGGGCAGTCGCATCCCGGGCGCGGGCGGCTGGACGGGAGCCGCGGGGTCCGTGCGCGTGAGGCCCTCGAGGGCCCAGAACCGGTGAGCTCCGCGGACCGCGACGAGGCAGCGCGCGGCGCTGCGGGTGCTCAGGGGCGCGCTGTCCTCCGACCCTGCGGACAGGTCCCGGAGGAAGTCCCGCACGTGTCCCGTGGTGATGCCCTGCAGGGTGGTCACGGGCGGGTCCGTGCGCGCCCGGAGATGCTCGGCGTAGCGGCGCAGGTCCCGCCGGTACGCGGCCAGCGTGTTGGCGGCCAGGCCCCGCTCGACGGCCAGGTGCTGCAGATAGCGCTCCAGGGCCCGCTCGAGCGCGTCACCGGGGACGTCCCCGGGCCGGGCGCCGGACGGCGTCCCGGAAGTCCCGGCGGCCGGGACGCCGGTCACCGGAGGTCGGGGTGGCCGGGCCACGGGGCGTCGGACGGGCGCAGGGACCGGTAGCCCTCCCACCGGGCGGCATGGGCGGCGAGCACCCCGATCACCACGGCGGGCGAGTTCAGGCGGCCCTCCAGTACTGCCCGCACCGCGCCGTCGAGCGGGACCCACGCCCCGTGGATCTCCGCCTCCTCCCCGTCGCGCTCGTGGAGCTCGTCGTCAGGGACGTCGCTGAGATCCCGGGCCAGGAAGATCCGGTTCGCCTCCGAGGAGGAACCGGGGCTGTTGTGGAAGTCCACGAGGACGTCCCAGCGCTCGGCGCGCAGGTCGGCCTCCTCCGCCAGCTCTCGCCGTGCCGCCGCGGCGGGGTCCTCGCCCTCGACGTCCAGCAGGCCGGCGGGGATCTCCCACATGGTCATCCCGACCGGCCGGCGGTACTGGTTGATGAGGAGCACCTCGTCGTGGTCGTTGAGCGCGAGCACGGACACGGCGCCGGGGTGGGTGATGTAGTCGCGCCGGAGGGGCTCCTCGCCCCGGGCGAGCTCGAACTCGTCGCGCCGGACGTTCCAGATGAAGCCCTCGTAGACCGTCTCGGAGGTGACGGTGCGGCGATCGCTGAGCTCGTCGGCGAGCTCCTCGGGTGCGAGGTGGCGGATGTCCATGGGGGTCCCTTTCGGATCGGCCGCCCGTCGCGGGGCGGCGGAGGCGGCGACGGGCGAGGTGCGGAGTGCGGCGGCGACGGGCGAGCCGGAGCGGTGGGGAGACGGTGCAGGCGCCGGTCCTCGCGAGGACCGGCGCCTGCACCGGGACGCCCGTGCGGCGACGGGCGGGAAATCAGCGGCCCTCGGCCTCACGGCGCTCGAGGGCCGCCTTCACGAGCCCGTCGAACAGCGGGTGCGGGCGGGTCGGGCGGGACATGAGCTCGGGGTGCGCCTGGGTGCCCACGTAGTACGGGTGCACGGCGGCGGGCAGCTCCACGAACTCCACGAGGGTGCCGCCCGGGGAGGTCCCGGAGATCACGAGTCCCGCCTCCTCGAGGCGCTCACGGTACTCGTTGTTGACCTCGTAGCGGTGGCGGTGGCGCTCCTTGACCTCGGTGGAGCCGTAGGCGCCGGCCACCACGGACCCGGGCCGCAGCTGCGCGTCGTAGAGGCCGAGCCGCATGGTGCCGCCGAGGTCACCGGCGCCCTCGACGAACTGCTTCTGCTCGTCCATGGTCGCCACGACCGGGTGCCCGGTCTCCGGCTCGAACTCGGTCGAGGAGGCCCCGGCCAGCCCGAGCTCCGCGCGGGCGAACTCGATGACCATGCACTGCAGGCCCAGGCACAGGCCGAGGGTCGGGATGCGGTGCTCCCGGGCGAAGTGCAGGGTGCCGAGCTTGCCCTCGATGCCGCGGATGCCGAAGCCCCCGGGGACGCAGATCGCGTCGACATCGCCGAGCTCGCGCTGGGCGCCCTCAGGTGTCTCGCACAGGTCGGAGGCCACCCACTTGATCTTCACGCGGGCGTCGTTGGCGAACCCACCGGCGCGCAGGGCCTCGGAGACCGAGAGGTAGGCGTCCGGCAGGTCGATGTACTTGCCGACCATGGCCACCGTGACGAAGTGGGCGGGCTCGTGCACGGCCTGGAGCAGACGCTCCCACTGCGCCAGGTCGGCGTCGCGGTAGTCCAGCCCCAGGTAGTCGAGGATGTAGGTGTCGAGGCCCTGGGAGTGCAGGGTCCTGGGGATGTCGTAGATGCTCGGGGCGTCCGGGCAGGAGATCACGGCGTCGTGGTCGACGTCGCAGGCGTTGCCGATCTTGCGCAGCATCGTGTCCGGGACCTGCCGGTCGGAGCGCAGCACCAGCGCGTCCGGCTGGATACCGAGCCCCCGCAGCGCGGCCACGGAGTGCTGGGTCGGCTTGGTCTTCAGCTCGCCCGAGGGGCCGATGTACGGGATGAGCGAGACGTGCAGGTAGAACACGTTGCGGCGGCCGACGTCCTGGCGGACCTGCCGTGCGGCCTCGAGGAACGGCTGGGACTCGATGTCGCCGACCGTGCCGCCGATCTCGGTGATGATGATGTCCGGCTGGTCGTCGCCCTGCGCGCGGCGGCGCATGCGGTTCTTCAGCTCGTCGGTGATGTGGGGAATGACCTGGACGGTGTCCCCGAGGTACTCGCCCCGGCGCTCCTTGGCGATGACCGTGGAGTACACCTGGCCGGTGGTCACGTTCGCCGAGGCGTCGAGGTTCTCGTCGAGGAACCGCTCGTAGTGGCCGATGTCGAGGTCGGTCTCCGCCCCGTCGTCGGTCACGAAGACCTCGCCGTGCTGGAAGGGGTTCATGGTGCCCGGATCGACGTTGAGGTACGGATCCAGCTTCTGCATCGTCACGGAGAGCCCGCGTGCCCGCAGCAGCATCCCGAGGGAGGAGGCGGTCAGGCCCTTGCCGAGGGAGGAGGCCACGCCGCCCGTCACGAAGATCTGGCGGGTCACCTTGCCCGGTCGCTGGTCATCGGTCTGCTGTGCGCCGGCCTCGTGGGCGGCTTCGTTTGCATTCACCACGGAATTCGACCCTATCATTCTTGTCCGTTCGGGACGTCGGTTGCGTGCTGGGGACCACCGTGCGCGAGCACCTCAGAGCACCGCGCCGCGGACCAGTTCCCGGGCGTGCTCGCGCGCCGCCGCGGAGTCCTCGTGGCCCGCGAGCATGCGGGCGAGCTCCACCACGCGCTCCTCCTCGTCGAGCACGCGCACGTCGCTGACCGTGGCGTCCGTGCTCTTGGTGACGAGGATGTGCTGGTCGGCGAAGGCCGCGACCTGCGGCAGGTGCGTCACCACGAGGACCTGGACGTGCTGGGCCAGCATCTTCAGCCGGCGGCCGATCTCCACGGCCGCCTTGCCGCCTACCCCGGAGTCCACCTCGTCGAAGACGAAGGTGGGCACCGGGTCCACGGCGGCGAGGACCACCTCGATGGCGAGCATGAGACGGGACAGCTCACCGCCGGACGCGCCCTTGCCGAGGGGCCGCGGCGCGGCGGAGGCGTGCGGCTTGAGGAGGAACGAGATCTCGTCCCGCCCGTGGCCGGAGAACTCCTCCGTGGGCTCGACGTCGATGACGAGGGAGGCGTTGGGCATGGCCAGCGCTGTGAGCTCGGAGCTGACTGCCTCGGAGAGCCGGTGCGCCGCGTCCCGGCGCCGTTCGGTCATCCGCGCGGCCAGCTCGGCCAGCTCGGTGTGCAGCTGCTCGAGGCGCGCCCGGAGCTCCTGCTCCCGCGCGGGATCGTCGGTGAGCTCGTCGAGGCGCGCCCGCGAGCGCTCGGCCCAGCCGAGGACCTCGTCCACGGTGGCGCCGTACTTGCGGGTCAGTGCCTTGAGCTTGGCCCGCCGGGTCTCGACCTCGGCCAGGCGGGCGGGGCCCTCGTCGTCGAGCCCCGACGCGTATCCGGAGAGGTCCGCGGCGATGTCGTTGACGAGCACGGCCAGCTCGGCGACCCGTCCGGACAGTTCCTCGAGATCGCGGTCGGACCCGGCCTCCTGCGCCAGGGCCCGCTGCGCCGCCGCCACGAGGGCAGTCGCGTCCGGGGTGTCGGCGTCGGCGAACTCCCCGCCGCTGAGAGCGGCGTGGGCAGTGAGGGCGGCGGCGCGCAGCTGTTCGAGGTTGGTCAGCTTCTGGCTCTCCTGGTCGAGGCGCTCGTCCTCCCCGGGCTGGGGGTCCACGGCATCGATCTCCTCGAGGGCGCCCTGCAGGCTCTGCGCCTCCAGCGCCCGTTCACGGCCGTGCTCGGTGACCTCGCGCAGGGTCTGCTGCACGGAGCGGTACTCTGCGAGCCGCTCCCGGTACCGGCGCAGCTCCGCGGCCAGCTGCTCCCCCGCGCACTGGTCCAGGGCGTGGCGCTGGGCGGCCGGTGACTTCAGCCGCAGCTGGTCGGACTGGCCGTGCACCGCCACCAGGGTCTGGCCCACCGCGGAGAGGGTGCCCACAGGAGCCGAGCGGCCACCGACATGGGCGCGGCTGCGCCCCTCCGCGGTGACGGTCCGTGCAACGGTGACGAGGGCCTCCTCGGCGTCCCCGACGGCCTCGACGTCGACCGCCCCGCCGGCGTCCTCGACGAGCACCGCGGCCGGGTGCCCGGCCGGGACGCGCACCACCGCCTCGGCGACGGCCCTGGGTGCGCCGGAGCGCACGGCGCCGGCGTCGGACCGGTTGCCCAGCAGCATCCCGAGGGCGGTGACCACCATGGTCTTGCCCGCGCCGGTCTCACCGGAGAGGATGCTCAGCCCCGGCCCGAGGGGCAGCACGGCGTCGGTGATGACGCCGAGGTCGTGGATGTGGATCTCCTCGATCATTCAGTCGGCCTCCCCGGTCACGTCCTGAGCGCGGTGGGACGAGGTGTCCGAATCGTGCGGCATCTCGTGCCCCACCGTGGACTTCTGCGGCTCCTGCGCCCACCCGCCGGTGGACCGGTCGGCGCGGACGGTGGTCAGGGCCGTGGTCCGCGCCGCGGCCGCCTCGTGCGGGGGGACGGGCCCGCGCCAGCCGCTCGTGGGCAGCTCGAACTTCCGCACGAGGCGCTCCGAGAAGGGGGTGTGGTGCATCCGCGCCAGGTTGACCGCCTTCGGCGAGCGCACCACCTCGATCCGGGAGCCCGGCGGCAGTCCCGTGGTCCGGCGCCCGTCGCACCACAGCACGCCGCGGGCGTCGGTGCGGGTGAGGACCTCGACGGCCATCATGGAGTTCGGGGAGATGACCAGGGGCCGGGAGAACAGGGCGTGGGCGCTGAGCGGCACCATGAGCAGCGCCTCGACCTCGGGCCACACCACGGGCCCGCCCGCGGAGAACGCGTAGGCGGTGGAGCCGGTCGGGGTGGCGAGGACCACGCCGTCGCACCCGAAGGTGCTCAGCGGCCGGCGGTCCACCTCGATGACCACCTCGACCATCTTCTCGCGGTCGCCCTTCTCCACCGAGGCCTCGTTCAGCGCCCAGGTGTGCAGGACCTTCTTCTCGTCCTGCCACACGGTGACGTCGATCGTCATGCGCTGCTCCACCGTGTAGCGCCCGTCCACGACGGCCTCCACGGACTCGTGCAGGTCGGAGCGCTCGCTCTCGGCGAGGAAGCCCACGTGGCCCAGGTTCACGCCCAGCAGCGGAGTGTCCACGCTGCGCACCAGTTCGGCGGCGCGCAGGATGGACCCGTCCCCGCCGAGCACCATGACGAGCTCGATCTCGCGCAGGGAGACGTCCTCCTCGATGACCTCCACGGGCGCGAGGGGCACCGCGTCCTCCAGGAGCGCCTCGAGGTCGTCCCGCGAGATCACCGGCACCAGGCCGGCCTCGTGGAGCTGGAGACAGGAGTCGCGGGCGGCATCCTTGGCCTCTTGCCGGCCCATGTGGGCCATGACCAGGATCTTTCTGCTCACCGGGTCCTCCCGTTCTCGACTGCTCGCTGCACGCGGGCGTCGTCAGGACCGGGACCGGCCCGTGGCGCACGCCGTGCCCGCGGACCGGGCACCGCTCACCACCCTACGCGAGGGCGAGGACACTCAGGACGGTGGATCCCGGCGGCACCACAGGAAGAACTCGTGGTTGCCGTCCTGCCCCGGCAGCGGGCTGCGCTGCCGGCCCCGGACCGAAAGGCCGTGGGTCCGGGCCGCTGCGGCCACCGCCTCCACGGCACGGGCACGCTCGTGCTCGCTCGTGACCACCCCCGTGCGCGCGAGGCGGTCGGCGCCGACCTCGAACTGCGGCTTGACCATGAGCACGAGCTCTCCGCCGGGCACCGTGGACGCCGCCAGCGGTTCCAGGACCAGGGTCAGCGAGATGAAGGACAGGTCGCAGACCGTGAGCTCCGCCGGGCCGCCGATGTCCTCGGGGCGCATCCAGCGCACGTTCGTCCCCTCGAGCACCCGGACCCGGGAGTCTGCCCGGAGCGAGGGATCGAGCTGGTCGTGGCCCACGTCCACGGCGACCACCTCCCGGGCGCCCTGACGCAGCAGCACGTCGGTGAACCCGCCCGTCGAGGCGCCGGCGTCGAGGCACCGCTTGCCCGCCACGTCGATGGCCGGGAAGGCGGCGAGCGCCCCGGCGAGCTTGTGCCCGGCCCGGCTGACGTAGTCCGGGGCGTCCGCGGGCCGGACCTCCAGCAGGTCGTCGGGGCCGACGCGGACGGAGGGCTTGGTCGCGGGCCGGCCGTTCACGAGCACCCGTCCCTCGCCGATCCACCGGGCGGCGACCGTGCGGGAGCGGGCCAGCGCCCGCACGGTGAGCTCCTGGTCGAGTCGGGAGCTCACCGCGGCCCCGCCTCCTCCTGTCCGGTCCGGCGGTGCGGCACGAGACCGGCGGGGACGGTGCCGGGCTCGGCGTCGAGCTCGGCGACGAGGGCCGCGTGCAGCTCCTCGTAGCAGCCTGGGTGCTCCGTGACGGGCAGCCGCTCCAGCTCGCCGGCACGATCCAGCACGGCGTCCACCCCGGCATGACCGGTCGGGCGCAGGGCTGCGCCGTCGTCCCCGGCCGCGTGCGACGGCTCGGCGTGCCCGGTCACGGGTCCGCCTCCCACTCGAGGTCGGGGACCACAGGGACGTCGGTGTCGGGGTGCGCCGCCCACCAGGCCGCGCACGCGGCCCGCCAGGCGTCGAGGTCGTCCTGGGAGCCCCGGATCCGCAGCCGCGTGCCGTCGCTCTCGGCGTCCGCCGCCCCGCAGGTCGCGGTGTGCTTCCCTGCCGAGGACGAGACCTCGACGTCGGGGTAGGGCTCGAAGAGCGCGTGCAGGGTGCCGACGACGTGGTCCGGGCGCTCCGCGGTGCACGCGGCCAGGATCGTGTGCACGGTGTCCACCCCGGTGAGCACCGCGATCGTGGCGAAGCCGGCGGCGTTGCCGCCCCGGATGTCCGTGTCCAGCCGGTCCCCCAGCACCACGGGACGGGTGCTGCCCGCCCGCTCGGCAGCGGTGCGGAAGATGGGGGCCTCCGGCTTGCCAGCGACGACCGGCGGCCGCGCCGTCGTCGCCGCCACGGCGGCCACCAGGGTGCCGTTGCCGGGTGCCAGACCGCGGGCCTGCGGAATGGTGCGGTCGGTGTTGGTCGCGACCCACAGCACGTCCGGGTCGGCCAGCGTGTACGCGGCCTCGGCCAGCTCGGCCCAGCCCAGACCGGGGTCGAAGCCTTGGATCACGGCGCGGGGCGCGGCGGCCTGATCCCGGACCGGGACCAGTCCGGCGTCCGCGACGACGTCGGCCAGGGCCTGGGAGCCGGTGACGAGCACCGCGGTGCCGGCCGGAACCCGTTGCGCCAGGAGCTCGGCTCCCGCCTGCGCGGCGCTCACGACGCCGTGGGGGTCCGTGGGCACGCCCAGCTCCGTCAGGTGCTCGGCGACCGTCGCGACGGAGCGCGAGGCGTTGTTCGTCACGAACACCACGGGCACGCCGTCCGCGGAGATCCGGCGGAGGATCTCCGGAGCCCCGGGGATGGCGTGCGGGCCGGCGTAGACGACGCCGTCCAGGTCGCTCAGGACAGCGTCGAAGCGGTCGAGCAGCCGCTCAGCCACGCTGCGGGCCGCCGTCCTCGACGTCGCCCGGGTCCTCGCCGTCGAGCTCCACGAGCTCCGCGTCGTCGTCCGGGTCGAGATCGGCCTCGGAGCCGCCCTCGAAGTCGTCGTCGGGGTCGAGGTCGTGCTCCCGGTCCTGCGCCTCGTCGTCCACGTCGTGCTCCTCGTCTGCGCCCTCGTCGAGCACGTCCCCGGCCTCGTCGTCCACGCCGCCGTCGGGGTCGTTGCCCAGGTCGCCTCCGGCCGCAGCGGGTGCGTTCCCCGCCGGGTCCGTCCCGGCGGTCGGCCCGACCGGGCTCTGGCCCCGTGCGTCCGTCTGGTCCTGGGTCGGCTCGTCGGCGTCGGCCAGGACGACGCCGTGCGCCGGGACCTGCTCGGTCTCCTCCTCGTCGTCGAAGTCCACGATCTCCGGCTCGGAGAACTGCCCCGTCCCGAGGGCGGCCTCGGCCACCACGGCCTGCCGGTCCCACGTCAGGGCCTCGCGGTCCTTCCCGACGCCCCGCAGCGCCTCGGCGTAGGCGCGGAACAGCCGGGGGCTGTAGGGGAACCCCCGGTTCTTGTCGAGCTGTGGAATGGTCAGCGCATCCACCGCCCCCTGGGGGTCCCCCTGGTCCCGTCGCATGCCGGCCAGGACGATGGCCAGTTCCACCTTCTCGCTGGGCTCGAGCGACTGCACGGCCTCCGACGTCGCGAGCTCCACAGCCTTGTCCAGGCGCCCGAGGGCCCGTTCGCAGTCGACCATCAGGGGAAGGTGGAGCTCAGCTCCGGTCATCCGGCGGAACGTGCGCAGCTCCTTGAGCGCCAGCGCGAAGTCACCCGCCTCGTACGCGGCGATCCCGGTCGCCTCCCGCACCGCCGCGATGCGACCACCGCGCCGTCCGGCCGCCTGCGCGTGCTCGAGCGCGAGCTCGGGGACGTCCAGCAGGTAGCGTCCGGCCATGACCAAGTGCTTGGCGACGGCCTCGGCGTTGCGCGGTTCGAGCGCCCCCAGCTGGGCACGGGTCGGTTTGTCGAGCTCGCGACCCGTGATGTCCTCGTCGACCTCGGGCGCCCGATGACGATGGGTCGAGACGTCGTCCCGGTCGTCACGCCGACCTCGGTAGCCCTCGTTCCGGTCCGGGAATCCACCGCGACGGTCGCCCCGCGGGGCGTACCCACCACGGCGGTCGTCCTGACGGTCGTCACGACGGCGGTCGTCTCCGTAGCCCCCGCGGCGATCACCTTGCCGGTCGTCACGACGGTCGCCCCGCGGGGCATACCCACCACGGCGGTCGTCCTGACGGTCGCTGCCGGGCCTGCCGGTTGCGCCTCGACCCTCCGAGCCACGACCGCGCGCCTCGCCGTCACGGGCTGGGCTGCGCCGACCGTCGTCGATCCGGCGCCGGGACGGCGAACCGGACCGGTCGCCCTCGCGCCCGGCTCCTCCGCCGGACCGGCGATCGCCGGAACTCCCGTTCCGGCGATCGTCCCGGGACCCGTGCTGGAAAGACTCGGACACGTACCGCTCCTCTGTGCCGACGTGGTGCCGGTCGGCTCTCGTGGATGTCGGCGGTGGCCGGAGAACGGTCCGCCATGTTGATCATTGCCATTGTATAAGCAGGTCCGACGACACTTTGTCCCGATCCGTCCCCGGCCGCGCCCTCGGCGGATGACGGGTCCATGACCTGGCCTACGTGGGCTTCGTCCTCATGCGGGGCATCACGATGGTCGCCGTCCCCGGTGTCCCTGGCGATGCGATCATGGCCGCAGTCGGCCTGCTCCAGGGCATGCTCGGCCAAAACCAGACCGCGGTGGCCCTCATGATCGCCACGTACATCGCCATCGGCTTCGTCGGCACCGCGACGAACGTGACCGGGGACGGTGTCATCGCCCAGGTCACGATCAAGTGCAACGGCCGGCGCCCCGAGACCGGGACCGTCCGGGGAATCCCCGAAGAGCTGGCGCTCTCGGAGGCCCCACCTGCTCGGCAGACCCCCGGACAACAGATCCGCTCCACGACGAAAGGCCCCGACCATGCGGTCGGGGCCTTTCTCGGCGTGGGCAGAGCGACCCGTGGGACATCAGGGACGGAGCGTCCAGTGGAGCTCGGTGACCATGTCGGCGGGATCGTCCCCCGGCCGGGGCTCCGTCACGTACACCTCCCACATGCGGTCACCGAGAGAGAGCCCCTCACGCCCCGCCCACTCCGCAAGCTGCTGCCAAGAGCTCCCCAGGTCGTCGTAGTCGCCACGGTGCACGGACGTCGCCACACGGGAAGCAGGCAGTCGGCCGGCCTGTACGGGGCCCCTGGGCGTGACCTGTCCTTGCACCGGGAATCCCACCTCCAGGTGCACCGTCTCTGCCGGCACTCCGTGGTACACGGCCAGTGCCGGTCCGGACGGCTCGAAGGCCCCATCGGCGATCGCCTGTCCCAGATCGGCGAAGGCACGGTCGAAGAACTCCCGCAGCCCACTCATGGCCACTGTTCCCGTCACCACCGCCGTCGCCTGCTCGTCCTGCTCGGTCACTGTCGGGGTTCCGGGATCACGGTTCGTCGCATTCATGCCAGCATTCTCCGCCGATGACCGAAGCCGTGCTTCTGTTACGAGAGGCTGGCGGGCGTGGACTGCGGTTCCGGGTCGGGCATGGGAACAGGCCCCCACCCATGCCGGTGGGGGCCTGTGCTGCTGCTGCGGTGGTGTTAATGTGGGGAGCCCCCGGCACGGGTGTGTCGGGGGCTCGACCCTGGTGGTGTGGTCCGGCGGTGT
>NZ_JBHZTC010000003.1:0-228127 GCF_042879195.1 Kocuria nitroreducens
ACGGTGGCTTCGCTGCCGTGGACGTCGACCATGACGTCGCCGGTGGTGCCGGAGCCGTTCAGGGTGCTCAGCGTGGCCTGGGTCGACCAGGAGTCGTGGCCGTGAGCCATCGCAGGGGTGGCCGTCATGGCCATCGCGCCCAGGGCCAGGGTGGGAACAGCAAGAAGACGCATTTTCGTGTTCATGTCAGTTTCCTTCATCGTGCAGTGTGCGCGCACCAATGTGCGTGTGGGGGGTTCATCACCGACCACCGCGTGGTTGGGTGGGACGGCCGAAAAACTAGCCAGCCATGTAATCAGCCGGCTTACTTCCGGGGGTGATGTCAACCGTAAGTACGATCACATTGCATCTATAACCGACACGCGGGCGAACGTGATGATTTTGTGGGGATGGAGCCGCTGAGGCCGACGAAGGTGTGGCCGCGGTCGGTAAGGCGAGTGAGAGCTTCATCGAGGCCGGGGATGTTCCGGGTCCGGGGTGGTTGCCGTGGGCGACGATGACGTCTCCGCCCACGGCCGGGCTTATTCCGGCGGTGACGGTCGCGGCGGGGTAGGTGGCTCCGGCCCCGGCGGTGACGCTGCACCCTGCTGGAATGACGCCCAGGGTGTGGTAGATCCGAGTTGCCACATCACTCAGGCGGGCTGTGCCGGATCAGTAGAACCCAGGACGCACGCCCGTGCGACCGGTGATGGCAACGACGCGTCAACACTGACCCCGTAGCGTCGGGCGCATTCGATAGCGGATTCCTGGCAAAGGCGTCCCTGGAGAGCGCCACGGGTCATGTCACCGCCATCTGCAAGCCCAGGCACCGGCGCCAGGGGCGCGACACTGCCGCACGGGACTGACGCACGATCAGGTGACATCCTGAGCTGACTTGATGGCCGCCAACCGGCCATATGTAAAGCGGTGCTGTACCTGACCATGTCCGTCGACCTCGGCTCAGGACCACCCGTGGGGCGATGGATAGGTGCGCGACGGTTGGTGAGAGGTACTTTGGCCAGCGGGAGCACCACCGAAGGGGTGGTTTCGATACTCAGGTGGTTGCTGGGGTGCGCTCGAGGCGACGGTCGATAATGGAGGCGGCTACTGCTACGGCGATGAGGGTCGCGGCCAGGGCCAGGGGCAGCTGTGCGGCGCCGGTGACGAGAACCCCGGCCAGTGCGGTGCCGGCAGAGCCTGCGGTGATCTTCAGCGCGCCGATCCACACGAATACCTGGCCGCGGGCTTGGCGGGGGGCGTACTCGCTGCGCGCTGCCAGGGTGGCCGCGAAGAAGTAGGAGTTGAGGATGCCGGCCACCGTGTAGGTGGCCAGGGCCAGGGTGAAGGTGGAGGCCAGGGTGGCGCCGATCAGGGCGGCACCCACGGTCACGGCCAGCCAGGTCATGAGTCGGTCCGCGTCCGCTGTGAAGGGGCGCACCATCACCCCGGCCGATCCGGCGAGGCCTCCCAGCCCGTAGGCGGCGGTGAGCAGCCCGGCGGCGGCGGCGTCGATGTGCAGCCTGTCGGTGGAGGCGACCGCGGCGATGGGCAACGCGGCCACGGACAGCGCGACGACCATGGTCAGGTAGAGCGTGCGGCGCAGCGGGCCGAAGGCCGCCATCATGCCCAGGGTGCGCCCGGGTGAGGGGACCTCGCCCGGGTGGGCGGCCGGTGCGGCGTAGGGCAGCAGCCGCACGAAGGCTGCGGCCATGACAACGGCAGCAGCGAGCACGAGCCCGGCGGCGGCGGGGTCGGCCCAGGCTGAGACGGCCGCGACGATGCTGGGGCCGATGGTTCCGGCGATGCCGTAGGTGGCCACGTCCCAGCCCTGGGCGCGGCGCTGACTGAGCCGGTCCTCCCCGGCAATGACGGGCAGGCGGCTGCTGATACCCCCGATGAGCAGCGGGCCGACCAGCCCGGAGGCGACCAGCAGCAGCCCGGGCACGATCGGGCTGGTGAGTGGGTAGAGCAGCACGGCCGCGGCCAGGGTGGCCCCGTGGAGGAGGCAGGCGGCGGCGATGACGGTGCGCCCGTCTTTGGCGGTGTCCAGGCGGCGGGCGAGAAACGGGCCCAGCAGGTGCGGGGCGGTGATGGCAGCACCCAGTAGACCGGCCAGCCAGCCCGGTGCTCCGCTGGTGGTCACGAGCAGCACGATGGCCAGCACCGCTCCCCCGTCGGCGGTGCGCGCCAGGGTCGCCGCGACGACGTAGCGAGGCAGGCCCTTGGCCGCAGGCGTTGCCGGTGCGCCTGGTTGGGCGGGGGGCGTCTCGGGTGGGGACGGCGGGACGGGCCCGGAGGTGGACGAACGGTGGCGGGGCACGTTCTCACCCGGCCAGTCCGGTGGTGTGCAGGGCCGCCTCCAGCTCGGTGCGGCCCTTTGCGGGCAGCCCGAGCAGCGGCAGGGGCAGGCTCGGGGGCTGCACCCATCCGAAGGTCTCGGCGATGGCGGCCACCACGGGCAGGCTGCCGTAGCGCCGGAACAGCGCCCAGATCGGCTCCAGGTCCTGGGACAGCGCCTGGGCCTGCTCCCGGTGACCGGCGACGGCGGCGTCCACGATGGCCTGGGCGGTGGCGGGGAACACCCCGCCGATCACCGAATACCAGCACTCGGCCCCGGCCAGCAGCGCTTCCGCGGCCGCCCAGTCGCCGCTGATGCCCACCGAGACGCTGCCGGGCAGGACCGAGCGGAGTGCGGTCACCCGGTGGCCCACCTCAGCGGCGGGGGGCGGGATCTTGATCCCGGTGATGTTCGGCAGCTGGGTGATGCGACTGTAGAGCTCATCGGTGAAGGTGAACCCGGTGGTGCCGGGATTGTCGTAGACGAGCACCGGCACCGACGCCGCGGAGGCGACATCGCGGTAGAGCCCGTAGACCTCCTCCTCGCTCAGGCGGTGATAGGAGACCGGGGCCAGCAGCAACCCGGCCGCACCCACCGCCTGAGCGTCCTGGGCATAGGCCAGCACCTCGCGGGTGCGCAACGCCCCGATCCCGGCGATCACCGGCGTTCCGGACGCGGCGGCGACCGCCACCTCCAGCACCGTGGACCGTTCGGCGCGGTCGAGGTAGGGGTAGAGCCCGGTCGAGCCCAGCACCCCGATGGAGTTCACCTCCGCCTCGACGATGCGCGAGATGAGACCGGTCAGGGCCGACTCGTCGACACCTTCCTCGGATACCGGGGTCAGGGGGAAGGCGCAGAGCCCTTCAAGCATGTGGATTCTCTCTTTCGCTCACCCCGGGCGGCACCATCACCACCAGATGCGGGGAAGTCTCGATCGGATGGAACCCATGGTGGCAAGCCGATTGGTCCTAACCTAGGTCCAAGAACGACTGGAAGAAGAGGACCAAGAATGGCTGTCGCCGAGCTGCCCATCACCCTGGACCGCAACAGTCCGACACCCCTGGCCGTCCAGGTGGCTGCTCAACTGCGCCGGGCGATCCTCGAGGGCACGGTGGGAGCACCACACCATCTGCCGTCCTCCCGCCGGCTCGCCGCCGAGCTGGGCGTCTCGCGCGGGGTGGTCGTGCGCGCCTACGAACAGCTCACCGGGGAGGGCTACCTCGAAGGCCACGGCGCGGGAGGCACCCGCGTGGCCGTGCGGGCCGACGTGCGGGCCGACGTTCGGGCCCCGGTGCGCACCACTCCACCGCGGCCCCGCGCAGAACCGTCCCGCCCGGTCATCGACCTCACTCCGGGGCGCCCCTCGGACACCCCTTTCGAGGACCGATCCTGGCGCACCGCCTGGCGCGACGCCCTGGCCAAGCCCGGCCACGTCGACCTGCCGCTGGCGCTGGGGACCGCCCGGTTGCGGGCCGCGATCGCCGGGCATCTCGCCACGGCCCGAGGGCTGGCCGTGGACGCCGAGGACATCGTCGTCACCGCCGGCACCAGTGACGCGCTGCAACTGATCGTCACCGCCCTGCGGACCCGCTCCCCCGCACCCCGGGTGCTGGTGGAGGACCCGGGGTACCCCACCGCCCGGCGGGTCCTCGCTGCCGCCGGCGCCCAGGTCGAGACCCTGCCCGTGGGCCCGGATGGGTTGCGCGCCGCTCAGCTCACCACCGTGGACCCTGCCCCGGATGCGGTGTTGATCACCCCCAGCCACCAGTACCCCCTGGGCGGGAGGATGCCGGTACAAGAACGACTGGCCCTGCTGAACTGGGCCGCCGAGCACCAGGTCCTGGTTCTCGAGGACGACTACGACAGCGAGTTCCGCCACCAACGGATGCCCCTGCCGGCCACCGCCTCCCTCCCCTCGGAGGCAGAGGTGGTCCTCCTCGGCTCCTTCTCGAAAACCCTGAGCCCCTGGCTGCGCTGCGGCTACCTCGCCGTCCGAGGAACCTCAGGGAACCTGCTGAAAGAGACCCGCACCGGGCTGGACACCCCGGTGTGTGGTGTCCTGCAGTCCGCGCTGGCCCACTACATCGACGACGGCGCACTGGCCCGGCACACCGCCAGGGCACGCCGGGCCTACGCCCACCGCCGCGCCCTGCTGCTGGACCGGCTCGCAGACCGGCCCGACCTCGAACTGGCCGCCCTGGAGGGAGGCCTGCACGCCGTTGTCCGCCTCCCTGCACCGGTCGACGCCGAGGATCTGGCAGCGACGGCACTGACCCACGGCGTCCGTGTCGTCCCCCTGACCCCCTACTACGCCCACCAGCCACCCGACAACGGGCTCGTCATCGGCTACGGCGCCCCATCAGACCTCCAACTCACCCACGCCCTGGACATCCTCCTCCAGCTGCTCGACACCACGGTCCCGCACCGCGGGCAGAACCGCACCTGACCGATGGATCAGATCATGCAGCCTTCCCGGCCCACCGACGTCGCCTCGGCGCCGGCCGTGTCCACATCATCAACGTGGTGGGGTTCCACGGACTCCCTGATGAGGCGGTGTGCGTGTCCACGAGCTGTCCCATGGAGGTGCCGAAGTGACCCTCAAAAGGTCCTGTCGGCCGCTTCACGGACCGACGCAGAGCGGGAGAACGTTCCCGTAGCCGACATCGTCTGTGCCATCCTGCCGCCATGACGGAGAACACCACGGTCAACGCGTCCCGGCCTGCCCTGGAGGACCAGCTGCGCGTACCGTTCTGGATCGTGCTCGCCGGAGTGGGCGCCGGTGCCATCTGGGCACTGGCCGGTGTAGGTGTCGGAGCCTGGGTCCGCGGGCGCCGAAGCCACCCCGGTCATCACCGGCGCACCTGCCGCTGACCTCCTGCCGGCGACTCGAGCCGGACCCCAGGGCTCAAGCGATCGGCAGCACTGGAGCCCTCGATTCTTCACGTCCACGATCCAATGGACGGTCATACCTGAACTTGGCTTCCACCCGCTCAGACGGCGGCGGTTGGGAGCTCCCGCATCCGCTGGTAGAGGGTGGCCCTGGCGGTTTCAGGGGATCGTTGCAACAGGAGGTTCTGGTGGGTTCGAGAGTAGCTTCTGAAGGGCTTGTGCTGGGGTGATGCCGTCGAGGGTTCTCCCCGGACGCTGGTTCAGTTCGGCAGCCACATCCAGGAGCCGGCCAGGGTCGTGGGCAGAGAGGTTGGTGCCCTTCGGGAAGTATTGCCGGAGGAGGCCGTTGGTGTTCTCGTTCGAGCCGCGCTGCCAGGGCGAATGGGGATCGCAGAAGTAGATCGCCATCTCGGTCGCCACAGTGATCTCTCGGTGCCTGGCCATCTCGGTTCCCTGGTCCCAGGTCAACGATCGCCGCAGGTGCGCGGGCAGGGTGCTGATCGTGGTGATGAGGCCGTCACGGACGTTCTCGGCGCTGTGTCCGTGCGGAAGATGGACAAGCATCACATAACGGGTGCTGCGTTCGACCAGGGTTCCGATCGCGGAGCCTGAGGCGGTTCCAATGATGAGGTCACCCAATGGCCGGCAACCGCACGATCCTTGGCCTCGGCGGGTCGTTCGCTGATCATGACCTTGTCGCGGATACGGCCTTTGGCGGTGAAGTGCTGGCCGCGGGGACGCCGGGCAGCGCGTCCGGTGCGCAGGTGGTGATGCAGGTCGGCTCGGAGTTGGCCACGGCCTTGAACGAACAGGGATTGATAGATCGTCTCGTGGGACACGTGCGTGTCCTCCCGGTCCGGGAACGCCCGGGAAAGGTCGTCGCTGATCTGCTGCGGGCTCCAATTCTTCACCAGACGCCTCTCGACGGCCGCGGCCAATGTCGGGTCCTGCAACTTGCCCGGCTTGGGTCTTCGGGCCCGCAGATCGCACCGTTTCTGGGCGGCATGCGGGCGGTAAACACCGGAGCTGTCTTGGCTGTTACGACGCAGCTCCCGAGAGATCGTGCTCGGTGCCCGCCCAAGCTCCCGGGCGATCTCCCGCACGCCGGCCCCGGCCAGGCGGAGGTCAGCTATGGCGAGACGGTCGTCCTGGCCGAGGAACCGGCCTGAGCGTGGCCGGTCGACAACCGGTATGCGACCGCCGGCTGCCTTGATCCACCGGTACCCCTGGCGCCTGTTCACCCCGACAGCCTCGCACGCACCCGAGGCCGAGTGTCCTTGGCGGATCAGATTCCAGAACAGCGCCTGACGTTCTCTTCCAGCTTGGCTTGCGGGCATGAGCAAGACTCCACATCGGGTAGGCGTTGCAACGGCCCCTTGAGGCCACCCATGGGTGGTGAGTCACTTCCCTGCCCCGATGAGGCAGAAGGGTCTGCTGTGCGAGGCATAGGGATACGGGTGGGCATCAGTGCATGGAGGGGTGCGTTGGCCTTGACGACGGCATGCTGACTCTACCCCGACCACACGACAGGTGCGGGCACGGTCAGGTCCGATTCAACGCTTCGGGAAGCATGGCGTAGCCGCCCAACTCCCAGGGCTTGCGTGCAGGTGTTTGTTCCCGGCAGCTCTTGTGTCGGCGGATCGGTCCGCTGAAGGCTCAGACTCCGAGGCAACCAGCGATACCGAGGAGCGTACATCTGTCGGTGTACCCGAGAGTTCAATCTACGGATGGATGAAGCACCCGCGAACAATGGCCACGATTACATCTACCAGACTTGGACATGAGGTCCGATGAACTCGGTAAATCGCAGGTCAAACAGGGCTTAAGTCATCTACATTCCTCTGGTGCAGGGAATACGCCTCATAGTGCCTCGTCAGGTCGTCGGCGAAGCATTTCACGGATGCTATTGGTCCAAACCAGCCTCGGGAAATTTCACCCGTATCGGTCACGCAGTCGCCACGTGTACAGGAGCTCACCATCATGCGCACTACCTACGTATTGAACAACGAGACCACGTCGGGACGTCGGAGGATGTCATGGACGAAGCTGGTACTGACAGCAACATCCTTGGCCTTGGCCTCTTCTGCCCTAGCCACCGCTCCGGCCATGGCCGCCACGTCGAAGGACGGGTGCACGGTGACCGCCAAGAAACCAGTGGTGAGTGCCGCATTCACCGCCGTCTGGGCTGATTATCCGATCCACGTGAAATGCAAGGGAGGGCGAACGGCCATCATCGAACAGGAACGGTATGAAGAGGATCCGGGCAAGGACGACTTCACTGGCGCCAGCCCCTTCCAGCACACCTTTTGGCCGTTCGACGGACACACGACGAAGAACAGCAACCATGCTCTTCATGACACGGATGGGGACGGTGGCGTTGAGATCTACCACAGGGTCAGATTCCGGGTGGACAAGGACGGCCGTCTCGGTGGTGCCTCAGCGTGGGACTACAGCCCCATCACCAAATACTCCCACTTCTGAGCACCCACCGCTGACGAGTTCGACGCGGAGTTGGATAGGAGATGCATCCAACACCTTTTGACAGACGCGTTGAAATCTACGCCGGGTCGCCAAAAGACGGCAACGGCGACACAGAAGAGAGCTCACCATGACCTGTGGTCCCTCCGGTTTCTGATCGGAGGGACCACAGGTTTTGTCGCGCAGTGACCTCCGTGGCGGGGCGGACTCGCTAACAATATGAAAACGACCTCTTTCTGCCGCTTGATGCGGTCGCAGAGTCGCGTCAGTCGGGACCGACGCACGATCAGTTGTCGTCGGCCAGTGCGGCAGTCTCGAAAGGTCTGATGCACGCGTGGATGACGGCCCATGGAGGTGCTTGGGTCGAAGGGTCGTCTCGGCACGCGATAACTGCCACAGGCGCACGAGAACGAGAACCGCCGGGATCACCAGACCGCCGAGCAGCAACACGCCGAAGGCATCCAGAACCTGAGTCATGACCAGCAGTGGGGCCGCGGGGACCAGCGAGATGATCGACAGTACGATCCCTGCGGTGCGTCTGCGTCCCGTGACCAGTTCCCGGCCCATGATCGATGTCGCAACGATCAACTGGACGATGATCAGGGCGGGGCAGCCCAGCAGGGTCAGGACCTCAAGTGCGGCGAAGCCGACCGTCAACCACCCCGTTCTTGCCAGGGCGTGATCAACACTCTCCCTCACCCTCGCCACCGCCGAATCCAACGTTGGAATGCGCGACGCCGACCCCGCCCAGTGCCGTGGTGGAGCCGTCAGCGGAGATCCCTCGGCTGGTCTGATTGCGCTCATCAAAGCTCTCCGGCCGGTTGAGGCGCACCGGGACCAACACGCACACCATCCCGATGGCCACGGCGATAGCCGACAAGATGGAGCCGACCGGGGACGGCCCATTGAGGGCGTCCGTGGGCGTCTGGGGCGGCCTAGGGGTCTCCTTCGACGTGTCCCGAGATCACATGTCGGGCAGTCAGCCAATCTTGACCAGAGCCCCCTGTCCGATAGCGGCAGATAGTTCCCAGCGCAGCGCACCACACCGGGCGTGCGATCGAGTCTTATGGCAGGTCGGGACGATCACCACGGGCTCACGCCCCCATGAAGTACCGCCCGCGGCACGGGAGCGATGAGCGGCTTCGAGAACCTGCCATAGCTTCGACTGCCCATGGACCCGGTACCCGTCAGGTGTGGGCTCTGCACCGCCCGCACACCCTCGACCTGCCGCCTGGACAGAACGAAGCAATGCACGTGCCTGTCTTGCACCCCAGCCGTCCGGCACCCCAGCCGTCCGGCACCCCAGCCGTCTTGCACCCCAGCCGTCTTGCAGCCCTAGGCTTGAGAAACGGCATCCGATGCCATGGGGCCGTAGGGGTTCTGTTTCCGAGCTGCGAGGCGTCTAATAGAAGCAGGCTTACCGTGTGGCGGTTAAGCAGCCAGCGGCCAGGCGGTAGGCCCCTGCTGGCAGATGCATGGGCGGTGCCCATCAGCAGTGTGCCCATCCCGCCCGGTGTGCGTCACAATGCGCCCAACGTCCGGCAGGGGTACGACATACACCATCGGGACGGGTGCTGAGGCGCCTCCATGACCAGGCGTGGAATGCGGCACGCCGTCACATTGCTCAGCCTGCTTCGATAGTCATCGGCGGAACGCCTATTCTGTAGCATCGCTGTCGGGTTCTCTCGAGCCCGTCGGTGCGGTCCAGCCCCGGGCCGCGACGATCTTTCCACTGTGAACAGGAAGAAGGCATGACCACCTCTGCCTCCGGGGCTCTGGCAGTCGAACTCCGCCCCTACAGCCCTGCCCATAGGGTCGCCACTTACTACCCCATGGTGGACACCCCCGCGGGTCGCTGGGCCGACGTCACCTGGGAGCTGCACCAATGTCTGGTGCCCATCACCTCCGCTCCCCTGGAACCGGCACGGTGGCTGGATCTGCGCAGCCCTGATCCCGACCACCCCTGCTACGCCCACCACCGCCCCTGGAGGGCGGAGCTGGCCGCCGGCTACGCCACAGCTCTGGACGCCTACAACGCCGAGGCCGCCGAGCAGTGCCTCTCACCCCAGGAGGCACAGCAGCTCCGAGACGCCACGGTCGTAGTCCCGGCCGCACAGCTCTCGGAGTGGGTGCTCGACGATCTCGAGGAGGAGACCTCTGACATCCACGGCTGAGCCGGCGCATCCATCGGGACCAGAGCACCAAGACCTCCACTCCTGCGCCGACCCTCCAGCCGCAGGCACGGGGGATTTCCGCATCGGCTGACACCTCATCCCCACCCGGGCCCGACGAGCTCGGTGTTCACCCCGGGCCGCTGGAGCAGGACCCGACCCGTCCCGACCGGCCCGGCTGGGCCCGCCCCGGGATGCCGGTGGTCCCCCGTGAGCCCGCACCGTCTCCCGCACAGGACCCGCCCCCAAGGCTCCGCCGAGACACCCTTACCTCCCAACCCCCTGTTTCGTTCCCCGTCCGAACAGAAAGCAGGCCCCACCATGGACCCCACGATCGCCGACATCGCCTCCGCCTTCGCCGGCCACGACTTCGACACCGCCATCCCGCACATGGCGGACGAGGTGACCTGGATTCTCGTCGGAGAGACACAGATCACCGGCAAGGACGCCGTGACGGCCGTGTGCGAGGCGACCACCGCCGAACTGCGCAGCACGACCACGGAGTTCACCCACTTCAGGACCGTGCTGGGCGATGGATGCGTGGTCGTCGACAGCACCGCGGAGTACATCGACCACGACGGGCAGAGATCGCTCGTGTCCTCCTGCGATCTTCTCGACTTCAGGGACGGGATGATCACGCGCATCCGCTCCTACAACATCGAGCTGACCCCGTGACGCCGATCGGGCCGACCGGTGACCGTGGCACCATGACCCAGGCTCTGCCCCGGAGCCCGGCGGACCGGAACGTCAGGCGGACGGCCTGACGGCGGTGTAGTGGGTGAGCTCGCACAGCCAGTGGCCGTCCCGCCGGACGAACACGTCCGTGGTCCACTCGTCGGCGTCGAACCGCCGGCCCAGATAATGGGCGGTGTTGGTGACCCGGGCGGTGAGGACCGCCGTGGTCCCCAGGTCCCGGACCCGGGTGGGGCCGACGACCTCCATGGCCGAGTGGGTCAGGTCGCCGGAGGCGACCAGGTCGAGGAACCTCTTCCCCGGGGAGATGCCCGTGTCGGAGACCATGACCCAGTCCGCCGTCACGAAGGCGGCGATGCGGGTCGCGTCGTTGGCGACGATGGCTTCCGCCCAGCTGCGGACCACCGCCAGCAGCTCCTCCTCCACCGCCTCGGCGGAGGACCCGGGAGCGAAGGACGAGGCGCCCGGAGGCTGGTGCGGGGAATTCGTGGCCATACCGCAGTGTCGCAGGCGCGGGGACTTGGGGACAGGCCCCGGGGACGTCGGCGAACCCGACACTGGGCCACACCGCCGGAGCAGGCGGTCAGCAGATCACTGGGGGTGTTCTCGTTGATGTGCCTGAGCCTGCCACGGAGCCGCCGGGCTGACCAGCCCCCTCAGCGTCGGCCGAGTCCCGCCATGGAATCGCCTTGTCACCCGTGCCGACGAGGATGTCGCCCGAGTCCTCTCTGCCCTCGCCCAGGAGCGGCCACTATGTGCGGATCAGGTTCACCCTGCAGGTGACCACTGCCCCGGACGAGGCTGGGCAGGACTGCAATCCCGGCAGCGGCCCCCTGCTGTGCGCCCTGGCCGGCATCGACCACGCGTGGCGTCGCAGCAGCCGACGTGAGAGCCCGGACTACACTCGGAGGCGTCGATGCCGGCACGGGACCTCTCGGCAGCTGCGACGGACCGTTCCAAGGGGCACCGTCCGATGATCGATCGCAATGAGCAAGACGCGGGACCGAGGTTGCGCTCAGGGGGCAGCCCGCAGGTCCCCAGGGTGAAGGGGAGAGCCCGGTGCAGGAATGCAGCGCGCTCTGCCGGGTGGTGCACGAGATGTCGGGCAACGCCTCGATGACCTGATCGTGCACCGGGCTCCCGAGGTTTGCTACGTCGATGTCCGCGAGGGCGGGGAACCAGATGCGGGCCGACTGCGGTCCTGGACGGAGCGGGCCAGCGCGCTGCCCGGCGGGAACAATGCAGCCCAGCGGCTGGTCGGGTCTGAGCCCTGGGTCCGTGCTTCTCGAGCCCGCCGGCAACCGTCCACTCGGAGGAGCAGAGACAATGATCGTCACCATCGCCAAGGTCGCCGACTTCGATCAGTTCCTGAGAACCTTCTCGACGATCGGCGTCGAGAAGAGGAAGGAGCACGGGTGCCGGGGCGCCCGTGTGTTCCGGGATCCCGATGACCACAACCGGGTGTGGGTCTTCTTCGACTGGAAGATCGAGGACTACGAGAGGTTCCTCGCCGATCCCGAGATCCCGGCCATCGCGCAGGAACTCGCCCTCTCCGAGCCACCCGTGAGAATCGACGCCTTCGCGCAGTACGACTCCTGACTCCCCCGTCTCGGCTGCCGAAGGGCGGTGGAACGGGTGACCAGGCGGAGCGGATCCGGGTTGCGCGGCGGTTGCTCAGTCGTGCCTGCAGTCCGACACCCACCGCGCAGCCGCACCGCGTGAGTGTCAGAGTCCTTCGTGCGCCATGTTCGCGAACCGGGAGTAGTGGCCCTGGAACGCCACGACGATCGTCTTGGTGGGGCCGTTGCGGTGCTTTGCCACGATCACGTCGGCCTCACCGGCGCGCGGCGACTCCTTGTCGTAGACGTCGTCGCGGTGCAGCAGGATCACCATGTCCGCGTCCTGCTCGATCGAGCCCGACTCGCGGAGGTCCGAGACCATCGGCTTCTTGTCCTGGCGCTGCTCGGACCCACGGTTCAGCTGCGACAGCGCGATGACCGGGACCTCGAGCTCCTTGGCCAGCAGCTTCAGGGCACGGGAGAACTCCGAGACCTCCTGCTGGCGGGACTCGACCTTCTTGCCGGAGCTCATGAGCTGGAGGTAGTCGAGCACCACGAGCTTGAGGTCGTGCTTCTGCTTGAGCCGGCGGCACTTCGCCCGGATCTCCATGAGGGACATGTTCGGCGAGTCGTCGATGAACAGCGGCGCGGAGTCCATCTTGCCCATCGTGGTGGCGATCTTGGCCCACTGCTCGTCCTGCAGTCTGCCCTTGCGCAGGTCCTGCATGTTGAGCGTGGCCTCGGCGGAGAGCAGGCGCATGGCGATCTCGTTGCGGCTCATCTCGAGGGAGAAGATCACTGTGGTCTGGTTGTGCTTGATCGCCGCGGAGCGCGCGACGTCGAGGGCCAGGGTCGAGTTGTGCGTGGGGATGAACGTCGAGCCGGCCAGGTACAGGTGCGAGGGGTGATCGATCTCGATGCACCGCACTGGCACCGACTCGATCGGCTCCACCGATGTGATGAAGCGTTGTGAGCGCTTCGGCGTCGAACGCGCGTCCCGCTCCTTGTGCATGATCTGTTTCCGACTCAGGCCGAACACCTGGTCAGCCGTCGAGAACGTCAGGAGATAGGCGGTGGATGAGGCCTCGTTTCGCCCGTTGACTCTCTTCTCGGCCCAGCCTGATCGGTACCCCAGCGAATGGACCAGTTCACGCACGTCCTCGGCCAGTCGCCGGTTCGTCACCGCGAACTGGATGCACCCCGCGTTGGTCACGGTACCGTCGGTGTCCAGCAATCCGGCGAGCAGTTCTCGGCGCTGGGTTTCGCCGGCTCGCAGGTAGGACATGGGGATGTGCTTGTTGCCGAGCACACCCAGCGCACGCAGGCGGCCCTGGAGGGAGGCTTTTTGCTGGTGGCAGGTCCTGCACCGCAGACCTCCGGTGCAGGAACCACCGCAGTCGATGCACGTAGCTCGTACCGTGGTCGCCAGCTCGCCCTTGAGCTTGCCGCCACAGGCTTTGGAGCATGTGCGGACGTTCCTGTTCGTGTGGGTGAAGGGCTGATCGCAGATTTCACACCGACCGTGCAGAACTCGCTCTTCCCGAGGCAGACCTATGGCGTGAGTCATCCCCGACACAGGATGTACCTCATGTCCCTCCGCAGAGACCCGCATGAGGATCTCGTCGTCGGCGCTGGTGATGCGTGCCGCCGCCGAGTGACCGTCACCGAGCCATGCGCCGAGTGTGTATGGTCCGACGACGAGATCCCGGGGAGCCAACTGCAACGCCTTGGCGTTCTTCACGCTGTGGTTGAGTCTGGCTTCCTTCGTGTTGCATCGCAATGTCGAGCGAATGTCAGCCGTCGTCCGGATCTCGGCGAACGCCTGCTGCTTCTTCGTCCGGTTGTCATCGGCGATCGTGGCCTGTGCCGATCTGCGGGACGAGCGCGTATCCGTCAGCCACTGGTGCTGTTCGTCCGCGACGATCTCGGAGCCGTCGTCGAAGCTCACCCGGTAGCAGGGCCGGTCGGTCATGACCTCGGTGGCCGCGACCACGCGGGACGGCGTGCCGTCGGCGGCGATGACCTCGTCTCCCACCTGGAGCTCGCCCATGGTGGTCCACCCGGCAGGCGTGGGGATCACGGTGTCCAGGGCGAGCGCCTTGCCCATGGCCGGCCTCGCCGCGATGACGATCATCTGGCCGCCCTGGAAGCCCTGGGTCAGCTCGTCGAGCTCGATGAAGCCGGTGGGCACGCCGCGCATGCCCTCGCCGCGGGAGCCGGCGGCCTCGATCTCATCGACCGTGGACTCGATGACCTCCTTGAGCACCGTGTAGTCCTCGGAGGAGCGCCGCTCGGCCACCTGGTAGATCTCGGCCTGGGCGGCGTTGACGATGTCGTCGACCTCGCCGTCCGAGCTGTAGCCGAGCTGCACGATCTTGGTGCCGGCCTCCACGAGCCGGCGCAGCACGCCGCGCTCGCGCACAATCTCGGCGTAGAAGCCCGCGTTGGCCGCCGTGGGCACGGAGGAGATGAGGGTGTGCAGGTACGCGGGACCGCCGACGCGCTCGATCTCGCCGCGCTTCGTGAGCTCGTCCGCGACCGTGATGGCGTCGGCCGGCTCGCCGCGCCCGTACAGGGAGATCACGGCCTCGTAGATGGACTCGTGGGCGGGCTTGTAGAAGTCGACGCCGCGCAGGACCTCCACCACGTCCGCGATCGCGTCCTTGGACAGCATCATCCCGCCGAGCACGGACTGCTCCGCGACGTTGTCCTGCGGCGGGGTCCGGCCGAACTCCCGGTCGCTCCCGGACGAGCGCTCCGACACCATCGACACCTGGTCCACCTCTCCCCGCGCACCCTGCGGACGGCACGGTGCGCACACGACGACGCCGCCCCGAGCTTCCGGGCAGCCCCTCCATTCTCGCACCGACCGCGGACACCGCTTGCCGCCCGGGCCCGTCCGTGGACACCATGGATCATGACGCTCACCACAGACCTCAGCGGCCCCTGTTCGTGGGACATCCGGACCACCCGGACGGAGCTGGCGGAGCGCCGGATCAGCCACGTGGAACACCTCGACGCCCTGCTGGAGCGGCTGCCCACAGCGCAGCGGCTGGGCGCGGTGATCAGCGCGGATCCGGAGCTGGCCCGGGCCCTCGCCCACTCGCTGGACCGCCGGGAGACGCGGGGCCCGCTGACGGGCGTCCCGCTGGCGGTCGAGGACGTCGTGGACGTCGCGGGGTTCCCCACCACGGGAGGGACGCGGGCGCTCGAACAGGATGTGGTGGAGCGGGACGCCCTCGGGGTGTCGCGGCTGCGTACGGCGGGCGCCCTGTTCGCCCTGAAGACCAATCTGCACGAGCTGTCCTTCGGCATCACCTCGAACAACGGCTCGTACGGACCGGTGCACCACCCCGCGGACCCGGCGCTGAGCCCCGGTGGCAGCAGCGGGGGTTCGGCGGTGGCCGTGGCGGTGGGCCTGGCCCCGGCGGCGGTCGCCGTGGACACCGGGGGCTCGGCCCGCATCCCCGCCGCCCTGTGCGGGATCGTGGGGTTCCGGCCCACGCTGGGCCGCTACCCGTCGTCGGGCCTTCTGCCGATCGCCCACTCGCGGGACACGATCGGCCCCATGGCCCGGACCGTGGACGACGTCGTGCTGCTGGACGCCCTGCTCGCGGGCGAGCACCCGCTCGGCGCGCCCCGCGCGCGGCACCTGGAGTTCGACGACGAGGGCCCCGGCCCGCTGCACGGCGTCCGGCTCGGCGTGCCCGAGCTGTTCCTCGAGGACCTGGAGCCGGGCGTGGACACGGTCTTCGGCGCGGCCCTGCGAGCACTGGAGGCGGCGGGCGCGGAACTCGTGGGCGTCGACGTCCGACCCGCCCGCGAGCTGGCCGCCACGGCGGGCATGACGATCGCCCTCCACGAGTTCCTGCCCGACCTCCAGGCCTATCTGGACGCGCGCGGCACGGGACACTCCCTCGACGAGGTGCGGGACGGGATCGGCAGCCCGGACGTGCGGCGGATCTGGGAGCTGGCAGAGGTGTTCCGCGCCGCCGACGACGAGTACCGGGCGGCCCAGGAGGAGCGCCGGCTCGCCCTTCGGCTGTACACCGGGGCGTTCCAGGCCCAAGGAGTGACGGCCCTGGTGCAGCCGACGTGCCCGTTGACGGCCCGGCCGATCGGCGACGACGAGACCGTGGAGCTCAACGGCCGGCGCGTGCCCACCTTAGACGCCTTCACCCGCCACTCCGACCTCGCCGGCATCATCGGCACGTCCGGGATCAGCATCCCCGCCGGGCGCACCGCGGAGGGCCTGCCGGTGGGCCTGGAGCTCGCGGCGGGACCAGGGGCGGACGCCGTGCTGCTCGACCTCGCCCGCACCGTGGAGGCGCTGCTGCGCGACCAGTGAACGGCCGGGCGTCTTTTGAGGGGACAGCGCAACGATTCACAGCCACAACCGTTGACGAATCCAACGGTTTGCCTCTACGGTGAGGGTACCGATGTGCGTGATGCATCTCACAGCTGAATCGCCGGTGCCGGACGCCGGCAGGACCGCCCCGAGGAAGAGGACCACCATGAAGCACCCGTTCGCCGGAGCAGCCGCCGTCGGAACCGTCCTGACGTTCGCCCTCACCGCCTGCGGCGGCGGGGGGACCACCGGTGGGGGCGGGAACAGCGAGGAGCTGCAGCCCCTCACCATCGGCGTCATCCCCATCGCGCCGTCCGCGCCCGTGCAGCTCGCCCTCGACGAGGGCATCTTCGAAGAGCACGGCCTGGACGTCACGATCGAGACCGCCCAGGGCGGCGCGGCCATGCTCCCGGCCGTCTCGGGCGGCTCCATGGACATCGGCGTGGGCAACCCCCTCTCGGTCATCCTCGCCAAGGACCAGGGTCTCGACATGACGATCCTCAGCGGCTTCAGCAGTTCGATGCCCGAGGGCGAGGACATCACCGGAGTCGCCGCCGGCCGGGACGCCGGCATCGCGTCCTGGGCCGACCTGGCCGGCAAGCGGGTCGCGGTGAACACGATCAACGGCCAGGGCGACCTGACCATCAAGGAGGCCGTGAGCCAGGACGGCGGCGACCCGGACGCCGTGAACTTCGTAGAGATGCCCTTCCAGGACATGCCGGCCCAGCTGGAGCGCGGCGAGATCGACGCCGCCTGGGTCCCGGAACCGTTCCTGACCCAGCTGATCAACGGTGAGCAGACCGAGCTGGTCGGCTACAACTACCAAGACACGGTTCCGGGCCTCGACACCATGGTCACCTTCAGCAGCACGGCGTTCACCGAGAAGAGCCCGGAGGTCCTCGAGAACTACAACGCCGCGATGGAGGAGGCGCTCCAGTTCGCGCAGGAGAACCCGGACCGGGTGCGCGAGACCATCGTGAGCTTCCTCAACATGCCGGAGGATGTCGCCACCGACCTGCGGCTGGAGGAGTTCGACGCGGAGGTGGACCGCGACGAGCTCGAGACGCTCGCCGAGCTGATGCTGAAGTACGACGTGATCGACAGCGAGGCGAACCTGGACGAGATCGTCCGGGCGGACTAGGCCTGCGGCCCCGGCCGCGCCGGCGGGAACTCGTCGGCGCGGTCGAGGGCCTCCTCGGTCATCCGCCGGCCGAGCTCGATGAGCTCCCCCGCACGGTGGAAGTCCAGCAGCCGCCCGGCGCTCTTCGGCACGGTGATGAGCAGATCGGGCGGATAACCGGCCAGCCGGTAGCGCAGCACCATGGACTGCAGCACCTCGAGGGAGAGCTGCATGACGTCGAGCGTGCGCAGCCCCGCTGGCAGGGCACCGAACTCCTCCTGGGCGAGCTCCTCCGCGGCACCCTCGGCGGCGTCCACGAGTGCGTCCTGGACGGCGTCCGGGGCGGCGTCCTGCACGAGGGCCTCGACGGCGTCCGCCGGGGTCGCCCCGTCGGGGCGCGGGAACCGGGACGAGGCGCCGCGACCGCGCGCCTCCGCGAAGCGTTCCAGGACGCTGCGCGTCAGTTCGCGGTCCAGCACGTGCGAGGCGCTGCGCCGGAACCGCTCCGACCACTCCTCGGCGGGCCGCACGGCGGCCGTCTCGTGGGCGGGGACCCTGCCCTCCCCGGACTGCTGGCCACCGGAGAGGGAGACCGCCACCGTCACGTCCGCGCGGGTGGCGACGGTCGCGGCGATGGGCACGGGGTTCATGATCCCCCCGTCGGCGAGCAGCCGGCCGTTGAGCATGACCGGAGTGATGATGCTGGGCAGGGCGATCGACGCGCGGACGGCCACGTCCACCGGGCCCTCCTGGAACCAGACCTCCTTGCGGGCGAGCAGGTCCGTCGCCACCGCCGTGAAGGGAATGGGCAGGTCCTCGATGAGCCTGCCGTCGAGCAGCTCGCGCACCTTCGCCATGATCTTCTCCGCACGGATCACGCCGGGCGCCGAGGGGGACGGGTCCAGCAGCCGCAGCACGTCGCGCTGGCTCAGGCCCTGCACCCACTGCGCGTACGCCTCCAGCTGCCCGGCGGCGTGGAGCCCGCCCACGAGCGCTCCCATCGAGCTCCCCGCGACGGTCACGATGTCGTAGCCGCGCTCCTCGAGCACCTCGATCACGCCCATGTGGGCGTAGCCGCGGGCGCCGCCGCTGCCCAGCGCCAGGGCCACGCGCGTGCGTGGGGACATCTGCCGCTCCTCTCCCGCAGGGCCCGGCCAGGGGACCGGCCGGATGCCTCGAGCCTAGCCCGCCGCCCGCGGACGACGACGCCCGGACCGGCTCGCGGAGGACGGAAGACCCTACCAGCCGGCGGAGTTTTCCACCCTGTGGACAAGCCGTGGAAAACGCCGTGGCGGGCTGTGCACAGGTTGGGGAGAACTCTGTGGAAAGTTATGCACAGGTGTTCTCAAGGATGCCTCTGACCTGCGGGAATATCGGTGCACACCCTGTGCAGGGCGGACCCGGACCCCACGGGTGTCGTCCACAGCGCCGTGTTTCCCGCCTCGTGCTGCGGCCCACGTCGGAGGTCTGTCGGTCAGGAGCAGCAGAGGCGCTGCGGCGCGGGCGGCGGCCGTCGCCGATGCCTCCGGGAACCGTGGATCCGGGTCCCGGACCCGGGACGTCAGCCGGAACGGGCGGTCAGGCGACCGACGCGATCAGCGCCAGCCACAGCAGCGGGTGGCAGATCACCGACAGGCCGAGCAGCACGAGGAACCGGACCCGGTCGGACGAGAACCCGATGGCGCCCCCGAGGGCCACCACCGCCGTCACGGTCGCCCCCGCCGTCGCCGCGACGAAGCCCATCACGAAGAACGCCATGGAGGTTTCGGCTCCTGCGGAGTTCCCGCCCAGGAACGCCACGACAAAAGCCAGTACGGTGAAGAGAAGGCACCCCACGCCGAACCAGTACAGGGCGGACGGTGAGACGCGGGAGATCAGGGACGGCATGGTCCCATTGTCCCCCGGACAGCTCGACGCCACCGCCGCACCGCCCCACGAGTGCCTGCACGCCCGACCCACGCACCCGACCCACCCAGGAGATCCCCGTGGACGACAACCAGCGCATGTGGGAGGACCGGTACGCCTCCGGGGCGTCCTCCCCCGACGGCGCCCAGCCGCACCCGGAGGTCGCCGCCCTCCTGGACCGGACGGCCGGGGAGCGCGAGGGCGGGCCGCCGACCGCACTCGACCTCGGCGCGGGCTCCGGCCGCCACACCCTGGCCCTGGCGGTGGCCGGCTACGACCCCACCGCCGTGGACTTCTCCCCCAGCGCCGTGCGGACCATCACCGGCGCCCTGGCGGAGCGCGGCCTGCCGGGCCGCGCCCTGGTGACCGACCTGCGGACCTGGACCCCCGAGCAGGAGCAGCGCTCCGGACCCGACGCCGTGCCTCCGCGGTTCGACCTGATCGTGGCCGTGTACTTCCAGCACGACCTGACCCTGCTGCGCCACGCCGCCGAGTGGCTCGTCCCCGGCGGCCGGCTGCTGTGGATCACGCACGCCCCCGGCAGCGTCGAGGGCCCGCCACCGACCGTTCCCCGCCCGACCCTGGAGCAGACCGTCGCCGTGCTCGAGGGCAAGGGACTGGACCTGGTGCGCGCCCGGCAGGTGCGCACCACCGAGACCGCGCTGGACGTCGTCCTCGAGGCCGTCCGGCCCCGCTGACCGGTCCCGGCCGCCCCGCGGAGGTCCCCGGGAAGGCAGAGAAGGCCCCCGCGGCGAACCGCGGGGGCCTTCTCCGTGCCGGCCGGACGGGAGGAACCGATCAGGCGGGGACGACCTCGAACTCGACGTTCGCGTTGACGTCCTCGTGCAGTCGCACGGAGGCCTGGTACACACCGGTGGTCTTGATGTGCTGGTTGAGCTCGACCTTGCGCTTGTCCACGGCGCCGAGGCCGGCGGCCTCGACGGCCTTGGCGACGTCCTCGGCCTTGACGGTGCCGAAGAGGCGACCCTCGGAGCCGGCCTTGACCGGGATGGTCACGGTGGCGGAGGTCAGCTTCTGGGCCAGGGCCTGGGCGTCCTCGAGCGAGGCGACCTCGCGCGCGGCGCGGGCGGCCTTGATGCTCTCGATCTGCTTCTCGCCGCCGCGCGACCACGGGGTCGCGAAGCCGCGCGGGAAGAGGTAGTTGCGGGCGTACCCGTTCTTGACCTCGACCACGTCACCGGCAGCGCCGAGCCCCGTGACCTCGGTCGTCAGGATGATCTTTGCCATGAGTGTCTGTCCTCTCTGATCAGCGGCCGGCGCCGGAGTAGGGCAGCAGCGCGACCTCGCGGGCGTTCTTGATCGCCAGGGCGATCTTGCGCTGCTCCTGCACGGTCACACCGGTGACACGGCGGGCGCGGATCTTGCCGCGATCGGAGATGAACTTGCGCAGCAGCGCAACGTCCTTGTAGTCGATCTCGGTGACTTTGGCAGCCTTGAGCGGGTTCTGCTTTGGTTTGGGCTTACGGAGTTCAGCCTTGGCCATCGTGGTGCTCCTTGTTCTTCGAGTGGAGCCCGCGGCTGGTCACCGCGGGATGGGGTGGATGGGAAAAGTGCGGAAGGTCTAGAACGGCGGTTCGTCGTCCTGGCCGCTGCCCCAGTCGTAGTTGCCGCCGGAGGACTGGCTCCAGGGGTCGCTCTGGGGTGCGGCCTGCGGAGCGGACGGGCGTCCGCCGCCGGAGCGGCCGCCCTGGCCGAAGCCACCGCCCTGCTGACCGCCGCCGAACCCGGAGTCGCCCCCGAATCCACCGCCGGCCGGGGCACCGGCGCCGAAGCCGCCGCTCTGCTGACCGCCGCCCTGCTGACCGAAGCCGCTGCCACCGCCCTGCCCGCCGGAGCGGGCGTTGCGGTTCACCTTCGCGGACGCGTAGCGCAGCGAAGGACCGACCTCGTCGACGTCGAGCTCGGTGACGGTGCGCCGCTCGCCTTCCTTGGTCTCGTAGGACCGCGACTTGAGCCGACCCTGGACGATGACGCGCATGCCCTTCTGCAGGGACTCTGCCACGTTCTCGGCCGCCTCGCGCCACACGGAGCAGCGCAGGAACAGGGTCTCCCCGTCCTTCCACTCGTTGGACTGGCGGTCGAAGGTGCGGGGCGTGGACGCAACGGTGAAGTTGGCCACGGCCGCACCCGACGGGGTGAAGCGCAGCTCGGGGTCAGCGGTCAGGTTGCCGATTACGGTGATGACGGTGTCACCAGCCATGTGGACCTCCCGGGTCGAGGATGTTCGCGGTCGTGCGGGACGTGCTGGGATCTCTGAAGCATCTCACCGGGGGCCCGGTGGAGGCGCCCTCGGTGATCAGATGTGAAGTCCCTACTCGGCGGAGATCTTCTGCTCTTCCGGGCGGATGATCTTGGTGCGCATGATGGCCTCGTTGAGGTTCAGGACGCGGTCGAGCTCCTGGGTGGTCTGCGGGGTCGCGGTGAAGCGGACGACCGCGTAGATGCCCTCGGTCTTCTTCTGGATCTCGTAGGCGAGGCGACGACGGCCCCAGATGTCGACGTTGTCGACGGTCCCGTTGTCCTTGGTGAC
Source organism: Kocuria nitroreducens (assembly GCF_042879195.1). Taxonomy (NCBI): domain Bacteria; kingdom Bacillati; phylum Actinomycetota; class Actinomycetes; order Micrococcales; family Micrococcaceae; genus Kocuria; species Kocuria nitroreducens. Next base: position 22,032 of record NZ_JBHZTC010000003.1, read on the forward strand.
GACGTCGAGGAACTTCTTGAGAGTCGGCTCCACGGCACGATCCTCGACCTCGGGGTTGATGATCACCATCAGTTCGTACTCACGCATGTTCGAACCCACCTCCTTCGGGCTGAGCGGCTGCGGTCCTTCCGCAGCAGGAGGTTCTGTAGCGTCGTCCGCGCGCCGGCGCCGCACGTCGGGCGGCGGGCACACAGACCTCACAACACTACTACATCCGCGGGCCTGCGCGGAACGGGGCGCTCGGCGGACCGGGGCGCCGGCGCACCGGAGCGCTCAGTACCGGTGCGCGCTGCGGGCGATCGAGGCGTTCACGAGGGCCGTGCGGAACGGCATGGTGAAGACGTCCAGGAACATCAGCAGCACCCACGGGATCAGGAACAGGATCCCGACGCCGACCCCCGCCAGGGACCAGCCGAGGCCGCCGAGGAACAGGTAGATCAGGCCCCAGATCGGCTGGCGCAGATAGAACTTGTGGATGCCCAGCCAGCCCAGGAAGAGCCACAGGAGGTAGGCGAGGACCACGGACTTCCCGCCCACCACGTTGACCACGGGCGGTCCGGGGTGCGGAGCGCCGCTCCCGCCCCCGCCGAACGGCTGCCCGTGCGGCTGCCCGTACGACTGTCCGAAGGGCGCCCGGGAGTACCCGGCGCGGCCGGGGTCGTTGTTCAGCGGGACGGGGCGGTAGTACTCGGGCTCGGGAGCCACGGGAGGTCCTTTCGGGGCGGACGGGATCTCGGGCGGCCGTCCGCGGAGGACGACCCGACCGGTGCAACGGTCCCCCGGCGAGCGCTATTCCGGGGCGCGGAGCGCCACGGGGGCTCGGCCGGGGCCGGTGGTGGCGGCGGCGGCGAGGGGTCCCGGGCCGACGCGAGGGCCGTTGCGATTAGGATACGCTTTTCTTGTCAAATGATCGCCGCGCGGTCTCCCGATGTCCGCGCCCTCAGGAAGAGGCTCCGATGCGTCGTCGTTCCCTGTACGCCACCACCGGCATCCTGACCGCGCTGACGGTGGTGGTCACGGGCTGCGGCACGCTCGGCCTGGGCGAGCAGCCCGCCGACCTGCAGATCTACTCGGCACGGCACTACGACCTCGAGGGCGCGTTCGGCGAGTTCACCGACGAGACCGGCATCAGCGTCGAGTTCATCACCGGCGACGACGCCGAGCTCCTCGAGCGGCTCAAGGCCGAGGGGGACGACAGCCCGGCGGACGTGTTCATGACCGTGGACGCGGGCAACCTCTGGAACGCCGCCCGCCAGGACGAGCTGGCCGCACTGGACTCCGCGGCCCTGGAGGAGGCGGTCCCGGAGGACCTGCGCGATCCCCAGGGCCGGTGGTACGGCCTGGCGATGCGAGCGCGCACCGTGACCTACAACCCGGACAACGTCGACACCGCCGAGTTCGACACCGCGGAGACCTACGCGGGGCTGGCCGACCCGAAGTGGCAGGGCCGGCTGTGCATGCGGGACGCCACCTCGGCCTACACCCAGTCCCTCGTGGCGAGCCTGATCGACCTGCACGGCCGGGAGCGGGCGCTCGAGATCGTCGAGGGCTGGGTCGACAACGACGTGCAGATCATGAGCAACGACATCCTGCTGCTCGAGGCGATCGATGCGGGCACGTGCGACGTGGGGATCAACAACCACTACTACCTGGCACGCACCCTCGAGGAGAACCCCGACCTGAACGTCGACCTCTTCTGGGCCAGCCAGGACGGCGCCGGCACGCACGTGAACATCTCGGGGGCCGGCGTGGTCGAAGGCTCCGACAGCGCGGAGGACGCCCAGCGGCTCGTCGAGTGGCTCGCGACCGACGGCCAGAACGCGTTCGTGGACGCCAACCACGAGTTCCCGGTCAACCCCGCGGCGGAGCCCGCGCCCTCGATCGCGGCCTTCGGCGAGTTCGAGCGGATGCCCCTGAACGCCGAGGCCTACGGGGACCTCAACGCGGAGGCCGTCGACCTGCTGGCCGAAGCCGGATACCAGTGACCGAACCCGCCGTCCTCGCGGACACGAGGACACCGGCCCGCCGGCCGCGCCGGGCCCCCGGTTCCGGGCGCCCGGCGTGGTCGGTGCTCGTCGTCCTCGTCGCGGTGGTGGTGGCCACCCCGGTGCTGGCGGTGGTCGTGGACGGTCTGGGCAGCCTGGGCACCACCACCCCGCCGCGCGGGCTGGGCCGGATGGTGCTCACCACGCTGCTGCTGATGCTGGGCGTGGGCGCGGGCACCCTCGTGGTGGGCGGCGGGCTCGCGTGGCTCGTGACCGCCTTCCGCTTTCCCCTGCGGGACGTCCTGGTCTGGCTGCTGGTGCTGCCGCTGGCCATGCCGGCCTACATCCTCGGCTTCGTGTTCCTGTCCGTCTTCGACGTGGCCGGGCCGGTGCAGGGGGCCCTGCGCTCCGTCCTGGGACCGGACGTGTGGGTGCCCGAGGTCCGCTCGCTGCCGGCCGCGGTGCTCGTGATGTCCCTGACGCTCTATCCGTACGTCTACCTCCTGGCACGCTCCGCGCTGGTCGAGCAGACGACCGGGACCTACGACGCCGCGCGGACCCTGGGCGCCGGCCGGGGACGCGCGCTCCGGAAGGTCCTCGTCCCCCTGGCCCGGCCCTCCCTCGCGGCGGGACTGGCGCTCGTGATGATGGAGACGCTCACCGACTTCGCCACGGTGCAGTACTTCAACGTGCAGACGGTCTCCGTGGGCGTCTACCTGGTGTGGAAGGGCACCTTCGACTTCCACTCCGCCACCCAGTTGGCCGTGCTCGTGCTGCTGTTCGCCGTGGCCGTGCTGACCGGCGAGCGGCTGCTCCGGGGCCGGGCCCGGTTCCACCAGCGGGGCGGCCGCGGCCAGGGCCTGCAGCCGCGGCGGCTCACCGGCTGGCGCGCGTGGGGCGCCACGCTGCTGGCCCTCGCCGCCCTCTCCGCCGGGTTCATCGTGCCCGTGCTGCAGCTGCTCGTGTGGGCCGTCGGTGAGGCCCTCGGCAACCCCGACTCGCTCTCGGACCCGCGCTTCGCACAGTACCTCGGCAACAGCCTCGTGGTCGCCGGGATCGCCGCCGTGGCCTGCGTGGCGCTCTCGCTCGCCGTCGCGCACGGGGTGCGGATGGGCGGCGGCCGGGTCGTGGCCTCCGCGGCGCAGCTCACGACCTTCGGCTACGCCGTTCCCGGTGCCGTCGTGGGCATCGGCGTCCTCATCGCCTTCGCGGGGCTGGACACCGCGCTCGAACGGGCGGGCGTGCCCGGGGGCACGGGGCTGCTGGTGACGGGCTCGGTGCTCGGCATCCTCTACGCCTACGTGATCCGCTTCCTCGCCCCGGCCTACCAGGCGGTGGACGCGAGCCTGGCCAAGATCTCCCCCACCGTCACCTTCTCCGCGCAGAGCCTGGGGGCGTCCCCGCTGCGGGTCCTCACCCGGGTGCACCTGCCCATCGCTCGCCCGGGGGTCGCCACGGCCCTCGTCCTCGTGGTGATCGACGCCGTCAAGGAGCTGCCCATCGTGCTGCTCCTGCGCCCGTTCGGATTCACCACGGCGTCCGTGTGGGTCTACGAGCTGGCGCGCGAGAACTTCTGGGAGAAGGCGGCCCTGCCGGCGCTCGTGATCGTGGCGGCGGCGGTCGTGCCCGTGTTCTTCCTCGTCCGCCAGGCCCACCGTGCGGACCGCCACGGAGAGGTGCCCCGATGACCGTGCAGACCACGAGCACGCAGACCGCCTCCGGCAGCGGCGGGACCGTGCCCGCCCTGGTCCTGGACGGGCTGAGCAAGCACTACGGCACCTCCGTCGGAGTGAGCGGACTGGCGCTGACGGTCCCCCCGGGCGAGCTGGTGACGCTCATCGGCCCCTCCGGCTGCGGCAAGTCGACCACGCTGCGCCTCGTGGCGGGTCTCGAGCGGCCGGACGAGGGCACGATCCGCATCGCCGGGGACGTGGTGGCGGACCGGCGCCGGTTCCAGGAGCCCGAGCGGCGGCGGGTGGGCCTGGTCTTCCAGGACCACGCCCTGTTCCCGCACCTGACGGTCGCGAAGAACGTGGCCTTCGGCCTGGACCGGCTCCCGCGGGCCGAACGGCGGGCCCGCGTGGGGGAGGTCCTCGAGCTCGTGCGGCTGGGACACCTCGCGCACCGCTACCCCCACGAGCTCTCCGGCGGCGAGCAGCAGCGCGTGGCCCTGGCGCGGGCGCTGGCCCCCCGTCCCGCCGTCGTGCTCCTCGACGAGCCGTTCTCCAGCCTGGACGAGTCGCTGCGCGCGCAGGTGCGCCGGGACACCGTGGCCACGCTGCGCGAGACCGGCACCACCGCCGTGCTGGTCACCCACGACCAGACCGAAGCGCTCTCGGTCGGCCACCGCGTGGTGGTCATGCACGACGGGGTGATCGAGCAGTCCGACACCCCGGAGAGAGTCTTCGAGCAGCCCGCCACCCGCTTTGTGGCGTCCTTCATGGGGGACGCGGACTTCCTGCCCGCACGCGTCCACCGCGCCCTGCTCACCTGTGAGATCGGCATCGTCTCCACCGTGCCGGGATGGGCGGACAGCGACGTCGACGTCGACGTCGTGCTGCGGCCCCACGAGGTGGCGCTGGCGCCGGACCCCGCCTCCCCGGCGCAGGTCAGCGCGGTCGAGTACCACGGTGCGTTCGTGCTGCACCACGTCCGGCTGGCCTCCGGCCGCACGCTGCGCTCCTGGCAGCCGCACAACGTGCGCCACCCGGTGGGGACCCCGGTGGCGGTGACCGTCACGGCCGGGACCACGCCCACGCTGCTCGTCGACGACCGGGCCGTCACCGCCCCGCCACCGCGGTCCCCCGACGGCACGTCGAACCGGCGATCCCGCATGTCGGACGAATTAGGTAAGACTTTCCTAAGCTAACGATCTTCTCTAACCTGGTGCAGGTGACCACCCCACCTGACCTCGCCCGGGTCGCCTTCGCCGCCGATCTCGCCCGCCACGGGGAGCGCCCCGCCGTCCTCACGGGCGAGCGCGTCCTGAGCTACCGGGAACTGGCCGAACGCGTCGGCGACGTGGCCGCGCGCCTGGGAACGGAGCGCCGGCTGGCCGTGCTCGCCGCGTCCAACGACGTCGACTCCCTCGTGGCCTACCTCGCGGCCCTCACGGCCGGCCACCCGGTCCTGCTCGTCCCGGCGGACAAGCCGGCCGCCGTCGAGTCGCTCGTGGCCGCCTACGACCCCGACGTCCTGCTGCGCAGCGGTGGGGACGGGACGCCCGTCCTGGACGAGCGGCGTCCCGGCACCCGGCACGAGCTGCACCCGGACCTCGCCCTGCTGCTGAGCACGTCCGGCTCGACCGGCTCGCCGAAGCTCGTGCGGCTCTCGCACGAGAACCTGGCGTCCAACGCCGAGGCGATCGCCGAGTACCTGGGCATCGGTCCCGACGACCGCGCCGCGACCACGCTGCCGATGAGCTACTGCTACGGGCTGTCGGTGCTCAACAGCCACCTCTTGCGGGGCGCCGGTCTGGTGCTGACGGACCTCTCGGTGGTCGACCCCTGTTTCTGGGACCTGATCCGCGCCCACCGCGCCACGTCCTTCGCGGCCGTGCCCTACACCTTCGACCTGCTCGAGCGCGTCGGCTTCGAGGAGATGGAGCTCCCCCACCTGCGCTACGTCACCCAGGCGGGCGGGCGGCTCGCGCCGGAGAAGGTCCGCCGGTGGACCGGAGTCGGCCAGCGGGCCGGCTGGGACCTGTTCGTGATGTACGGGGCCACGGAGGCCACGTCCCGGATGGCGTACCTGCCCCCGGAGAGGGCGGCCGGGCGCGCCGGGACGATCGGGGTGCCGATCCCGGGCGGGGCGTTCCGCATCGACCCCGTGGACGGGCTGCCGGACGGGGAGCTCGTGTACAGCGGACCCAACGTCATGCTCGGCTACGCGGAGCACCCCGGGGACCTCGCGCTCGGGCGGACGGTGGAGGATCTGCGCACCGGGGACCTCGCCCGCCGCCACGCCGACGGGCTCTACGAGGTCGTGGGACGGCGGAGCCGGTTCGTCAAGATCGTCGGGCTGCGCGTGGACCTCGGGCAGGTGGAGCGGATCCTCGCCGAGCTCGGCGTGACGGCGGCCTCCGCCGGATCCGACGAGCGGCTGGTCGTGGCCGTCGAGGGCGAGCAGGACACGTCCCTGCTCGCCAAGCTCGTGGCCGAGAGCATCGGCCTGCCGCGCCCGGCCGTCGAGATGCACGCGGTCGGGCAGCTGCCCCGTCTGGGCACCGGCAAGGTGGACTACCCGGCCGTCGCCGCCCTCGGCGCCGCCCGCCCCGCCGCGGCACCGCCGGAGCCCCGGGCGGAGGGTCCCGAGGACGTCCGGCGGATCCTCGCCGAGGTGCTCGACCGTCCCGACGGCGGCGACGACGACACGTTCGTGTCCCTGGAGGGGGACTCGCTGTCCTACGTGGCGGCGTCCGTGCGGCTGGAGCAGGCGCTGGGGCACCTCCCGCCGGACTGGCACCTCACCCCCGTCCGCGACCTGGTGGCGGGGGCCGCCCGCGGGCCGCGGCGGCGGCTCGTCTCGTTCCTGGAGACCGGCATCGTGCTCCGGGCGGTGGCCATCGTGTGCATCGTGACCACGCACGTGGAGCTGTTCACCTTCCAGACCGCCCACGTGCTCTTCGCCGTGGCGGGGTACAACTTCGCCCGGTTCCAGCTCCACGGGGAGCGGCGGCCGAGGCTGCGCCGCCAGCTGCGCAGCCTCGGCCGGATCGTGGTGCCCTCCGTGGCGTTCATCGCCGTCGCCCACCTGCTCACCGACGACTACACGGTGGCCAACGTCCTGCTGCTCAACGGCATCGTGGGGCCGCAGCACCTGACGAGCCAGTGGCACTTCTGGTTCGTCGAGATGCTCGTCTACGTCCTCGTGGCCGTCACCGCGCTCATGGCGCTGCCCTGGGCCGACCGGGCCGAGCGTGCCGCCCCCTGGCTTTTCCCGCTCGCCCTGCTCGCGGTCGGGCTGGTCAGCCGGTACGACATCGTGGACCCGGGGCTGCCCAAGCCCGCGCCGGTGTTCTGGATCTTCGTCCTGGGCTGGGCGGCCGCACGGTCGCGGACGGTCCTGCAACGGTCCCTCGTCACCGTCCTGGTCCTCCTCACCGTGCCGGGCTACTTCGACAGCACGCTCCGGGAGGCCACCCTGGTCGCGGGGATCCTGCTGCTGCTGTGGGTGCCGACTCTGCCGGTGCCCGTGGGCCTGCGCCGGGTCGCGGCCCGGCTGGCCGGCGCGTCCCTGTACGTCTACCTCACGCACTGGCTGGTCTACCCCCCGCTGGTGCCGGTGAGCCCGGTCCTGGCCGTGGTCGCCTCCCTCGCCGCTGGAGTGGCCTACTGGGTGCTGGCCGAGCGCGTGCTGGGCGGACTCCGGCGCGCGCCGGCGCGCACGGTGGTGCCCGCCGAGGAGGCGCCGCTCACGGCTGCTCCAGGCCCACGCTGATCTCCGCGCTCTGCCCCGTGGAGCGCACGGTGGCCCGGACGGGGAACTCGACCCGCTCCGTGACGGTCTCCCCGTCCTCCTCGTAGCTCAGCCGCGCCTCCGCGGGCCGGTGCGGATCCGCCGTCCAGCGCAGCGGGTCCTCCGGGTCAGGGACCAGGACCAGGGCGGGCCGGGAGACCAGCCGCCACCGGACGCCGGTGATCTCCGGATCCGGTGCCCCGGTCGCCGTCGCGGACGGAACGAGGGGCTCCTGCGGCGCCGCCCAGCGCCGGGACGAGGGGCACCCCTCAGGGGCCAGCTCCTCCGACGCGGTGCAGCCCTCCAGCCACTCCTCGATCCGGTCGTCGACCTCCTGCCACATCCGCGGCGAGGGCTCGATCCGCAGCGTCACCGTGGCCGTCCGCGGCTCCCGGAACGCCACGGTGTGCGGCTCCAGGGGCGGGTCCGCCGCGTAGTAGGAGTTCCCCGGCACGCCGATCGCGTAGTCCCCGGGCAGCGCCTCGAAGCGCCAGGTGCCGCCGGGTCCCTCGGGGTCGGGCACCCGCTCGTCCGGGTCCGGGCGGACGGTCTCCCCGTTGACGGAGAGCTCGTCGAGGGGGGCGGGCAGGTGGATCGAGAGGGGGGCCGCGTCCGGGGAGTCGAGCTGCCACTGGTCGTTGAACGGACCGCTGCGCCGCACCTGGTGCACCGGGTAGACGTGGATCTCCTCACGGTCCCGGGCGCCGTCCGGCCCGTCCCACCACACGCGCGCCCGGATCTCGGCGCGGCTTCCGCTGCGCTCCACGCCCAGGATCTCGTGACCGCTGATCCGGCCCGCGGCGTTGCGGTACACGCGGTTCGAGAAGATGCTCAAACTCGGGTCCGCCACGACGGCGTCGGTGCGGGACAGCAGCTGCCGCGAGCGCCCGTTCTCGAGCCCGCTGAGCCACGTGGCCACGGGGTCCTGCGGCTCCCGGTCGACGAAGACCCAGTTGACCAGGGAGCTGAACACGGTCACGAGCACCACGACGACCGTCAGCCAGTGCAGCAGCGTCCGCCGCAGGCCCCGGGCGTCGACCGCGGAGAGGGCCTCGCCGGCCTCCCGCTCCCGTGACACCGACACCGCAGCTCCCGTCCCCCTGGGTCCGCCCGGCGCTCGCGCCGGACGGTGCGGACCGCGTCCCGGCCCACCAGCTCACATCGTAGGGCCGGCGCCGTGGCCGGGGCGGGAGGAGCGCTAGAGCGCGCGTCTCCTCGTGGCCAGGACGCCGGCCGCCACGAGCACCAGGCCCCAGGCGCCGTAGACGAGGGCGGACTCCACGTGGTTCAGCGCGGCGTCCGAGGGCTGGTACATCGACGTCAGCTGCGCGCCCGCCGCGGCCGGGGAGTACGGCTTGACGTCGTCGAGCCACTCGAAGGAGAGCGCGAAGAGCACGATCTCCAGGACCATGAGCAGCACCACGAGCACCACGATGCCCCAGGTGGTGGACTTCAGCAGGGCGCCCAGGCCGAAGCCGAGCCACGAGGTGATCGTGTAGAAGACGCCCACCGCCAGGATGTTGAGCAGCACGGCCTCCTGCAGCAGGTCGTACCCCAGGTCCCCGCCGGCCAGGATCGGCTGGACGAGCAGGTGGGACAGCAGGGCGCTCAGCACTCCGAACGCGAACGTGACCGCCGAGAGCACCACGGTCTTGGCGAGCATCACCGGGGTGCGCCGCGGTACGGCGGTCATGGTGGTCTGGATGGAGCGGGTGGAGTACTCCGAGCCGATCGCCAGCACGGCGAGCGCCCCGAGGAGCAGCACGACCAGCTGCAGGCCGCCGTTGGCGCTGGACATGGCCATGAACTCGCCGAAGCCCATGCCCTCCGGCAGGGACAGGCCCGAGCCTTCCGTCATCTGCTGCTCGGACTGGGCCAGGAACTCGTCCTTCTGCTGCTGGACGTCCTCCTCGGTGAGCCCGAGCTCCTCGGGGCTCCGGCCGTCCAGCATCGCGTCGACCTGCTCCTGGGCGGCCTGCTCATTGAAGTCGATGAAGGTCAGCGCGCTCGAGGACGAGAGGGCGGCGAAGCCGAGGGAGAGCAGCAGGGCGATGCCGAGCAGGATCCAGTGCGAGCGCAGGGAGCGGAACTTGATCCACTCCGAGCGCAGGACCCGGCCGAAGCCCAGCCGCACCCGGGACGCGGGGTCGGACGGTCCGGTGCGGTCCGCGGCGCCGGTCTGCGGGCGGGGGTCGGTCGAGGTGCTGGTGCTCATGCTCGGTCTCCGGTTCGTGCGTCGGCGCCCGCCCAGGGCGCCGGATCGGTCGGTGCGGGAGCGCCGCCGGAGCGGTACTCGACCTCGTGCTGGGTCATGGCCATGTACACGTCCTCGAGGGACTCCGTGAGGGGGGTGAGCTCGTGGACCAGCACCCCGTGGGAGAGCGCGGCCTCGGCGATGCGCCGTGGCTCCGGCCCCGTGACCAGGAGCCCGTCGTCGTCGAACTCCGTGATGCCGGCGTCCGTGCCCTGCAGGGCACGGCGCAGGGCCTCCCGGTCGGTGGTGCGCAGCCGGGTGCGCGTGCGGCCCCCGGCGAGGATCTGCTGGATGGGCGCGTCCGCGAGAATCCTGCCCCGGCCGATCACGACGAGGTGGTCGGCGGTCTGGGCCATCTCCGACATGAGGTGGGAGGACAGGAAGACGGTGCGGCCCTCCGAGGCGAGGTACTTGGCGAGGTGGCGCACCCACACCACGCCCTCGGGATCCAGACCGTTGACGGGCTCGTCGAGGATCACGGTGTGCGGGTCGCCGATCAGCGCCGCGGCGATGCCGAGGCGCTGGCCCATGCCGAGGGAGAACCCTCCCACCCGCTTGTCGGCGGCTGCTCCGAGCCCGGTGAGGTCCACGACCTCCTGGACGCGGGACTTCGCGATGCCGTGGGTCGCGGCGAGCGCGGAGAGGTGCGCGCGCGCGGTGCGCCGGGGGTGGACGGCCTTTGCGTCCAGCAGCACCCCGACCTCCGCGAGCGGCGCCCGGTGCTGGGCGTACGGCCTGCCGTTGACGCGGGTGTGGCCCCGGGTCGCGGACTCGAGCCCGACGACGAGGCGCATCGTGGTCGACTTGCCGGCCCCGTTGGGCCCCAGGAACCCGGTGACCCTGCCGGGGCGGACGGTGAAGCTGACGTCGTCCACCGCCGTCTTGCCGCCGTAAGTCTTCGTCAGGTTCTCGATCTCGATCACCGGCGCTCCTCCCGAGCACTCGTCGTTCTTCTCCGTCCTCAACCTACGGGAGAGCCCGCGCCGGACGGCACCACCGTCAGGATGAGCCCGTCCGGGCGTGGCGCCGCAGGCCTCCCCCTCCCGGCGGAGCCGGGACGCTCAGCCGGGCTCGGACATGCCGATCCGTCGCGCCTGCCCGCCCCGCAGGACGTCGACGGCGACCGCGACCACGAGGAGTCCGAGGAGCAGCACGCGCACCGCGGCGAGCAGGTCCTGCGCGTCCCAGCCGATCAGGCCCAGCCCCGGCAGCACCGGCCAGGCCGGCTCGGGCAGCACCAGGGTGGTCCACCACAGGACCTCGACGAGCTGCCAGGCGGCGAACTCGAGCCAGTTGCGCCGGCTGAGCACCACGAGGGGGGCAAGCCACAGCACGTGGACCATCGAGTAGCGGGGGCCGGCGAGCACGAGAACGGCCAGCAGCAGGAACGCGATCTGGACGACGCTGGGCTCCTGCCGGGTGAGCAGGGTCAGCACGAGCACCGCCACGAACCCCAGCACGAGGGCCAGGATCACCCACTGCCCCGTGCCCGCCGGGTCCGCCCCCGTGCGCGCCCGCTCCATCCGCGCCCAGACGCCCCACGGGGAGGAGTCCTCCACGGGCCCGTCCCACGGCGTGCCGAGCTGCCGGGCCCACCGGTCCCGGGCCGAGAACAGGAACGGAGCGTTGACCAACGCCCAGGTGAGCGCCGTCCCGGCCAGGACCACCGCCAAGTCCCGGAACTGCCGGTACCGCACGGCCAGGAGCAGCACGGCCAGGAGGACCACCAGGGGGAACAAAGCCACGGACGCCGCGAGACCCAGGAGGATCCCCGCCGGCACGGGGCTGCCCCGGACGTGGAGCAGCAGCGCCAGCATCATGAGCAGCACGGCCCACAGGTCCCACGTGCCGAAGCCCACCAGGACTGCCACCGGCGCGAGCGCCAGCACGAACGCGTCCGCCCCGCGCCGTCCGGAGAGCGCGGAGACCACGGCCACCGTGCCGATCCACGCCAGGGCCAGCAGCAGCACGGACAGGTCGGCGAACACGCCCCGGTCCGCGTCCGCGCCGAACAGGACGGAGAGCCGGGCCGAGAGCCAGCCGACTGCCGTGGTGATCATCCCCACCAGAGCGGGCTGGTCGCCCGCGGATCCGCCCGTGAAGAACCCGCCCGCCCCGGCGGGCTCGCCGGTCGCGATCTCGGTGGCGCACAGCGCGGGCAGGCTCTCCGCGGCGCCCCACCCGGGCACCCGGCAGGGCAGCCGCAGCAGCCAGGCCGTCATGACCGCGTAGAGGCTCAGGCCGATCAGCAGGGCCCGGTGGCCACCCCGGGACCCGCCCACCGGGCTCAAGGGCCCTCCCGCCGTCCGGGCAGCACGTCCGCGGCGACGCGGACCACCGGGGACCCGGCGACGGTCACGCCCCGAACCGGGGCGGCACCCGGCACCACCCCGTCGCAACATATGTCTCGACAGGCATGTACCTCGACGTGTGGTGCCGGGAAGGGCGTCACGACGCCGGCGCGCGCCCTCGGCGCGGCACGGTGCACCGCCGGACGCCCTGGGAGCGGCACCGTGTCCCGGTCCGCCGTGCCGACCCGGGTGCTCACAGCGTGTCCGCAGCCCAGTGCCGCAGCCGCCGCTCGGCCTCCTCCGCCCCCAGTTCCCCCTCGTCCAGGCGCAGGTCCAGGAGGAACTTGTACGCCCGCCCCACCGCGGGCCCCGGCGGAATGCCGAGCACCGCCATGATCTGCTCGCCGTCCAGCTCGGGCCGCACGGCGTCGAGCTGCTCGCGCGCGGAGAGCTCCTCGATCCGCGCCTCGAGGTCGTCGTAGGCGGCGGCCAGCCGGGCCACCTTCCGCCGGTTCCGGGACGTCACGTCCGCCCGCGTGAGCCGGTGCAGCCGCTCGAGGCACTCCCCCGCGTCCCGGACGTAGCGGCGCACCGCGGAGTCGGTCCACTCTGCGTCCCCGTAGCCGTAGAAGCGCATGTGCAGCTCCACGAGCCGGCCCACGGTCCTGATCGTGTCGTTGTCGAAGCGCAGTGCCCGCATCCGCTTGGCGGTGAGCTTCGCGCCCACCACCTCGTGGTGCCGGAAGCTCACGGCGCCGGAGTCCTCGAACCGCCGGGTCGCGGGCTTGCCGACGTCGTGCATGAGCGCGGCGAAGCGCAGCGCGAAGTCGGGGCCGGGCACGGGACCGTCCGGCCCGGTCTCCAGGGCCGCCGCCTGCTCCATGACGGTCAGGGAGTGCTGGTAGACATCCTTGTGCCGGTGGTGCTCGTCCGTCTCGAGCTGGAGCGCGGGCACCTCGGGCAGCACGACCTCGGCGAGCCCCGTGCTCACCAGGAGGTCGACGCCCCGGCGGGGCCGGCGCCCGCGGACCAGCTTGACGAGCTCCTCCCGGACGCGCTCGGCCGAGACGATCGCGATCCGCTCCGCCATGCCCGTCATGGCGGCGCGCACCTCGGGCGCCACCTCGACGTCGAGCTGGGACGCGAAGCGCGCGGCGCGCATCATGCGCAGGGGGTCGTCCGAGAAGGAGTCCTCCGGGGCGCCCGGGGTGCGCAGCGCCCGGGCGTGCAGGTCCTTGATCCCGCCGTGCGGGTCCACGAGCTCCAGGCCGGGCAGCCGCAGTGCCATGGCGTTGATGGTGAAGTCCCGGCGGAAGAGGTCGTCCTCGAGCGAGTCGCCGAAGGCCACCTGCGGCTTGCGGGAGTCGGCGTCGTAGGCCTCGGCCCGGTACGTGGTCACCTCCAGCTGGACGTCGCCGCGGCGCATCCCGATGGTCCCGAAGGCGCGGCCGATCTCCCACACCGCGTCCGCCCACCCCGTGACCACGGCCAGCGTCTCGTCGGGCGTCGCATCGGTGGTGAAGTCCAGGTCCAGGGCCGGCCGGCCGAGGAAGAGGTCCCGCACGGGACCGCCCACGAGGGAGAGCTCGTGGCCGGCGGCGGAGAACCGCCGCCCCAGGTCGAGGGCGGCGGGGTGGATCGCGTGGGCGTCGGGGAGCTGCGTCATGGTGCCGCCCATTGTTCCAGACCCCGGGGCGCGGACCCGGCCGCGGCGGCCGCGGCGGAACCGGCCGCCGGAGCCCCTCCCCGCGCTCCGGCGGGAGCCCGGACGATTGTGGCAAGGTAGGTGACATGGCTTTCCCCGTACCCAGCGCACCGAAGAAGCGGCCCACCGCGCCGGCCGCTGCGCTGCCCACGGTCGAGGAAGTCTCCGCCGGGGGGATCGTCGTCGACCTCGGCACGCCGTCCCACCCGGTGGCCATCATCGCCCGGATCAACCGCGGCGGACGCCTCGAGTGGTGCCTGCCCAAGGGCCACCCCGAGGGCGAGGAGAGCAACGAGGAAGCCGCGATCCGCGAGATCGAGGAGGAGACCGGCATCGCCGGGAAGGTGCTGAGCCCGCTGGGCAGTATCGACTACTGGTTCACGGTCTCCGGCCACCGCGTGCACAAGACGGTGCACCACTTCCTGCTGCGCGCCACGGGCGGTCACCTCACCACGGACAACGACCCCGACCACGAGGCGGTGGACGTCGCCTGGGTGGACATCGACGACCTCGGCCGGAAGCTGTCCTTCCCCAACGAACGGCGCATCGCCGACATCGCCCGTGAATACATCATCCACCAGCTCTGAGACCGCGGAGACCGCCGGGGCGGCCGGGACGGGCACCCCGGCGGCCCCGGCCCGCCGCTCGGGGGCCGCCTCCAGCGCCATCATGGCCTCGGGCACGCTCGTCTCCCGCGCGCTGGGGTTCGTCAAGACGGTCCTGATCACGGTGGCCATCGGCTCCGTCACGACCGTCTCCGACGTCTTCGAGCTCGCGAACACGATGCCGAACCTGATCTACGTCCTCGTGGCGGGCGGCATCTTCAACGCCGTCCTGGTGCCCCAGATCATCAAGGCCTCCAAGACCGCCGACGACGGCGGGGCCGACTACATCTCCCGTCTGCTCACCCTCGCCGTGCTCGCCCTGCTGGGCGTGACGGCGGTCGTGGTGCTGCTGGCGGGACCCATCGTGCGGACCATGGGCACCGACTGGACCGAGGCGCAGCTCTCGCTCGGGCTGACGTTCGCGCTGTTCACCTTCCCGCAGATCTTCTTCTACGGCCTCTACACCGTGGTGGGGCAGGTCCTGAACGCCCGCGGGGCCTTCGGCTGGTACATGTGGGCGCCGGTGGTCAACAACGTGGTGGCCATCGCGGCGCTGCTCGTGTTCATCCAGCAGTTCGGGGCCTACGCCGGGACGGCTCACACCCTCGAAAACTGGTCCCCGGCCAAGACCTTCTGGCTGGCGGCCATGGCCACGGTGGGCGTCGCCACCCAGGCTCTCGTGCTGTTCTGGCCGCTGCGCCGGCTCGGCCTGGGGCTGCGGCCGAGGTTCGGCTGGCGCGGCATCGGTCTCTCCACCGCGGCACGGCTCGCGGGCTGGACCCTCGCCACCGGGGTCCTCGCCAACCTGGCGTTCCTGACCCTGACCAAGGTCGCGGCGATCCCCACCGGCTACCGCCCGGAGTACCTCGCCATGGACCCGCCGCAGCAGATCGCGGGCGTGGCGGCCCTCAATCAGGCCTCGATGCTGTACTCCCTGCCGCACGGGGTGATCGGGCTGTCCATCGCCACGGTGCTGTTCAACCGGATGGCGGCGGCCTCGACCGACGGGGACCGGGCCGGCATGGTCGCGTCCCTGTCCTCGAGCCTGCGCATCACCGGCGTGGCCACGGTCTTCGCCACCGTCGCCCTCGTGGTCTTCGCCGGTCCCCTCGGCATGCTCTTCAGCGGCGGCGTCCCCTCCGCGGGGGCCGTGGTCGGCCAGGTGGTCACGGTGATCGCGATCGGCGCGCCCTTCATGTCGGTCTCCTTCATGCTCGGCCGGGCGTTCTACGCGCAGGAGGACGCCCGCACCCCGTTCCTGGTGCAGGTCGGCGTCGCCCTCTTCACCGTGGTCTCGGCCCTGCTGATCTGGTCCTTCGTGCCGCCGGACCTCATCGTCTTCGCGGTCGCCGGGTGTTACGCGGCCCAGAACGTCCTGAGCGCACTGATCTACCACGTGGTCCTGGTCCGCCGGATCGGGGACTACGACGTGGCCCGGATCGTGGACTCCCACGCCCGGATCCTCGTGGCGTCCCTGCTCGCCGGCGGTGTGGGCGCCGTGGCCCTGTTCCTGCTCGGCGGCTACGACCCCGCCGGCTTCCCCTGGACCAACCAGCTGACCGCGATCGCGACCGTCGCCGTGGGCGGGACCGTCATGGGCATCGCCTACCTGGGCGCCCTGAAGCTCTGCCGCGTCCGGGAGCTCGACAGTCTCGTGCGACCGCTCCTCGCCCGGCTCGGCCGCTGACCGTGTGACGAGGATCTCGGCCCCGGGACACCGGGACCGGTAAAGTACTGACTGGTCGGTGACGTGGGTCAGGAACACCCCTTCTGCCCCGCCGGCCACCCCCACCCCGAATTCCGGCCCCTCCGCGAATTCCCGACCCCCCAGGGAGCCAACGTGCCCGCACCGATGAAGCTCGGTTCCGTCCTCGGCGGCCGCTACAAGGTCGTCACCGACGTGCTGGCCACCGCCGAGGGCGACCACGTGCTCGAGGGACAGGACCAGGTCCTCGGCCGCCGCGTGTCGATCCTGCTGCCCGCAGAGCGGCACACGTCGCTGCTGGTGGAGAACGCCCGCTCCATGGCCAACGGCAGCATCGGCGCCCCCTTCCAGATCCTGGATCTGGGCCAGGCGGAGGCGCACACCTACCTCGTGACCTCGCACACCCCGGCCGCGGACATGCTCGACTCCCTGCTCGTGGAGCCGGACGACGTCGAGGACGAGTCCCTCAGCGACGACATCTTCGGCGCCTCGCGCGGCAGCGGCGCCGGGTCCTACGTGTACGACGAGCCGGAGCCCACCAGCCCGAGCCCCGTGGTCGCGACGGAGGCCTCCGACGACCTGGGCGGCGCGGCCCCCCAGCCCAAGGTCACCCGGTGGCGGGACGACGACTCGTACGACGACGCCGCCCCCGCCCCCTCGGTGCGCACCCGGCTCGGCCGGCCCGTCCGGGTCAGCGCCACCTCGACCCGATCGACCCTCTTCGACCGTGCGGCGGCGAGCGGCACGGCGGCCTCGGCCGTCCGCACGGCCGGGACGGACATCGACCCGGGCTACGACGGGGACAACCGCTACGACAGCTACGACGCCTACGAGGACGGGCGCCCGGACACGGCCCACGGGCCGGAGGAGGCCGCCGCGGCCGCACCGCCGCGGAAGGAGGAGACCGCGGACCGGCCCCGGACAGGCGGGCGGGGCCTGCTGCTGCTCCTGGTCCTGCTGCTGGCCCTGCTCATCGGTGCCGTGGTGTTCAGCTTCGACCGGCTGGGCGGGCTGTTCGCCGGGTCGGAGAGCCCGGAGCCCGCCGTGAGCGCACCCGCCGAGGAGCCGGCCGACGAGGAGCAGGTGCAGGCGAGCGCCGAGCCGGAGGCCCCGGCCGCCGCCCCGGAGCCCCGCGCCGTCACCCGGGTGGTGCCCACCGACCCGGGCTTCATGGCCGATCAGGACGCGCAGCTGGGCCAGACCGTCGACGGCAACCCGTCCACCTACTGGATCAGCTACGGGTTCTCCGACCAGAAGTTCGGCAACCAGACGCCGAGCGTGGGCCTCGCGGTGCAGCTCGAGGAGCCCGCGCCCGTGGAGACGCTGAGGCTCGACCAGTCGGCCGGCTCGGGCGGGATGTTCGACGTGTACGTCAACGACGCCCCCACCCTGGACGGCGCCGACCAGGTGGCCTCCGGCTCCTTCACAGGCCCGGAGATCACCGTTCCGCTCTCCGCGGCGGCCCAGGCCGGGGAGCACGAGTACGTGATCGTGAACTGGACGCAGCTGCCGCAGCTGACGAACCCCATCGCCGGGTTCAACTACGGCCTGCGGGTCGGTGAGATCCGGCTCGACTGAGGCCTTCCCTCCCCCGCCGGGCCCGGCACGACAGGGAAGGAACCGGAATATCCGCCGCGCGCGCCCCGTTGTGCCAGTGGTCCCTGCGGTCGGCGTGCCCGGCCGCTCCCTGTACGGAAGGTCTGCAGAACAGTGAGCCCTGACTTCGGTCCCGTGATCAACGCCTTGAACCTCGTTCCCGCCACCGGCGAGCCGACGGCCACCGCGGACGACGAGACCGTCCACGAGGTGATCATCGTGGGATCCGGCCCCGCCGGGTACACCGCGGCCGTCTACGCAGCGCGCGCCAACCTCCACCCCATCGTGTTCGCCGGGTCTGTGACCGCGGGCGGCGAGCTGATGAACACGACCGAGGTGGAGAACTACCCGGGGTTCATCGACGGCATCCAGGGCCCGGAGCTGATGTCCAACATGCAGCAGCAGGCAGAGCGTTTCGGCGCCGACATCCGCTACGAGGACGTCGTGGCCCTCGAGCTCGAGGGCGAGATCAAGACCGTGACCCTCGAGGACGGCTCCGTGCACCGCACCCACGCCGTGATCCTCGCGACCGGCTCCGCGTACCGGGAGCTCGGCCTGCCGGACGAGAAGCGGCTCTCCGGCCACGGGGTGAGCTGGTGCGCCACCTGCGACGGCTTCTTCTTCAAGGAGCAGCACATCGCGGTGGTGGGCGGTGGCGACTCCGCCCTCGAGGAGGCCACGTTCCTGTCCCGCTTCGCCTCCAAGGTCACGATCATCCACCGGCGGGACAGCTTCCGCGCGTCCGAGATCATGCAGCAGCGCGCCTTCGACGACCCCAAGATCGAGGTTCTGTGGAACGCCGAGGTCGTGGGCATCAACGGTGAGGCGAAGGTCAGCTCCGTCACCGTCCGCGACACGGAGTCCAGGCAGACCGCGGAGCTGCCTGTGACGGGCCTGTTCGTCGCCATCGGCTCCGACCCGCGCACCGCCCTGGTCGAGGACCAGCTCGAGCTCACCGTGGACGGCACCATCGCGGTGGACGGCCGCAGCTCCACCACGAGCCTCGCTGGGGTCTTCGCGGCGGGCGACGTCGTGGACGCCACCTACCGCCAGGCCATCACGGCGGCGGGCTCCGGGTGCGTCGCCGCCGTCGACACCGAGCACTACCTCGCCGCCCTGCACGACCGCTCGGTCCTGCACAGCTGAGCCGTCCCGGTCGAGGCGTCCACCGGCGCCCTGACCGGCATGGGCCATAATCGAACCGGACCCGCCTCTCGCACGAGCTGCACCCAGAGCGCGCCGGCACGCTGTGAGCGTGCCGGCGCCAGGACAAGGAGAAACATGAGCGCCGCCAAGAACGTCACCGACGCCGACTTCCGCACCGAGGTGCTCGAGTCGGACAAGCCCGTCATCGTCGACTTCTGGGCCGAGTGGTGCGGCCCCTGCCGCATGGTCGGCCCCGTCCTCGACGCGATCGCAGCCGAGCACGCCGAGGCCATCGAGGTCGTCAAGCTCAACGTGGACGAGAACCCCGCCGTGGCGTCCCAGTACGGCATCACGTCGATCCCGGCCATCTACCTCTTCTCCGGCGGTGAGGTGGTCAAGAAGGCCATCGGTGCCAAGCCGAAGAGCGCCCTGGAGAAGGAGTTCGCCGACTACCTCGTCGCCGGGAACTGATCGGTCCCACCGACATCCGTGACACTTCGGGCTCGTCCGCCCCTCCCCCGGCCGGGGAGGGGCGGACGAGTCGCTGTCCTGGCACCCGCCGAACCCTTCGACCCGTGGGACACCCGTGAACAACGACGACACCGAACCGATGCTGCGCCGGACCATGACGAGCCGGCGGGTGGTGAGCCTGCGGGAGCGTCTGCTCCGTGCCGGCGTCACCGTGGCCTATCTCGCGCCGCAGGACGTCAACAACCCCTCCTACTTCGACGACCACGTCGACGCCGCCGTCCGCGCCTTCCAGCAGGAGCGCGGGCTCATCGTCGACGGCCTCGTGGGCCCCGAGACCGACCGGTGCCTCAACGAGGCGCAGTACTCCCTCGGCGACCGACCGCTCTACGTCGACGAGGACCGTCCTATCCGGGGCGACGATGTCAGCATGCTCCAGCACAACCTTTCTCGGTTGGGTTTTTACTACGGTCATCTCAACGGGGTGTTCGGCAGCAGCACGCACCACGCCGTCATGGAGCTCCAGCAGAGCCTGGGGCTCGGGGCCACCGGAGTAGTGGATCGCGAGACCATCGCCGCTCTCGCCCGGATCAACAAGAACATCACCTCCTCGAAGGCCTTCTCGTTGCGCGAGTACCATCGCCTGGAACGCGCCACCTCTGCTCTGCGCGGCCGCTCCGTGGTGCTCGTCCCGTCCGGGGCGGCCGGCCAGCAGCCCCCGGCGGCGGCGGCACCGGACTTCCGCGACCGCGCCGACGAGGTGACCCGCGACGTCGCCCTCCGGGCCTTCGAGCTGCTGCACGAGATCGGTGCGGATCCGGCGATCGTCTCCTCCGGACGGGAACTCCGCGACCGCCTCGGAGAGCCCGTGCGGACGGTCGGCTCCGCCCACGAGGTCGTCGCCGGGGACGGGACGGACTCCGTGGTGGTCACCCTGCACTGCGACTGGAACTCATCCCCCGCAGCGGGCGGGATGGCCTCGTACTTCTGGGGCGAGCAGGACCGCTCTGAGATCTACTCCCCCATCGGCGAACGGGCCGCGGTGCTCGTGCTCAAGGAGATGGTCGCCCGGACCGGGGCGCTGGATCTCGGCACCCACGCCCGCCAGTGGGACGTGCTGCGGTCACAGGACGCGCCGACCATCTGGCTCGACCTTGGCTATCTCTCCAGCCCGGCCGACCGCGCCGCCCTGGCGGATCCTGAGCACCGGAACCACTTGGCCGAGGCCGTCGTCTTCGGTCTGCAACGCATGTTCCTGCTCGCCGAGGACGACGTCCCCACGGGCACCATGAGCGTCGACGACGTCGCCGAGTACAACGAACGCTGAGCCGGCCCGGCGCGCCTCGTCCGTCCCCTCAGTCGAAAGCCCCGGTGTTTCACGTGAAACACCGGGGCTTTCTCACTCAGGAGCTGGGCTACGTCCGATCCATTCCGGGGTCGAGCACCTCGATGATCCGGTTCAGGTCCTCCACCGTGGCGAACTCGATGGTCATCCTTCCCTTCCGGGCGCCCAGGGCGATCCGGACGCTGGTGTCCAGCCGGTCGGAAAAGGCTTCAGCGATGTAGTCCAGGCGCTCCTTGTTGCGCCCGGCCGGAGCCGTGGACCGCTGCGGTGTGCGCGGCCCCGCCTCCGTCAACTGGACGGCCTCCTCCGTGGCGCGCACCGAGAGCCCCTCCGCCACGATCCGCTGGGCGAGGCGCTCCATCTCGGCGGGATCGGCGAGGGAGAGCAAGGCGCGTGCGTGCCCCGAGGACAGCACCCCGGCAGCCACGCGGCGCTGGACCAGCGGTGGCAGCCGGAGCAGGCGGATGGTGTTGCTGATCTGCGGACGCGAACGGCCGATGCGGCGGGAGAGCTCTTCCTGGGTGGCGCCGAACTCCTCCAGGAGCTGCTGGTACGCGGCCGCCTCCTCCAGCGGGTTCAGCTGGCTGCGGTGCAGGTTCTCGAGCAGAGCATCCCGCAGGAGGTCGTCGTCCGCAGTCTCCCGGACGATCGCCGGGACGGTGGGAAGCCCAGCCTGCTGGGAGGCGCGCCACCGGCGCTCGCCCATGACCAGCTCGAAGGCCTCGTCGCCGTTCTCGCGGGTCGGCCGCACCACGATCGGTTGCAGCACCCCCAGCTCGCCGATCGAGTACGCCAGTTCCGCCAGCTCCTCCTCGTCGAAGATCTGGCGCGGCTGCTTGCGGTTGGGATGGATGGACGCCACCGGGATGTCGGCGAAGGTGGCGCCAGGCACGGCAGCCAGTTCCTGGACGGCGGGGTTCGTTTCACGTGAAACGTCGCCATCCGGAGTGGCTGCCGCCTCCGGCGGAGCGTCGACCGGCGTCCGGTGGCGTCCCGGCGTACTGTTCGGGCGCTGGTCCTTGGCGGCAGCACCGTCCTCCGCGGAGGTCTTGCCAGGCGCGGACGACGGGGTTTCACGTGAAACTGTTTCCTCCTCCTGGGCAGCCACGGTTGTGGTGCTTGCCGGCCGGTCGTCGAGGGAGGACGACTCGCCGCCCTCCGGTGCGGTGGTCGAGGGCAGGAAGAACATGTCGGACGGCCGGCTGACGAGAGTCGTGTTGCGCAACGCCTCACCCATGTCCATGCGTGCTTTCATGGCCTTCTGCCGCGCCGCGGGGCTGACGCTCCTGGCTCGTCCAGCAGCGCCCGGCCGCTTCGAGACGTCCGCCGTCGAGGTGGAGTTCGACGCACCAGCGGCTTCGGTGGTCTCGTCGTCGTCTCCAGGGTCGGTCTCGGACGCGTCGCGCGCCGAAGCGTCGTCCCGAGGCTGCGGTGTGGCAGGCTCGCTCGACGACCCACTGTCCGTCGGCTCGGTCGACGGAGACGTCATCGGGGGTTCGGGGCCGGTGCCGGACGGCGCTGTTTCACGTGAAACAGGAGGTGTCGTCGCCGTCGCACGTGCTGATTCGTCGGCATTGCCCGTCGGCGCGGTGACGGATACAGTGCCGACACGCGGGTCGTGCTTCGCCGGTGCGTCCGTGGCAGGTGCACTCGGAATGAGCGCCCCCAGTCCTCGGCCCAGACCACGTCGTCGTTCGCTCACGGTGTTCCTCTCCCTCGCCCGGCAATCCGGACAATTCTAGCCGAGCCGTGCATTCCGACGTGCCGTTTCACGTGGAACGGTGCGTCCCGTTCGCGACGCCGTGACCGGGGACGGCACGGCGCCCGCCTCCGGGAGGAGGCGGGCGCCGGGTGGGGGAGGAGGCGGGGAGGCTCCTCAGCGCCGGGCGCGCTGGGCGATCTCGGCCGCCGCTTCCAGGTAAGACAGCGCGCCGGTGGAGCTGGGATCGTAGCTGATGACGCTCTGCTGGTAGCTCGGCGCCTCGGAGATCCGCACCGAACGGGGGATCATGGTCTCCAGGACCTCGGCGGGGAAGTGGTTGCGCACCTCCTCGGCCACTTGCGAGGCGAGATTGGTGCGGCCGTCGTACATGGTCAGCAGAATGGTCGAGACCAACAGCTCTGGATTCAGGTGCTTCTGGATCATCTCGATGTTCTTGAGCAGCTGACTGAGTCCCTCGAGCGCGTAGTACTCGCACTGAATGGGGATCAGCACCTCGGTGGCCGCCACGAACGCGTTGAGCGTCAGCAGCCCGAGACTCGGCGGGCAGTCGATGAAGACGTAGTCGAGGCGCTCCAGCCCATCGGCCTCGCGCTGCTTCCCGTACGCTTCGAGCGCCCGGCGCAGCCGGTGCTCCCGCGCCACCATGGACACGAGTTCGATCTCCGCGCCGGCCAGGTCGATGGTGGCCGGGACGACCCAGAGATTGTCCGACTCGCCGGACGGCTTCACGGCGTCGGCGATGGGCATCTCGTCGATGAGCACGTCGTACGTGCTGTCGACCTCGGAGTGGTGCTCCACGCCGAGGGCCGTCGACGCGTTGCCCTGGGGATCGTTGTCGATCACCAGCACGTTCTGCCCCTGCCGGGCCAGAGCCACAGCGATGTTGACCGACGTGCTCGTCTTCCCCACGCCGCCCTTCTGGTTGCTGATCGTGAAGATCCGCGTTGCGGCGGGCTTCTCCAGCTGGACCTTCTTCAGCCTGGCGCGTCGCCTGGTCTCCTCCACGAGCTTCCTCCCCAGCGGCGTGTCCTCCGCCATCGTTGTGGTCATCTTGGGCAGCTGTCCGTCCGTTTCACGTGAAACACGAGTACCCCGGTCCGGAACAACCTTGATCGACTGATCAAGCGGATCGGGGGGGAACTCGGCATCGAAGCCCTGCGGACTTCCCGCGCCGTCGTCGATCGGCATCTGACTGCGCACCTTCCCGGTTCGTCTCGAACTCGTTCCGTCGGAGCACGCCTCCCGTCGGAGAGGGGTGCCTGAGGTCGCACCGCAGGTCAGATCGCCGTCGGCCGGAAGCCGACTCGGCGCACCGCCCGTGGCACACTCCTCCCAGCCTACCGTCGACGCCGCGCGCACCGGACGGCCGTGCTCAGAGGCGGACCCGGACCACCGTGGTGGGCTCATCGAGCAGTTCTCGGCCGGCCGCGACGATCTCCGTGGAGCGGGCGCCCAGGCGGTCCAGCTTCTTTTGCGCCTTGCCCACCTCGTCCGCCGCGGACCGTCCCTTGAGGGCGAGGAGCTCGCCGGAGCCCCCCAACAGGGGCAGGGTGAGGTCCACGAGACCCACCAGGGCAGAGACCGCCCGGGCGGTGACCACGTCCACCTCGCCGACCTCGTCCTGGGCCTGCTCCGCCCGACCCCGCAGCACGCGCACGTTCGTGAGACCGAGGTCGGCCACGACCTCGTCCAGCCACTGAACCCGCCGCTCCAGCGGCTCGATGAGGGTGATCCGCAGGTCGGGGCGCGCCAGGGCGAGGCAGAGCCCCGGCAGGCCCGCGCCCGACCCGACGTCCGCCACCCGGGCGTCGGCCGCGATGAGCTCCTCCACCACGGCGCAGTTGAGCACGTGGCGGCTCCACAGCCGGGGCACCTCGCGGGGACCGATGAGCCCCCGGACGATGCCCGAGGACGCCAGATGCCCCACGTAGCGCTCCACCAGGGGAAACTGCTCGCCGAACAGGCGCTCGGCGGCGTGCCGTTCCCGCCCGTCCGGGACCGGGCGGTGCTGCGGGGCGGGGGAGGGGCGCTGCTCCTCGGACATCAGCCCTGCGGAACGGACACGACGATGTGCCGTGCCGCCCCTTCGCCCTCCGACTCGCTGACGAGACCCTGCTCGGCGACCACGTCGTGCACGATCTTGCGCTCGTAGGCGGAGAGGGGGTCGAGGTGCACGCGCTCCCCGGTCTCCTGGGCCTCGCGCACGGCCGCGAGCGCCAGGTCCTGCAGCTGACCCGCCCGGCGGAGGCGGTGGCCGCCGATGTCGAGCACCAGGCGCGAGCGGCGGTCGGTGGCGGCGAGGACGGCGAGCCGCAGGAGCTCCTGGAGCGCCTCCAGGACCTCCCCGTCCTCGCCGACCAGCACCGAGAGGCCCTCGTCGTCGTCGCCGTCGGCCACGACCGACAGGTAGGTGCGGCCGTCGCGGACCTCGATGTCGATGTCGCCGTCCAGGTCCGCCGTGTCCAGCAGCTCCTCGAGGTAGTCGGCCGCGATCTCTCCCTCCTGCTCGAGCGGGTCGGCCGTGGCGCCGTCCTCGCCGTCGTGGTGTCCCGGGGATTCCTGCTCGGACTCCGGGCGGTCGGCACCCGGGGACCCGGGCCGCTGCAGGACGGGGGGCTCCGTCCCGTCGCCGCGCTCCGCGTCCTCGCGCGGCGCGGCGGGCTGCACGCCGTCGGCGTCCTGGGTGGTCTGCCGGATGTCGGTCATGTCGTCTCCTGGGGCCGTGGAAGCACGGGGCCGGGCGCGCCGGCCCCGTGCGGGGAGGTGGTCGAGCCGGTCCGACCGGCCGCGGTCATCGCGCCTGTTTCCGCTTCGCCTGCTGCCTCTGGCGCTTCTTGCCGACCGGCTGCTGACGCTGCCCGGCGGCGGCGCGGGCACGCTGCTCCTCGATGTCGGCGTCGTGCTCCTCCTGGGTCTTGCCGAGTGGGGGCAGGCCCTTGGCGGCGCGGCGGTCGTTGAGCTCCTGCTCGGCCTGCGACCCGGGGGTCGGGTTGTTGCGGATGACCCACCACTGCTGGCCCATGGACCAGACGTTGGAGACCGTCCAGTAGATGAGGACGCCGATGGGGAAGTTGATGCCGCCGATCGCGAAGACCAGGGGGAACAGGTACAGCATCATCTGCTGCTGGCGGTACATGGGGGAGGCCTTGGCGGCTTCGCTCATGTTCTTGGCCGTCAGCTGCTTCTGGGTGAAGAACTGCGAGGCGGACATCGCGATGATCATCACGACCGCCAGGAGGATCGTGGCCACGTGGTTGCCGTCGCCCGGGTTGAGCAGCGTCGAGAACAGCGGGGCCCCGAAGAACGTGGCCTCGTTGAAGGACGCCACGGTGGCCGCGTTCAGGACGTGCACACCCTCGCCGGCGGCCGCCGACCTGGGCACTCCGTTGAGGACCTGGAACAGCCCGAAGAAGATCGGCATCTGCACCAGGATGGGCAGGCAGGCGGAGAACGGGTTGGAGCCGTGGCTCTTGTACAGCTCCATCTGCTCCTGAGCCATGGCCTGCCGGGACAGCTGGTCCTTCTTGCCCTTGTACTTGGCCTGGAGCTTGGCCATCTCCGGCTGCAACTCCTGCATGCCGCGCATGGACTTGATCTGCTTGAGGAACAGCGGGATGGTCAGCGTGCGCATGACCAGGGTCAGGCCCACGATGCACAGCACCCAGGTGATGCCCGCGGCGGGATCCATCCCGATGGCCGTGAGCATCTCGTGGAACACCCACAGCACGGCGGAGACGACCCACCTGAAGGGGAAGAGGATCATTTCGAACAGGTTCATGGGGAAGGCTCTCCTTGGGCCGCGGGACCGGTGCCCCCGGCGGGGTGGTGCTGGTGGCGCTCGGCAAGGGTGGGATGGTTCAGCAGGACGATCCGGGGAAGGGACGCGAAGTCGGGGAAGACCCGGCCCCCGTCCGGGACCCTGTCGATCCCACCCGCCGCCCAGGGGTGGCAGCGGAGGAGCCTGCGGACGCTGAGGCCCAGGCCTCGCACGGCGCCGTGCACCGTGACGGACTCGAGGGCGTAGGCCGAGCAGGAGGGGAAGTACCGGCACACGTCTCCGTACAGGGGGGAGACGATGGTCCGGTAGAGCTTGAGGCCCGCGATGAGCGCGTTTTGGGGCAGGAACCACAGGACCTGCCACGCCGACGCCGGCCGGACGAACTCGTGGGGAGCCGCAACGAGGAGGTCCTCGGGCGCGGGAGCGTGGTCGCTCATGACTCCGGCTCCTCCCGTGCGGGTCGTCGGTCCTCTGCGGCGGTCGTCGTCATACCAGCGGTCGTCGTCGTGCCGGCGGTCCCGGGAGCCCCGGCCCGCGCGGACGCCGTCCGCCATGCCTTCGCGTAGTCGGCGGCCAGCTCCGCCCAGTCCGCGCGGGAGGCGGGAGGCAGCGCGCGCACCACGACGTCATAACCGTACGGGGCCTCCCTGACCGTGGTCTGGGCGAGCTCCCGGAGGCGTCGCTTCACCCTGTTGCGGCGCACGGCGTTGCCCACGGCCTTCGAGACGACGAAGCCGAACCGGGCCGGCCGCTCCTCATCGGTGGGGCGCACATATACGACGACGTTCCGGCGCCCGTTGCGGGCGCCGGAACGCGTGGTGGCCGAGAACTGGACCGAGGTCCGGATCCGGTGCTGTTCAGGCAGCACGGTCCCGCTCCTGCGCGGCCGGTGGCTCGAGCGGCTCGGGCACGGCGCCGACCGCCCGTCGCGGGGCGGTCGTCGGGAGCGCCGGCGCCGACACGGACCGGCTCAGGCGGAGAGCTCGGTGCGGCCCTTGCTGCGGCGGGCGGCGAGGATGGCGCGGCCGGCGCGGGTGCGCATCCGGGCGCGGAAGCCGTGCTTCTTGGCGCGACGGCGGTTATTCGGCTGAAAAGTCCGCTTGCTCACTGGTTACTCCAAAGGCGTCAGGGTGTGCGCCCGTCATCGTGCTCGTCCGCACCGGTTCGGCGCGGGCGAGGGGACGGTCACAGCGGTGCTGGTGGATGCGTCCGAGCATGCGGATGGGCATGACAGTGGACACAAAAGACTACTTCACCCTAGACAACAGGCAGAAGGCGGTCAAATTAGCGACGCACGGCCACGGGACCCGGCGCCACCGGTGGCGGATCGGGCCGTCCGGGGCGGAAGCGGATCGAGCGGGATCGAGTGCCGGATCGAGCACCGGGATGCCCGGCGCCGCTGTGCAGTGCAGATCCTACCCACAGCTGTGCACGGATCTTCATCACATCCTGTGGAAAACCGGTCCGGTCGGACCCGCGGAACGACGCGGATCAGGGCCCGAACTACATGTCTGTAGTTCCCGGAGCGCCCGGAAATCGGCTATGAAGTGGTCTGACGCATGTTCTAGGCTGGCACTCGCGGCTGGCCCCCGACAGCTTTTCCACCGTTGTGAACAACGCTGTGGACAAGTTCCCCGCCGAGGGGCCGGGACGAACTGTCCACCGCCTCGTCATCTCGACGACACCTCGACGACAGCAGGAGTACGCGTGGGCACGCAGGACAATCAGGCGCTCAGTGCGCAGTGGGCCGAATGCGTGCAGTACATGTACGAGGACCCCATGACCACGGGGCGCTACCGGGGGTTCATCTCCCTGGCCCAGCCCCAGGGCCTCATCGGCACCACGCTGCTCGTCGCGGTCCCGAACGAGCTCACCCGCGAGTTCTTCCAGAACCAGATGGCGTCCGTGCTCCGGTCCTCCGTGGGCCGCGCCTTCAGCCCCGAGACGCTCGTGGCGTTCGTGGTGGACGCGGACCTCGAGACCGCTCCCGCACCGGAGGCCGGGGCCTCGACGCCCACCGCGGCCCTGCCCCCGCTCGGCGAGCTCGAGGCGGAGCGCAACCGCACCGACCTGCCCGCGCGGGTCGACCACGCCGACACCGCCGACGCGGTGGAGGTCGACCGGCGGACGACCGGTCTCGACCAGCAGCCCAGGGGGCTCATGGCTCCGCCCCCGGAACCGGCACCCCGCTCCGGTCTGGGCGCCGTCGACCGCACCCTGCCGCCGCCGCGGGACCCGCAGGCCGCGCCGCCGCGCCGCCCCGTCCAGGACACCGGCACCGCTCCCGCCGTGGTGGGGGAGTGGGACAGCTCCGCGCGGCTCAATCCCAAGTACGTCTTCGACTCCTTCGTGATCGGCCAGTCCAACCGGTTCGCCCACGCCGCGGCGTTCGCGGTGGCCGAGACCCCGGCCAAGGCCTACAACCCTCTGTTCATCTACGGGGAGTCCGGGCTGGGCAAGACGCACCTGCTGCACGCGATCGGTCACTACGCCAAGCGTCTCTACCCCCAGGTGCGGGTCCGCTACGTGAACTCGGAGGAGTTCACCAACGACTTCATCAACTCGATCCGCGACGACGAGGGCTCCTCCTTCAAGGAGATCTACCGCAACGTGGACATGCTCCTGATCGACGACATCCAGTTCCTCGCGGGCAAGGAGCACACGCAGGAGGAGTTCTTCCACACCTTCAACGCGCTGCACAACCACGAGAAGCAGATCGTGATCACCTCCGACATGCCGCCCAAGCAGCTCACCGGCTTCGCCGAGCGCATGCGCTCCCGCTTCGAGTGGGGCCTGATCACCGACGTGCAGCCCCCCGAGCTCGAGACGCGCATCGCGATCCTGCGCAAGAAGGCCACCAGCGAGGGCATGGACGCCCCCGACGACGTGCTCGAGTACATCGCCTCCCACATCTCCACCAACATCCGCGAGCTCGAGGGCGCCCTGATCCGGGTCACCGCGTTCGCCTCGCTGAACAAGCAGTCGGTGGACCTGCCGCTGGCCGAGCTGGTGCTCAAGGACCTCATCACCGACGACGGCGCGCAGGAGATCACCGCGGCCTCGATCCTGGCCCAGACCGCGGTCTACTTCGACATCAGCCTCGAGGAGCTCAAGAGCAAGTCCCGCACCCGGACGCTGGTCACCGCGCGGCAGATCGCGATGTACCTGCTGCGCGAGCTCACCGACATGTCCCTGCCCAAGATCGGTCAGGAGCTGGGCGGCCGCGACCACACCACGGTGATGCACGCCGACCGCAAGATCCGGACGCTGATGGCCGAGCGCCGGCAGATCTTCAACCAGGTCACGGAGCTCACCAACCGGATCAAGCAGCAGCAGCGCGAGGGCTGAGCCCGACCCCACCTCTCCTCGAGGGGCCCGGCGGAGCACCGCCGGGCCCCTTTTCGTGTCGTCCGTCCACAGGGTTCCTCGCGGGATCCCGGGCCCGGCGGCACTCTCCTGCACAGGATCGCCGCGCTTGTGGAGCGCCTGTGCACAGAACAGAACCCACACCTGTGGATAAAATTGTGGAATTCCCGGCCCAACCGGTGGAGAACCTTGGCACAACTCGGTGGAGGGCTGTGGAACCCCCGGAACCACGCGGATTCCGTCCACCGGCAGCAGGCGCTTCGGTGGAGCGCGAACCACAGGAACTCAACAGGCCCGGACCGCCCAGAACCTGGCCGAGAGGCAGTTATCCACAGATTCCACAGCGGTTATTAACACTCCTATCCTTAAAGAGACATCTGGCCAAACAACAAGAATCCTCGAGCTCCCACCTCGTCCGGGACCCTCCGGACGCCCGCACCACGAGATCGCCGCCATGGGACGGCCGAATGGCCGTCCCGTCAGACGGACCGATACGATGCAGAGGGCGGAGACCCGGCCCGCACCGCCTGCACCTCGCGGCGCAGCCGGCGCCGGGACCCGTCAGGACCGTGGCTTCGCCGTCCTTGCTCAGACTGAAAGGCAGCAACCTCTCGTGAAGTTCTCCGTCGAACGCGATGTTCTCGCCGAGGCCGTCACCTGGACCGCTCGGTCCCTCTCTCCCCGGCCTCCGGTCCCCGTGCTGTCCGGTTTGCTCATCCGTGCGGAGGGCGGTTCCCTGTCCATCGCGAGCTTCGACTACGAGATCTCGGCGCGGCTGTCGATCAGCGCCGACGTCCAGGAGGAGGGCACCACCCTCGTCTCCGGCCGTCTGCTCGCGGACATCTGCCGCTCCCTGCCGTCCGCCCCGGTGGAGGTGCATGCCGACGAGGGCAAGGTGACGCTGACCTGCCGGTCCTCGCGCTTCAACCTCGCGGCCATGCCGGTCGGCGACTACCCCGAGCTCCCCGCGCTGCCGGACGTCTCCGGCGTGGTAGCCGGTGACGAGTTCGCCCACGCCGTGGCGCAGGTCAACATCGCCGCGAGCAGGGACGACACGCTGCCGATCCTCACGGGCGTCCGCGTGGAGATCGAGGGCGAGAAGATGACGCTGCTCGCCACCGACCGCTACCGGCTCGCGATGCGCGAGCTCACCTGGCGGCCCAGCAACCAGGACATCTCCACGGCCGCGCTGATCAAGGCCCGCACCCTCAACGACATCGCCAAGACCCTCGGCCCGGCCGGTGACATCAACATCGCGCTGTCCGACTCCGCGGAGCTCGTCGGCTTCGAGTCCGGCGGCCGCCGCACCACCAGCCTGCTCATCGACGGCGAGTACCCCAAGATCCGGTCGCTGTTCCCCGAGCACACCCCCATCACCGCGGCCGTGCGGACCACCGAGCTCGTCGAGGCCGTCCGGCGCGTCTCGCTCGTGGCCGAGCGCAACACTCCCGTGCGCCTGGCCTTCACCCAGGGGCAGGTGGCCCTGGACGCCGGGACCGGCGAGGACGCCCAGGCCTCGGAGGTCCTCGACGCCCACCTCACGGGCGACGACATCACCGTCGCCTTCAACCCGACGTACCTGTCCGAGGGGCTGCACGCCTTCGCCTCCGACTACGTCCGGTTCTCCTTCACCGCCCCGCCCAAGCCGGCCGTGCTCTCCGCGCAGGCCGAGCCCGAGGGCGAGGACAAGGACGACTACAAGTACCTGCTGATGCCGGTGCGGCTCCCCAGCCAGTGACCGGCCGGCCCGGAACCGGAAGCTGCTGATCCCGGCGTGTTCGTCGACCACCTCTCCCTGCTCGACTACCGGACGTATGCCCACCTGGACATACGTCTCGCCCCCGGGACCACCGTGTTCCTGGGGCCGAACGGCGTGGGCAAGACGAACATCGTCGAGGCCCTGGACTACACGGCCGGCCTCTCCTCGCACCGTGTGTCCTCCGACGGTCCGCTGATCCGCTTCGGCGCCGAGCGCGCGATCGTCCGCGTCCGGGTGCGGCGGGGCGCCCAGCAGACCGTCCTGGAGCTCGAGCTCAACGACGGCCGCGCCAACCGGGTGCGCATCAACCGGGCCACGCCGGTGCGGGCCCGGGACGCCCTCGGCATCGTGCGCACCGTCCTGTTCTCGCCGGAGGACCTGGCCCTGGTGAAGGGCGACCCCTCCCACCGCCGGCGTTTCCTCGACGACCTCGCGAAATCCATGCGACCGGTACTCGCCGGCACGTTGGCCGACTACGAAAAGGTGCTCAGGCAGCGCAACGCGCTGCTGAAGTCGGCCCGCCGGAGCGGCCGGTTCACGGACACCCACCGGTCGACCCTGGCGGCGTGGAACGACCAGTTCGCCCGCGCCGGGGCCGGGATCCTGCACGCACGCCTGCAGCTCATCGACGCCCTGGCGCCCCAGGTCGCGACCGCCTACGGGCAGCTCACGGACGGGAGCAAGGAGACCACCCTGCGCTACATGTCCTCGGTGCTGCCCGAGAGCGCGGCCGGGGACGCCGAACGGCTGCGCGGGTTCACGCGCGCGGACCTGCACCAGCTGATCCTGGACGCGTGCGAGACCTCGGAGCAGCGGGAGCTCGAGCGGGGGCTGACCCTCGTGGGTCCGCACCGGGACGAGCTCGAGCTGCTGCTCGGCGCGGCCCCGGCCCGGGGCTACGCCTCGCACGGCGAGACCTGGTCCTACGCCCTCGCGCTCCGGCTCGGCTCCTGGTACGTGCACCTCGCGGACGACCCCTCGGAGGGCGCGGCGCCGGTCCTCGTCCTGGACGACGTGTTCGCGGAGCTCGACGCCCGCCGCCGCAGCCGGCTCGCCGCGATCGTGGCCTCCGCGGAGCAGGTGCTCGTAACCGCCGCGGTCGAGGAGGACCTGCCGGCCGAGCTCGTCGCCGGTCCGCACGACGTGGTGCGGGTGGGTCCCGGCACGGCCGTTCGGGACGACGAGCAAGTGCCCGCCGGCACCGGCCCGGAGCCGGGGGAGGCGGCGCCGTCGTGAGCGGGCCGCAGCGCGAGGACGACCCTCTGCCCGATGGGGAGCCCCCGGAACCTCCCGCCCCCGAGGTGAACGTCGTGCGGATCGAGGACGAGATCGACGCGCCGGCCGCACTGCTCACCAGGATGCGCCACGCCGCGGAGGCACGCGGGGACGGGCGGCTCTACGGGGCGGCCGCGCGGCGCAACCTCAAGGGCTTCGGCGCCGCGATGGAATCGGCCACGGCCTCGGCCGCCGAGCGCCTCGGCCGCCGGGGCAACGACGTGGATCCGCGGGCCCTCGGCGGATACTCCGGGGCGGGGCGCTCCGCCCGCGACCCCCGGGGCGTCGGCTCGGTGCTGGACGGGCTCGTGTCCGGCCGCGGCTGGAAGGCGCCGGTCGCCGTGGGCTCGGTGCTCGCCCGCTGGGACGACCTCGTGGGCCCGGGCATCGCCGGGCACTGCCGGCCGGAGAGCTTCGACGAGACCGTGGTGCGGGTTCGGTGCGACTCGACCGCCTACGCCGCGAACCTGCGGCTCATGGTCCCGCAGCTGCTGCGCATGTTCGACGAGCACCTGGGGGAGGGCATCGTCACCCGGATCGAGATCCTCGGTCCCGCGGCCCCGAGCTGGAAGCGCGGCCGCCGCTCCGTGCAGGGCCGCGGTCCCCGTGACACCTACGGGTGAGGCCGGCGGCCCGGACCGCTGAGCGGCCTCGTGGCGCGTTGCGACCCCCCTGGGGTGTCCCGGGGGTGGCGGACCGGAGGAAAAGTGGTCCTGAGGCCCTTTCCAGGCCGCTCAGAGCGATCTGGGGGCACCCCGAGGCCGCGGTTTTCCGATAGAATCGGTTCCAGACAGCAATCGACGGACCGGGCCCCCACGGCCGATCGCGGAACCCCGCCCGCGGCGCGGGCACCCGGAGACGTCGACCCGTTCCGACCCTGCACGAGCCGATGAGCCGTCGAACGTCTCATCGGCGTTGTCTTGTGCCGTCCGGAGCGGGACCGGTGTGCCCAACAGGAGGAGCCAGGAACCCGTGGCAACAGAGGACCCGCAGAAGCGCGAGTACGGTGCCGGTGACATCACCGTCCTGGAAGGTCTCGAGGCCGTCCGGAAGCGGCCCGGCATGTACATCGGCTCGACCGGCCCGCGGGGGCTCCACCACCTCGTGTACGAGGTCGTGGACAACTCGGTCGACGAGGCCCTGGCAGGCTACTGCGACCACATCGAGATCACCCTCCAGGCCGACGGCGGCGTCAAGGTCGTGGACAACGGCCGCGGCATCCCGGTGGACATCCACCCGACGGAGGGCCGGCCCACCGTCGAGGTCGTCATGACGATTTTGCACGCCGGCGGCAAGTTCGGCGGCGGCGGCTACGCCGTCTCCGGCGGGCTGCACGGCGTGGGCATCTCCGTGGTCAACGCGCTGTCCCGGCGCGTCGAGACCGAGGTGCGGCGCCAGGGCCGCGTCTGGCGGATGGTCTTCGCCGACGGCGGCATGCCGCAGGGCGAGCTGGTCCAGGGGGAGGAGACCTCGGAGACCGGCACCACCCAGGTGTTCTACCCGGACCCCGGGATCTTCGAGACCGTCGACTTCGACTTCGAGACGCTGCGGGCCCGCTTCCAGCAGATGGCGTTCCTCAACAAGGGCCTGCGGATCACCCTGACGGACGAGCGGGCCCCGGAGGAGTCGGGCGAGGAGATCGCCGGCTCCGCCTCTGACCGCACCGCCGTCCACGCGGACGCCGAGCCGGTCGAGGGCCGCGACGGCGGCACTGACGTCGCCCGGCTCAACCACGAGGACGAGGACGGCGCCGGTCACCGCCGCGTCGTCTACAAGTACGACCACGGCCTGCTGGACTACGTGACGTTCCTGAACACGTCCAAGAAGGCCGACCTCGTCCACGACGACGTCATCGCGCTCGAGTCCGAGGACACGGAGCGGAAGATGTCCCTTGAGCTCGCCATGCAGTGGACCACGGCCTACACCGAGTCGGTGCACACGTACGCGAACACGATCAACACCCACGAGGGCGGCACCCACGAGGAGGGCTTCCGCTCGGCGATGACGTCCCTCGTGAACCGCTACGCGCGGGAGAACAAGCTGCTCCGGGACAAGGACGAGAACCTCACCGGCGACGACGTCCGCGAGGGCCTCACGGCCGTCATCTCCATCAAGCTCGCCGAGCCCCAGTTCGAGGGCCAGACGAAGACCAAGCTCGGCAACTCCGAGGCGAAGACCTTCGTCCAGCGCGAGGTGAACAACCGGTTCGGCGACTGGCTCGAGCGCAACCCGGCGGCCGCGCGGGAGATCATCCGCAAGGCCATCAACGCCTCGCAGGCCCGGCTCGCGGCCCGCAAGGCGCGCGAGACCACCCGGCGCAAGGGCCTGCTCGAGTCGGGCGGGATGC
This sequence comes from Kocuria nitroreducens, assembly GCF_042879195.1. Lineage (NCBI taxonomy): Bacteria > Bacillati > Actinomycetota > Actinomycetes > Micrococcales > Micrococcaceae > Kocuria > Kocuria nitroreducens. The sequence goes on from NZ_JBHZTC010000003.1 coordinate 56,837, forward strand.
CCGGCAAGCTCAAGGACTGCTCGTCCAAGGACCCGTCCCTGTCCGAGATCTACATCGTGGAGGGCGACTCCGCGGGCGGCTCGGCGGTGCAGGGCCGGGACCCCGCGCACCAGGCGATCCTGCCGCTGCGCGGCAAGATCCTCAACGTGGAGCGCGCGCGGCTGGACCGGGCGCTGTCCAACACCGAGGTGCAGTCGATGATCACCGCGTTCGGCGCGGGCATCGGCGACGACTTCGACATCGAGAAGGCCCGCTACCACAAGATCGTGCTGATGGCCGACGCCGACGTGGACGGCCAGCACATCACCACGCTGCTGCTGACGCTGCTGTTCCGGTTCATGCGCCCGCTCATCGAGCACGGCTTCGTCTACCTGGCCCAGCCGCCGCTGTACCGGATCAAGTGGTCCAACGCCCCGCACGACTACGTCTACACGGACACCGAGCGGGACGAGGCGCTGGCGCGCGGGTTCGCCAACAACCAGCGCATCCCCAAGGACAACGGCATCCAGCGCTACAAGGGCCTCGGCGAGATGGACTACACCGAGCTGTGGGACACCACGATGGACCCCGACCACCGCACCCTGCTGCAGGTGACCATGGAGGACGCGGCCGCCGCGGACCAGATCTTCTCCGTGCTCATGGGCGAGGACGTCGAGTCCCGCCGCGAGTTCATCCAGCAGAACGCCAAGGACATCCGGTTCCTCGACATCTGATCCGCGATATATGTCCCGCCCGGCATGCGATGGCCGAGGGTGGGATTTGTGCAGGACACCGAGGACCAGCAGACAGAACGGAAAGACCGCATGAGTGACGAGACCCAGGACGGACAGACCCCGGAGGACGCCGGCCTCGCCGGCGACCTGGAGCACACCCCCGTGCTGACCGACCGCGTGGAGCAGGTGGACCTGCAGACCGAGATGCAGCGGTCCTACCTCGACTACGCGATGGCCGTCATCGTGGGCCGCGCCCTGCCGGACGTCCGCGACGGGCTCAAGCCGGTGCACCGGCGCGTGCTCTACGCGATGTACGACGGCGGCTACCGACCGGACCGCTCCTTCAACAAGTGCGCCCGCGTGGTGGGCGAGGTCATGGGCCAGTACCACCCGCATGGCGACTCCGCGATCTACGACGCCCTCGTGCGGCTGATCCAGGGCTGGGTGATGCGCTATCCGCTGGCCCTGGGCCAGGGCAACTTCGGCTCCCCGGGCAACGACGGCGCGGCAGCCCCGCGGTACACCGAGACCAAGATGGCGCCCATCGCCATGGAGATGGTCCGGGACATCCACGAGGAGACCGTCGACTTCCAGGACAACTACGACGGCAAGAATCAGGAGCCGTCGGTGCTGCCGTCCCGGTTCCCCAACCTGCTGGTGAACGGCTCCTCCGGCATCGCCGTGGGCATGGCCACCAACATCCCGCCGCACAACCTGCGCGAGGTCGCGGACGGCGTGCAGTGGTACCTGCAGCACCCGGACGTCTCCAACGAGACGCTGCTCGAGGAGCTCCTGCAGCGGATCAAGGGCCCGGACTTCCCGACCGGTGCCCAGATCCTCGGCCACAAGGGCATCGAGGACGCCTACCGCACCGGCCGCGGCTCGATCGCCATGCGCGCCGTGGTCAACGTCGAGGAGATCCACAACCGCACCTGCCTGGTGGTCACCGAGCTGCCCTACCAGGCGAACCCGGACAACCTCGCGATGAAGATCGCCGACCTCGTCAAGGACGGCCGGATCACCGGAATCGCCGACATCCGGGACGAGACCTCCGGGCGCACCGGCCAGCGCCTGGTGATCGTGCTCAAGCGCGACGCCGTGGCCAAGGTGGTGCTCAACAACCTCTACAAGCACACACAGCTGCAGGACAACTTCTCCGCCAACATGCTCGCGCTCGTGGACGGTGTGCCCCGCACCCTGAGCCTCGACGCGTTCATCCGGCACTGGGTCACCCACCAGATGGACGTCATCGTCCGCCGCACCCAGTACCGCCTGCGGCAGGCCGAGGCCGAGGCCCACATCCTGCGGGGCCTGCTCAAGGCGCTCGACGCCCTCGACGAGGTCATCGCGCTCATCCGCCGCTCCCCGACGGCCGACGACGCCCGCACCGGGCTCATGGAGCTCCTGCAGATCGACGAGGACCAGGCGCAGGCCATCCTCAACATGCAGCTGCGCCGGCTCGCGGCCCTCGAGCGGCAGAAGATCCAGGACCGGCACGCGGAACTCGAGCGGCTCATCGCCGAGTACACCGAGATCATCGCCTCCGAGGAGCGCCAGCGCGGCATCATCTCCTCCGAGCTCGACGAGATCGTCACCCGCTACGGTGACGACCGCCGGTCCGAGATCATGTACGGCTACGACGGCGACATGTCGATGGAGGACCTGATCCCCGAGGAGGAGATGGTCGTGACCATCACCCGCGGCGGATACGTCAAGCGCACGCGCTCCGACCAGTACCGCTCCCAGCGGCGCGGCGGCAAGGGCGTGAAGGGTGCGCAGCTGCGCGGGGACGACGTCGTGGAGCACTTCTTCGTCACCACCACCCACAACTGGATCCTGTTCTTCACGAACCTGGGGCGGGTCTACCGCACCAAGGCGTACGAGCTGCTCGAGGCGGGCCGGGACTCCAAGGGCCAGCACGTGGCCAACGTGATGGCCTTCCAGCCGGGGGAGCGGATCGCGCAGGTCATGGAGCTGCGCTCGTACAGCGACACCCCGTACCTGGTGCTCGCCACCCGCAAGGGGCTGATCAAGAAGTCCCGGCTGATGGACTACGACACCAACCGCACGGCCGGGGTGATCGCGATCAACCTGCGCGACGACGACGAGCTCGTCTCGGCCCAGCTGGCGTCCGCGCAGGACGACCTGCTCCTGGTCTCCCGCAACGGCATGTCCCTGCGCTTCACCGCGAGCGACGAGGTGCTGCGTCCCATGGGGCGGGCGACCTCCGGTGTCACCGGCATGAAGTTCCGCGACGGCGACGAGCTGCTCTCCGCGAACGTGGTCACCGACGACGCCTACGTCTTCGTGGTCACCGAGGGCGGCTACGCCAAGCGCACCAAGGTGGAGGACTACCGGGTCCAGGGCCGCGGCGGCATCGGTATCAAGGTGGCGAAGCTCGCGGAGCAGCGCGGCCGGCTGGTCGGCGGGATCATCGTGGGCGAGGAGGACGAGGTCCTCGTGGTCATGGAGTCCGGCAAGGTCGTGCGCACCGGTGCCTCCGAGGTCCCGGCCAAGGGCCGTGACACGATGGGCGTGATCTTCGCGAAGCCCGCCCTGGGCGACGCGATCACCGGGGTGGCCCGCAACGCCGACCGGGAGATCGCCGAGGAGGTCGACGCCGAGGCCGTGGCCGAGGTCGACGTCCAGCTCGACGAGACGATGGAGACGGCCGACGTCCTGGACACCGGAGAGGACGACGAGCTCGGCCGCGTCCCCGGTTCCGGGGACATGACGGACGATGAAGTAGCGTTGGACCCGAACAACAACGGAGGTAACGCATGAGCTCGAGTTCCGGCTCCAACGCCGCCGGCAAGTCCGGACGCTCCCCGCTGGCGTCCGCACCCCGCGCAGGGACCGGGGCGCCGTCCGGGACGGCGAAGCCCTCGACGAGCGCCCGGACCGCGCCGAAGCCGGCGAAGTCCGGTCCCGCGAAGTCGAGCACCACCTCGTCCGGCTCCGGCCCGGCGAAGAGCTCCCGTCCCGCGAGCTCGACCAAGGGCCTGGTCCGCCCGGCCCCCCGTCCGCGGGTGCGCCGGGCAAGGCTCGTGGTCTCGAAGGTGGACACCTGGTCGGTGCTCAAGCTCGCGTTCCTGCTGTCGGTGGCGCTGGGGATCATCACGGTGGTCGCCGCGGTCGTGCTGTGGATCGTCCTGGACCTCACGGGCCTGTTCGACGGGATCAACGAGCTGCTCGGGATGCTGGGCGGCGCGGGCGGGGCCCTGAACATCAAGGACTTCCTGTCCCTGGGGCAGATCGCGATCTTCGCGACCATCGTCTCCGTGGTCAACGTCATCCTGCTGACCGCCCTGTCGGTGCTCGCCGCGCTGCTGTACAACATCGCGGCGGCCCTCGTGGGCGGGGTCGGGCTCACCCTCACGGACGACTGATCTGGCGCGGTCGCCGGGGTCCGGCCCGGCCGGAGCGATTTGGCACGGGTCGGCAACTCCGGTATCGTTTCTTCTCGGTCCGCAAGGGCCGGAAGGGCGTATAGCTCAGACGGTTAGAGCGCTTCGCTGATAACGAAGAGGTCCCAGGTTCAATTCCTGGTACGCCCACGGTTCCCTTTTCCGCAGGTCAGGAGGCAGGCGTGAACAGGAAGATGGCCGCGGTCCTCGCCCTGGTCGGGGCATCGGTCGCGGTGCTCACCAGGCTGCGGGAGGCCGACGCCGAAAGGAGCGCCTGGGCGGACGCCACCGACGAGGTGGAATAGCCCGGACACCACGGGGGCGTGGCGCAATTGGTAGCGCATCTGCTTTGCAAGCAGAGGGTTAGGGGTTCGAGTCCCCTCGCCTCCACCACATCGGATCCCGATCGAGCACACGCTCGGTCGGGATCTCGTCGTTCCCGACCGGGTCCCCACCCACCCCGGGGCCACCGCGTGGCGGGGCCGAGGTCTCGTGGCAGACCTGGCGCGTCCCCGACCGTCCTCCCGGCAGGCTCCCCGGCAGTTGTCAGGTGCGCCGCCCGGAACCCGGGAGAAGCCATGCCCTGAGACGACTTCGCCGACAAGGCGCTCACCCCTCTGCCGGGCATCGACCCCGGCGAACCGCTCGAGAAGGTCAACGGCTGGAAGGTCGTGGGACCGGGCCTGGTGGTCGCGGCCACCGGTGTGGGCGCCGCGGACCTCGTGGCCACGCTCACCGCCCGCTCCCGGTTCGGCTACGGCCTGCTCTGGGCCGTCGTGCTGGGCACGATCCTGAAGATCATCCTCGTCGAGGGCGCCGGCCGGTACTCCCTGGCCACCGGGCGCACCATCTTCGAGGGGTGGCGCTCCCTCGGCCGGTGGACCACGGTCTACTTCGACCCCTACATCATTTTCGGGTTCGTCTACGGCGCCACCGCCATGTCGTCGGCCGCGCTGCCGCTCGCGGCGCTGTTCCCGATCCTGCCCCTGTGGGCGTGGGCGATCTTCATGGGCCTGCTCGGCTTCGCCATGGTCTGGTTCGGCCGCTACGCCCTCGTGGAGAGGCTCGCCGCGCTCATGGTGGGCATCATGTTCGTCGTGGTCGTGGGACTGGCCGTCATCGCGGTCCCCAACGTCCCCGCCATGCTCGCCGGTTTCGTGCCGATCTTCCCGGAGGGCGGCCTGGTCCACACCCTGGCGTTGGCCGGCGGCATCGGGGGCACCATCACGCTGGCCGCCTACGGCTACTGGCTGCGGGAGAGGGGCTGGTACCGGCCGCGCTGGATGCGGGTGATGCAGCTGGACAACGCGGCCGCCTGCACGGTCACCGGCATCTTCGTGGTCGCGATGCTCATCGTGGGCGTCGAAGTGCTCTACTCCGCGGGCTACGCGATCAGCGCCGGGGACGAGGGCCTGCTCGAGCCGGGCGAGATCCTCAAGGACCGCTACGGGGACGTCATCGGCACCGCGTTCCTCGTCGGGTTCTGGGCGGCGTCCTTCTCCTCGCTGGTCGGCGTGTGGTCCGGCGTCGCCCTGATGCTCGCCGACTTCTGGGGCGACATCCGCGGCAAGCACAGCGGGCACCCGGACACCGTGACCGGTGGCGAGTACTTCCGGTTCTACCTGCTCTGGCTGACGTTCCCGCCGATGCTCCTGTTCATGCTGGGCCGGCCGGTGTTCCTGATCCTGCTCCATGGCGTGCTGGGCGCCCTGTTCATGCCGTACCTGGCCCTGACCCTGATCTGGCCGCTCAACACGCGGCGCACCACCGAGCGCTGGCGCAACGGCGTCGCCACGAACGTGATTTTGGGCCTGTGCGTGGTGCTGTTCACGGTGCTCGGCCTCCACCAGGCGTGGGACACGCTCCAGGACGTGATCGTCTGGTTCCAGGGCTGAGCGGCCGGCCCCGCTCGACGGCAGAGGCCCCCGCTCCCGGAGGGGAGCGGGGGCCTCTGCCCGGACCGGGCGGGGATCAGCCCTCGTTCTCGTCCTTCTTGCCCTGGATCTGCTCCTTGACCTCGTGGATCGTGGTCTTGGCGTCCTCGCCGACGGACTTGGCGTTGTCCTTGACCTCGGAGGCGGCCTCCGAGACACCGCCGGACTGACCGGCCGGGGTCGTCGCGTCCTTGACGTCGTCGACCTGCACGCCGGTGCCGGCGGCCACGGTGGACTCCTGGGCCACCGGGGACGCGGTCACCCGCGGGGACGTGGCCGCGGGGGTCTTCCAAGGATCCTCGACGGGGCGCGACGCCTTCCAGGCGGCCACGCCGGCCGCACCACCGGCAGCGAGCAGGCCCAGCAGCAGCAGGCCCTTGTGGGACTTCTGGTCCTTCTTCTGCTGCTTGGCGTGGTCCTTGACGACCTTCGCGGCGGCCTTCTTCGCGTTGGCCACGGCCTTCTTGTCACCGGTCAGCTTCGCGACGATGGCCTCGAGCTGCTCGGGGGTGTCCGCGTCGGCGAACTTGCCCGCGAGCAGGGCGGCGGCACCGGCGTACTTCGCCTGCAGGGCGGCGCGGCTCTCGGTGGCCCGGTCAGCGGCCTTCGCGGCCACGGGGGCGGCGGTCTTCGCGGCCTTCGCCGCGACCGGGGCGGTCACCGCGGCCGCCTTCAGCTTCGCGGAGCCGGAGAGCTCGTGGGCGCGTCCCAGGCCTTCCTGCACCTTGGGACCGGCGGTCGCGACGCCACCGGCGAGGGCCGCGGCGCCCGCCTCGACGCTGTGCTGGAGCCGGGGCGCGAGGTCACCGATCTCCTTGGACGCCCACTTGCCGGCGTCCAGGACCTTGCTCTCCGCGGCCTTCTGCGCCGCGACGGTCTTCTTCTCGCTCTTGGACTTCTTGAAGCTCATGAATCCATCCCTCCTCGGGTCGTGACAATCCACTGTCAGCATACGGGCAGAGCCGTCACGGCAGGAGGGTGCGCCGTGCAATCCCGGGCCTTTTCACTGTGCGCTGAACCCCGGGACCCCACCGGGGAGGGCCTCCGGGGGTCGTGCAAGAATGAGCGCATGACTTCTGCCATCCCCACCGCCAAGGCGACCATCCACACGAACCACGGCGACATCGTCGTGAACCTGTTCGGCAACCACGCCCCGAAGACCGTCAAGAACTTCATCGGACTCTCGGACGGCACCCAGGAGTGGAGCGACCCGCGCACCGGCGAGAAGCAGACCGTTCCCCTCTACCAGGACGTGGTCTTCCACCGCATCATCCGGGACTTCATGATCCAGGGCGGGGACCCCCTGGGTCAGGGCATCGGCGGACCGGGCTACGAGTTCGACGACGAGATCCACCCCGAGCTCGACTTCAACGAGCCCTACGTCCTGGCGATGGCCAACGCCGGCAAGCGCAACGGCAAGGGCACCAACGGGTCCCAGTTCTTCATCACCACCGCCCCCACCACCTGGTTGCAGGGCAAGCACACGATCTTCGGCGAGGTCGCCGACGACGCGTCCCGGAAGGTCGTGGACGAGCTGAACAACGTCCGCACCGGCGGCATGGACCGCCCGGTCGAGGACTGCGTGGTCACGTCGATCGACATCGAGCAGCTCTAGACCCGAGCACTCTTCCCGACCCGGTACGGCCGGGCGGGGACCAGCGGCGCGGGCCCGTCCGGAGCGATCCGGACGGGCCTGCGCCGTTCTCGTCCAGTCCTGTCCACCCCCGTCCATCGATCCGGGCCCGCAGGCCGGCCCAGGAGGAGTTCCAGTGAGCGGCGAGCGACCGCAGTACGGCGCGTCCACCGGAGGCGACGTCCCGGTGTGCCCGCGCCACCCCGATCGGCCGGCGTACGTGAGGTGCCAGCGGTGCGGCCGGCCGACGTGCCCGGAGTGCCAGCGCACGGCCGCGGTGGGCGTCCACTGCGTCGACTGCGTGCAGGAGGCGACGCACTCGCGTCCCGCCGTCCGCACGAGCTTCGGCGGACGGGCTGCGCAGGGCTCCCCGATGCTCGTCACCTGGTGGCTCATCGGCGCCAACGCCGTGGTCTACGCGCTGCAGTGGCTCGTGCAGGCGGTGGGCGTGAGCCTGCTGCAGCTGTTCGCCTACGCCCCGGTGACCACGACCTCCGAGCCGTGGCGGATGCTCACGAGCGGGTTCCTGCACTCGATGTCCAGTCCGCTGCACCTGCTCCTGAACATGTACATGCTCTATCTGTTCGGGCGGATGCTCGAGCCGGCGCTGGGTCGTGGCCGGTTCCTGCTGCTGTTCCTGCTCTCCGTCCTGGGCGGTTCCGTGGGCGTCCTGCTGCTGTCGCACCCTCTCAGTCTCGTGGTCGGCGCCTCCGGGGGAGTCTTCGGCCTTTTCGGTGCCCTCTTCGTGCTGCAGCGCCACCTGGGGCAGTCCATCACGCCCATCGCGGTGCTGATCGGCGTGAACGTCGTCTTCGGGTTCCTCTTCCCGGGCATCGCCTGGCAGGCGCACCTCGGAGGGCTCGTCACGGGCGCGCTCGTCGCGTTCGGCTACACGGCCGCCTCCCGCCGCCACCGTGGTGCCGGACGCCGTCGGTGACGCCTTCCCGCACCCGCCCGGGAGCGCTCGCGGTCCGGGGGTCGGCCGCTTTCTCCACAGGGGTTGTCCCCACCTGTCGACAAGTGACAGCGGTGGAATTCCACACCTGTGAGCAACGGTGTGGACAGGGCGGGGGCGGCTTCCACAGCTGTTAATAACGCTGTGGAGAGGGAACTGTGCACACGGTTCTCCACACCTGTGGACAACGTTGTGCACCGGTTGGGGAGAAGGGGAACGGCTGCGCCACCCGGGACGGCGTCCTCAACCGATCCTCAGGCGGCGTGCGGAAGACTGGACGGGGGCGGATCCCGCCGCGCCCACGGACGAGGACGGGAGGACGCGTGCGCGTGCTGCTGGTGGAGGACGAGGTGGACCTGGCGGAGTCGCTGCGCCGTGGTCTCACGAACGAGGGCTTCGTCGTCGACGTCACCCACGACGGCATCACCGGAGGGTGGCTGGCCCACGAGAACCCCTACGACGTCGTGGTCCTGGACCTGATGCTTCCGGGCAGGAACGGATACGCCGTGCTCGAGGACCTGCGCGCCGCCGAGAACTGGGTCCCCGTCCTGATGCTCACCGCCAAGGACGGCGAGTACGACCAGACCGACGCCTTCGACCTCGGCGCCGACGACTACCTGACCAAGCCCTTCAGCTTCCTCGTGCTCGTGGCTCGGCTGCGCGCCCTCATCCGCCGAGGGGCGCCCGAGCGGCCCGTGGTGCTCACGGTCGGGTCCCTGCAGCTCGATCCCGTCCGCCGGACCGTGAGCCGCCGCGGGCAGGTGCTCGAGCTCACCGCCAAGGAGTACGTCATCCTCCAGTACCTGATGCAGAACGAGGAGAAGGTCGTCTCGAAGCTCGAGATCATGGACAACGCGTGGGACGCCGGCTTCGAGGGGTCCGAGAACATCGTGGAGGTCTACGTGGGCTACCTCCGGAAGAAGATCGACGCCCCCTTCGGCCTCTCCACCCTGCAGACGGTCCGCGGCATGGGCTACCGGCTGGTCCCGGACGAGCCCGGGACCCCGGCGTCGTGATCTCCTCCGGGGGAGGCCTCCTCGACCGCTGGGGGGTGCGGGAGCGCAGCACGGCCGCCGCGGCGCTGCTCATCCTCCTGGTGATGGCCGTGGCCGGGGCCGTGCTGCTCGAGGTGCTGAGCCGCGCGGCCGTGGGGGCGGCCCACGACCAGGCCGTGACCCGGCAGACGGAGATCCTCCAGGAGCTGGGGCTGCCGTGGGGGCCGCGCAGCGCCGAGGGGGGCGCGGGGCAGACGGCGGTGTTCACGCAGGCCGGGCTCGGCGAGCTGATGCTGCGGCTCGGCCGTCCGGGCGTCATCGTGCAGATCCAGGACGCGGAGGGTCGGGTGGTGGCCGCGTCCCCCGCCAGCGCGCTGGACACGGACCTGTCCGTGCCGGTCCTGGAGCCGGGACAGTCCTCCGACTCCTCGGCGACCAGGAAGGAGGACGCGCTCGGGACCGACGACTTCGTATATGTCGCCCATGGCATGTACATTGACGGCGTGTCCCTGACGCTCACCGTGGCCGTGCCCATGGCACTGCAGCAGGGCACCCTCGAGACCGTCTCGCTCTTCCTGCTGGTCGGCGGTCCCGTGCTAGCCCTGCTCGGGGCGGCGCTCATGTGGTTCCTCGTCGGCCGCTCCCTGGCCCCGGTGCGCCGCATCACCGGACAGGTCCGGCGCATCGGCACGGCACGCCTGGGGGAGCGTGTCGACGTACCCCCCACCCGGGACGAGATCGCGGCGCTCGCCGCCACCATGAACGGGATGCTGGACCGGCTGCAGGCGTCCGACCGCGCGCAGCGGAGGTTCGTCGCGGACACCTCCCACGAGCTCCGCAGCCCGCTGGCCACCCTCACCACCACGATCGAGGTGGCGGCCTCCGACCCGTCCGGGGCGACGTGGCCCGAGGTCTCCCCCGTCCTCCGGTCCCAGTCCCGCCGGATGGGCCGGCTCGTGGAGGACCTCCTGACCCTCGCCAAGGTCGACGACGCCGGGCTGCGGCTGCGCACCGCGGACACCGACCTCGACGAGGTGGTCCGGGAGGAGGTCGCCCGGATCCGCCCGGCCTCGCGGCACGAGGTGCGCGTGCACCTGGACCCCGTGCGCATCCGGGGGGACGCCAGCCGGCTGCAGCAGGTGGTCCGCAACCTGCTCTCCAACGCGGAGCGGCACGCGGCCACCTGGATCACCGTCTCCCTGCGGGCGGAGGCGGAGGAAGCGGTCGTGGCCGTGGTCAACGACGGCGACACCATCGCGCCGGAGGACCGGGACCGGGTCTTCGAGCGGTTCGTGCGGCTCGACGACTCCCGGACCCGGGACACGGGCGGATCCGGACTGGGCCTGGCCATCAGCCGGGAGATCGTCGCGGCCCACGGGGGAACGATCAGCGCGGGCGAGGATTCGCGGGGCCACTGCCGGTTCGAGGTGCGTCTCCCGCTGGAGGACGGGGTCCCCGCGGGCTGAGCGCCGCTCAGTATCCGGCGGCTGCGGCTCCCCAGACCTGTGCGGTGAGCTCGTCGACGCGCTCGACGGGCCTGCGCTGGGCTCGCAGGGCCTGGGCGACGAGCCGCTGCGCGGTCGAGGCGAGATGCTCTCGCATGGCGCGTGCCGCCGCCTCCTCGTCCCGGGCGAGCACGGCCCGGACCAGCACGTCGTGCTCGCCCGCGAGCTCTCCGACGGGCCGCTGAGACGTGGCGGCCACGACGCCCAGGAAGGACGTGGTGGTGCGCAGCCGCTCCACGAGCTGGACGGCCTGGGTGTTGCCGGCGAGCAGCAGCAGCAACCGGTGCAGCCCCTCGTCGGCCTCCGCGGTCGCCTCGAGGTCCCCTGTCCGGGCCGCCCCGTGCAGTGCCTCCCACCGGGCCCGGACGCGGTCGAGCTCCTCGGGCTGTGCGAGCCGGGCGACCCGGCGGGCGGCCGGCACCTCGAGGGCGGTGCGCACCGCGAAGATCTCCGCGACGTCCGCGGGGCTGACCTCGACGATCTCGAAGCCGCGGTTGCGGTGGAACCGGATCAGCCCGGCCTCGCCCAGCCGCAGCAGGCCCTCCCGCACCGGGCTGCGGGAGACGTCCATGGCGGAGGCCAGCTGCTGCACCGAGTACAGCCGCCCGGGCTCCATCTCGCCCGCCGTGATCGCCCGGCGCACCGCGGTCATCACCTGCACGGCGAGCGAGCTCCCGGTCGTGGCGGTGACGGACGGCAGAGCGGGGACCGTCGCTCCGGGTCGGCCGTCGGCCGGCGACCCGGCGACGGGGCGGTGTGGGGTGGTCACGGCGTGATCGTCAGCTTGATGTCCCCGGACCGGTGCTCCTCGGCCCGCTGCATGGCCTCCCCGATCCACTCGAGGGGGAACTCGGGCCCGAGACAGTGCTCCACGTCGATCTCGCCCTCGGAGATCCGGCGCAGGGCCTCCCGGAAGGACGTGAGCCCCGGCTCCGACTGCGCCGCCACGGAGCACTGCAGCCGCAGATTCTTGCGGAACGCCGTCCACAGCGGGACCTCGGTGGGCCCGTGCCGCTCCGGCAGGCCGAAGAAACCGACGACGCCCCGGTCGGCCGCGAGCTCGACGGCCTGGTCGCGCAGCACGTCGTGCCCCACGGCCTCGATCACGAGGTCGGCACCGTGGCCCCCGGTCACCTCGGCCACGACCACGGCGAGGTCCTGCTCCGGCACCCGCACGGGGAGGGCGCCCAGTCTGCGGGCGACGTCGAGCCTGCCGGTGTCCAGGTCGGACGCGACGACGTGCGCGAAACCCAGTCTCCGGGCCTCCTCGACGAAGAACAGCCCGGCGGATCCCGCTCCGATCACCACGCAGGTGTGCGCCCGGCGGGCGGGCGTCTCCACGGGCCAGAACTGGCGCATCGCGTAGAGGCAGGTGCCGTACTGCTGCGCCATCATGAGCCGCCGCAGCTGCAGGGAGTCCCGCGGGTCCGTGCCGGCGGGCAGCTCGACGACGTGCAGGTCGTCCAGCAGCTGGAGCTCCGCGAAGCACCCGCCCATCTCGCCCTGGGGGACCGTCAGCACCAGGGCGCCCTCCGGGACGCGCTCCGACCGGGACTCCACCACCACGCCGACGCCCTCGTGACCGGGGTAGCCGGGGCGGCTCGGGCCCTCCGCGTGGAGCAGCCCGTGGAAGGCCGCGTGCAGGTCCGATCCGCAGATCGAGGCGTGCAGCATGCGCACCACCAGCTGACCGGGCTCCCGGGCCTGCGGATCGGGCCAGTCGGTGATCGTGACCGTGCCCGTGGTGGGGACGTGGGATCCTCGCATGCGCGCCTCCTGGTGTCGGGCGCGCCGGGCGCCGGTGGGTGACATGCTACCCACGGTTCGACCCCCGGCACGGGCGTGACGCCGGATTAAACCCGTGGGGCCCCGGGCTCCGCGCCCACGGCCTCGGCGGGGACCGCGAAGACGGGGCGGGGAGACTGCAGCCGGGCTGGCGCCGGCAGCTTGCGGCGCAGGATCCGGTCCCCCCGCTCGAGCTTGAGGGAAAATCCCGCGACGGCGTGGTGAACGTCCTCGCTCAGCACCGTCCGCTCCACCACCTGTTCCGGGCCGGGCGCCCCGTGCAGCAGCAGCACGGGCTCGCCCTCGCGCAGCTCCTGCTCGACGCGGGCCACTGCCTGCATCCAGTGGCTCTCCCGCACGCCCTCCGGGACGCGGAACGGCACGACGACGGCGCCGCCCGCCGCCTCGTGGGCGCCCGGCGCCAGGACCCACGCCCGCCGGCCGGGCGGCGGCTCGGCGGGAGGCGTGCGGCCCTCCGCGGGCACGGGCCACACGTAGTCCAGTCCGGCGGGGTCGTCGGGGAAGACGGCGCGGTAGAGGTCCTCGTCCTTGCGCAGCAGGTTCGACCGGTGCGAGAGGTGCAACGCCTCGTCGCCCAGCCAGGGCGGCGGCGCGTCGTCGTCGTCGGGCCAGCGGTCCCAGGCCTCGGGGGCGAACTCGCGGATCTGCCACCCCGTGCTGTCGGCCCCGCCGCGGGCGGTCCACTCGTCGACCATCGCGCGGCCGTAGGCGACCAGGGCGGGCACGTGCCCGGACCACATCGCCGTGGCCGGATGGCGGTACCACCCGTAGCCGGGCACGGTGGCCGCGCGCAGCACCTGCAGGGTCTCCACCCGCTGCTTGCCGAGTCGCCTGCGGTCGAGGACGCGCGCGGAGCGGGCGAAGTCCGGGTACGGGAGAAAGGTCTGCACCGCCCCAGTCTCCTACGGATCCGCGGCCTCCACCACCGCACCGGCCCGTGCGCGGGCGCCCGCACGGGGGGACACTGGGAGCATGCCCCTGCCCCGCGCGCTGGAGCCGTTCCGGCTCGGCCGGTACCGTGTGCTCGCCTTCGCGATGTTCGTCAGCGTCTTCGGCGCAGGGATGTGGGCGGTGGCACTCGTGCACCAGGTCCTGCAGCTGGACGGGTCGGCCGTCGACCTCTCGGCCGTGGCGGCCGTGGGCGCGCTGGGCATGCTCGCCTTCGTGCTCGTGGGCGGGATCGCGGCCGACCGCTTTCCCCTGGCCCGGGTGCTGCGCCTCATCGAGACCGCCAACCTCCTGACGGCGGGGACGGTCGCCGTCCTGGTCCTGGCGGGCGGACTGCGCCTGTGGCACCTCGCCGCCGCGGCGTTCGTGTTCGGCGCAGGCCTCGGCTTCTTCTATCCGGCCTACTCGGCCTCGCTGCCCAGGATCCTGCCCGCCCGGCAGCTGCTCGCGGCCAACGGGGTGGAGGGCACGGCGCGCCCGCTGCTGCAGCAGGCGGCGGGCCCGGCCGTAGCCGGTCTGCTCATCGGGCTCGTCGCGCCCGGCGGCGCGCTCGCCCTGATCGCGCTCTGCCACGCCGCCGCCCTCGCGCTGCTGCTGCGCCTGCACGTGCCCGGCCACGACCACGGCGCGCACTCGGAGCCGGCCGCGGGACCGACCGCGCGGTCGACCGGCAACTCCGCCCCGGAGCAGCTCACGGCAGCGAGAGGCACGGCCCCGGGGGAGCCGTCCCGGCCGGCCGAGGTCGTGGGCGCCCTGCGGTCCGTGCGGCAGGACCTCATGGAAGGCGTGAGCTACACGGTGCGGACGCCGTGGCTGCTGTGGACCCTGCTGTGGGCGGTGCTCGCGGTGTTCCTGCTGCTGGGGCCCCTGGAGGTCCTCGTCCCCTTCCTGGTCCGGGACCGGCTGGGCGGGGACGCCTCCACGTTCGGCTACCTGCTGGCGTGCTACGGCGGTGCCAGCGCGGCAGCCTCCCTGATGGTCGCGTCGCTGCCCCTGCCGCGGCGCTATCTCAGCTGGATGATCGCGCTGTGGGGGTTCGGGACGCTGCCGTTCGGTCTCGTCGCGACCACCGACTCGTTCTGGGTCATGGCGCTGTGCCTGGCGTTCGTGGGCGCCGGGGACGGCGCGGGCATGGTGCTGTGGGGGACGCTCCTGCAGCGGAGGGTCCCGCGCCACATGCTGGGGCGGGTCTCGAGCCTCGACTTCTTCGTCTCGATCGCCCTCATGCCGGTGTCGATGGCGGTCGCCGGACCCGTGGCCCAGGTGGTGCCGCTGCCGGTGATCTTCTGGACGGTGGCCCTGCTGACCCCGGCGCTGGGGCTGGTGGCCCTGTGGGCCGGGCGGATGCGCGAGGACGAGCTGGCGCACCCGCTGGCCGGCTGAGCACCGCCACGGCGCCTCGGGGAAGGACCGGGGCAGGGCCGCGTCCCGCGTGGGCGCGGCCCTGCCCCGGTCACCGCCCGAGCGGTGGACGGGCTGCGCGTCAGTAGGCCTTGACGCGCTGCTCGACGATCAGGTGGATCAGGGCGAAGCGGCCCTCCTCGTCGATCGCCTTCAGGGCGGCCTCGAGCGCGCCGGGGATCTCGGCATCGTGCTCCACGCGCACCCCGAATCCGCCGAAGGACTGGGCCATGAGGGCGAAGTCCGGGTTCTTGAGCTGGGTGCCCGAGACCCGGTCCGGGTAGTCGCGCTCCTGGTGGGTGCGGATCGTGCCGTACTCCTGGTTGTCCATCACGATCACCAGCGGCGTGGCCCCGTACTGGGCCGCGGTGGCCAGCTCCTGGCCGTTCATCAGGAACTCCCCGTCCCCGGCGACCGTCACCACCCGCCGTCCCGGGTAGCGCAGCGAGGCGGCCACCGCGGAGGGCACCGAGTAGCCCATGGAGCCGTTGCGGGCCGAGATCATCGCCGCGTACCCCTTGGCGGGGAAGTAGCGGTGGGCCCAGTTGGTGTGCTCGCCGGCGCCGAAGGTGCACATGGCGTCGTCGGGCAGATCCGCCACGAGGTGGGCCATCAGGGTGTCCATCCGGGCCCGTCCCTCGGTCGGGGCGGTGGAGGCGGGGGTGGAGAACTCGACCTGCTTGGCCCGCAGCCGGGCGGTCCACTCCTTCCACGCCGGCTTGGCCGGCAGATCGATGCGCACCAGGTCGCGCACGAACACGTCGGGCTTGGCCACGATCTGGTAGGACACCGGCCCGGAGCGCCCGCGCAGGGACGGGTCGATGGTGACCAGGAAGTTCTTCTTCTCCCAGTCCTGGCGGACCAGGAACCCGTTGGTGATCACGTCCCCGGGGACGGTGCCCACGAAGACCAGCAGGTCGGTCTCCTCGAGCATCTCGAAGGTCGCCTTCGGGCGGCCGTAGCCGATCGGGCCCACGTAGGAGTCCGAGTCGAACGGGACGGTGCCCTCGGTGCGCCACTCCGCCGCGGCCGGCAGGTGGTGCTCCTCGAGCCAGTCGGTGAGGCCCTGGGCGCCGGCGTGGGTCCAGTCGTTGCCGCCGGTCACGAACAGGGGCTTCTCCGCCCCCGAGAGCGCATCGCGCAGGGCCTTCCAGTCCTTGACCGTCATCCCGCCGTGGGCCACGGGGATCGGCGGGTGCAGGGTCGCGTCGATCTCGGCCCGGATGATGTCCTCGGGCAGACCCACCACCACGGGGCCGGGGCGCCCGGAGTTGGCGGCGAACATCGCCTCGGCCACGATCTCGGAGGCCCGCTCGGCGTGGTCGAGGACCATCACGCGCTTGGCCCCGGAGTCGAACCACGCGTGCGGGTCGAACTCCTGGAACGCCTCCCGGTCTCGGTGCTCGAACGGGATCAGGCCCACGAACAGCACCATCGGGGTGGAGTCCTGCCACGAGGTGTGCAGCCCCACGTGGGCGTTGGCCGCGCCGGGTCCGCGGGTCACCATGGCCACCCCGGGCACCGGGTTCATCTTGCCGTCGGCCTCGGCCATGTAGGCCGCCCCGCCCTCGTGCCGGCACACGACGGTCTCGATCGGGGAGGAGTGCAGCCCGTCGAGAACGTCCAGGTAGGACTCACCGGGCACCACGTAGGTGCGCTCGACGCCGTGCGCCACGAGGGTGTCCACGATGACGTGGCCCGCCGACTTGTGGACAGTGGTCTGTGCGGGGGATGCGGGGTCCGCAGTGGTCTGGGTCAACGTGGGTCCTTTTCGCCGTTGAAAATGGAGCAGTGGGTGTGGTCGGGCCGGGACCGGCTCGGGGGGCCGGGCCTGGCGCAGCTCATCCGAAAATACCCGATGCCGGCGGCGATCCGTGTCCTGGCGGTCACGGAGGAGTAAAGAAGGACGCACAGCACCCGCGGTGCGCTGTGCGGTCCCGGGCCGGGACGGCCCCCCGGGCGCCGGCGTCCGGGCACGACGACGGCGGTGGTGGTCCCCCGGGAGGGGAGGACCACCACCGCCGTCGTGGACCCTGCGCGCTGGTCAGTCCTGCATGTCCTCGAGCTCGATGCCGGTGGTCTCGCGCACCATCTTGATCGTGAAGATCAGGGAGATCAGCCCGAAGAACGCGTAGAGCCCGTACGCGAAGCCCAGGGAGAAGTCGGCCAGGGACGGGAAGGTCACGGTGACCACCCAGTTGGCGATCCACTGCACGAACCCGGCCACGGCGAGGGCGGCCCCGCGGATCTGGTTCGGGAACATCTCGCCGAGCAGCACCCACATCATGGGACCCCACGAGACGCCGAAGAAGACCACGAACAGGTTGGCGGCCACGAGGGCCAGGGGGCCGGCAGTGGGGCCGAGCTCGGGCTGGCCGTTCACGACGTCCGCGGTGGCGAACAGCACCGCCAGGGTGGCCAGGGACAGGGTCATGCCCGCCGAGCCGATGAGCAGCAGCCGGCGGCGGCCCACCTTCTCGACGAGGGCGATGGCCACGATGGTCACGGCGACGTTGACGATGGACGTGATCACGGTGATGGTGAACGAATCGGCCTCGGTGAAGCCCACGGCCTGCCAGAGCACGGTGGAGTAGTAGAAGATCACGTTGATGCCCACGAACTGCTGCAGGGCGGCCAGGCCGATGCCCACCCACACGATGGGCTTCAGGCCCGCGGCCCGGCCCCTCAGGTCGCTCAGACGCGGCTTGTGCTCCCGCACGAGCGACTCCTGGATGAGGCGCACGCGCTCGGCCGCCGACGCGGAGCCCTGCAGGTTGGCCAGCACCGCCTCAGCCTCGTCGGAGCGTCCGTCCTCCACCAGGTAGCGAGGGGACTCCGGGATGGTGAAGGCACCGATCAGGTACGCGAGGGCGGGAACGACCTCGGCCATGAACATCCACCGCCAGGCGTCGAGGCCGAGCCACAGCTCCTCGGAGGCGCCGCCGGCCATGGCGGCCAGCCAGGCGTCCACGGCCAGGGAGATGAAGATGCCGAGCACGATGCCCATCTGCTGCAGCGAACCCAGCCTGCCGCGGATGGATGCGGGGGCCACCTCGGCGATGTAGGCCGGGGCGATGACGGAGGCGACACCCACGCCCACGCCGCCGACGACGCGCCAGAAGATCAGCCACTCGAAGCTGTCGACCACGCCGCAGCCGATCGCGCTGACCAGGAAGAGGATCGCGGCGATCTTCATGACCGGGACCCGGCCCAGGGCGTCGGCGAACCGTCCGCCGAAGAACGCGCCCGCCGCCGCGCCGAGCAGGGCCGAGCCCACGGCCAGGCCGATGGCAGCGGAGCCGACACCGAAATCCTCTCGGATGGCGGCGACCGCGCCGTTGATGACGGCGGAGTCGTAGCCGAAGAGGAAGCCGCCGAAGGCGGCGACGATGCTGATCCGGAGGACCGCCGAGGTGTTCGGGTGCTCCGCGACCCTCGGGGTCGTGGCGTCTTGGCTCATCGGACAGCTCCCTTGCTGGTGGAGAGATTGGCTGCTGGTGGAGAGATCGGCTGCTGGTGGAGGAAACGGCTGCTGGTGGAGGAAGCGGCGTGGGGCCGGGATGGGCCGCCGCACCCCGGGGCGTCCGCACCTGCCGACGCCGAGGGCTTCGTGTGACGCGGTCCACACTAAAACTCGGTGGGTTGGATGTCCATTAGTCGAAGACAGGAGTTGTCCGGCGCCTCATCCTTCCGGAACGGCCCCGGCAGGCAGCTCCGCGTGCTGCAGCGCGAGGATCACGGTGCCCACCACGTGGGCCTCGATCCCCAGCAGGGCGGTCTCGATCCGCAGCCCCCGGACGCTGCCGCGGATCCCGTGGCGGGAGACGACCTCGCGCAGCGGGCCGAGCAGCAGCTCACCGGCGCGGGCGATCTCGCCGCCCACGACCACGAGCTCCGGGTTGATGGTGTTGCACAGGCCGGCCACCGCCGTGCCGAGCAGACGACCGGTGTCGCCGATGACCCGCGCGCAGCCGACGTCACCGGCGAGGGCCGCGGCCACGAGGTCGGGCACGGTCAGGTCGGCACCGTGGGTGGTGGCCAGCAGGCCCGTGGTGTCCCTGGACGAGACATAGGTCTCGAGGCATCCTCGGTTGCCGCACCGGCACACCCGACCGTGCTCGTCGACCGTCGTGTGGCCGAGCTCCCCGGCGGACCCGGTGGCGCCGCGGAACAGGGACCCGTTGAGGATCAGCCCCGCGCCCACGCCGTGGCCGATCTTGAGGTAGGCCATGTGCTGGGCCCCGCGTCCGGCGCCCCAGGCGTGCTCCCCGAGGGCGCCCGCGTTGGCGTCGTTCTCGACGACGACGGGCAGCCCGAGCCGGCGTCCGGCCTCCTCGCGCACGTCGATCCCGCTCCACGCCGGCAGGATGGCGCTCGCACTGATCAGCCGGCCCTCGAGGTCCACGGGAGCCGGGAGGGTGAGACCTGCGGCGAGCAGGCCGGACCGTGGGATGCCGTGGTCCCGGAGCAGGGCGTCGAGGGTCCGGCCGACCAGCTCGAGGTCCTCGGCGAAGCGGTGCTCGTCGGGCAGCTCGTGTCGCCGCTGGGCCAGGATCCTCTGATTCAGGTCCGCGACGGCCACCGTGACGTGGCGGTGTCCCACGTCGATGCCGACCACATGACCGGCGGAGCCCCGGAAGCCGATGAGCTGACCCCGGCGGCCGGCGCCGTCCACCTCCATCACGAGCAGTCCGGCGTCGATCAGCTGGTGCACGATGCTCGACACCGTCGACGGCGCCAGCGCGGTGCGCCTGGAGATCTGGGCCTGGGTGAGGTGGCCGTCCCGGCGCACCGTGTCGAGCACCCGGCGCTGGTTGGCGTTGCGCAGGGACGTCTGCGAACCGGGCGGAACGGGGGACTCCACGGACTCGGCCATCGTCGTCATCTTTCACCGGTGAACGTGAGCAGGAATGTCATCCTAAGCAGCGTTCACAGGTCGAAGACAGGTGGGAAGGATTGACGCCGACGTCCGGACCGTTCCGGCACGCCGCCCGGAATTCTTCAGAGGACCTTGCCGGCCTCGGCGATCAGCCCCTTGGCGGCAGCGACCTTCGCGGGGGAGGCCGCGACGAAGTGCTCCGTTAGGGTCACCACCGTGGGTACCGTGGCGTTGCCGTCGTTGAGGGACTCGACGAACGCCAGGGCCTCCTGGTCCTCCCAGATGTTGGTCCACGCGGCACGCTCGGCCTCCGGACCCAGCCCGCGCTCGAGCATGCCGCAGAACGGGCACCCGGGGCGCCAGTAGATGGCCACCCCGCCCTCCTCCACGTGCTGCACGGCCTCGGCGTGGGAGGCGGCCGGGCGTCGGTTGCGGGACGGGTGCTTCGTGAACACGGATGCTCCTCGCGGGTCGGTCGGTGGGGTGGGGATGACGGCCCAGTCTAGCCGGGCCACCCTCCGTCAAGACCTGTCCCCTGATCAGGGGACGGACGTGGGGACGGCATGAGCAGGCCGGTGTCCCACAGCGGGGTTGAACCTCGACTGAGACAGCCTCTGAAGGTTGATTTTTGTTTTCTGTCGTGACGTTCCACGTGAAACTCCCGATTGGTGGCCGTACATCAGCTTCTTACGGGTGAGGAACATGAGCTGACCCGGAGAGGGACGCGGAACGTCACACAGATGTGCTCGCAGCACCCCATTCGCCCCTCAACTTCATGATTTGTCATTTTCTGTACCGTTTCGGGGAATTTTTCCCCGACTCTCTTGCGGTACGGGGATGCGGGCACCCGAGGAACGCGGCGTGTGCCATGGTGGTGGGCATGGCAATTCCGGCGCAGCATTCTTCCCCCCGGCCGGCCCGCTCCACCTGGTCCCTCCCCCAGCTGCACCAGTGGGTGGTCGTCCCCTTCATCGTCGTGCTGGTCACGGCGACCGTGGGACGGCTGCTGGTGTACTCCCCCGGGATCGCGGCACAGGAGATCGAGGTCCTGCAGCGGCTCGACGCGGCACGTCTCGGCGTCCTCGACGTGCTGGCACTCGTCCTGCACCACGCGTTCTCCACGCCGGGTGCCTTGGCGATCATCGCCGCTCTCACCGCGTGGCTCGCGCTCGCGCGCCGGCGCCCGTGGGACGCCGCCGGCTTCGCCGTCACGGCGCTCTCCGGATGGGCCGCCATCGGGATGGTGAAGGTCGCCGTCGGCCGCCCCCGCCCGGACAGCACGGCGTTCCCGGAACCCCTCGTCCTCGTGGAGGGCCTCACGTCCTTCCCCTCCGGGCACGCGGGAGCCGCCCTGGCCGTCGCGGCGGCGTTCTGCCTCGCGATGCGTCGTTCCAGGTTCGCCGCCGCCGTCCTCGTCGCGGGACTGGGCACGGCCGTGCTCGTCGGGCTGTCCCGCCTCTACCTGGGCGTGCACTACCCCCTCGACGTCCTCGCCTCGTTCCCCGTCGCGTGGGCGGGCCTGGCCGTGGGCTGCGGTGTCGCCAACCACCTCGTGCCTGCGCTCGCCTACGGTTTCGGCTGGCAGCAGGAGGATACGGCGTGGCAGGACGCCGAACAGGGTCCCGTCACCGATGAGGACCCGGTCGAGGACGCTCGTCCTGACACCGCGCGGATGCCGGTCGTGGCCCGGCGGACGGGCCACCACGCCGCCTGACGCACTGCCCGCACCGGCCGGACGGCCACGGATTCGGGAGGTCACGGGCCCGGAGCGGCTGCGAACCCGTGAGGGCCCAGGTCCGCGAGGTCGGCCCGGGCCCGGCGGTCCCGTCGGACGGGGGCAGCCGGCGCCGTGGCTCCGGCTGCCCGCGCCGGTGCTCAGGGCTCGATCCGCCGGTGGAAGGGCCACCAGATGGCCCGGCCGATGTCATAGGTCAGCGCCGGCACCAGCAGCGACCGGACGATCAGCGCGTCCAGGAGCACGCCGAACGCCACGATGAAGGCCAGCTGCACCAGGAACATGATCGGGATGACGGCCAGCGCCGCGAACGTGGCCGCGAGCACGATGCCGGCCGAGGTGATCACCCCGCCGGTGAGGGTGAGCCCCCGGAGGATGCCCGCCCGGGTGCCGTGGACCAGCGACTCCTCCCGCACCCGGGACATCAGAAAGATGTTGTAGTCGATGCCCAGCGCCACGAGGAACACGAAGCCGAAGAGCGGGACCGAGGGGTCCGCGCCGGGCAGGTCCAGGACCTCGTTGAACACCAGGGCGGAGACGCCCAGGGCCGTGAAGAAGGAGACCACGGTCGTGAGGATCAGCAGCACCGGCGCCAGGACGGAGCGCAGCAGCAACATGAGGATCAGGGTGATGACCACCAGGATCACCGGGATGATCAGCGTGCGGTCGGCGATCGAGGTCTCGTTGGTGTCGATGTTCGTCGCCGTGGTGCCGCCCACGAGGATCTCCGCGTCGGCCGCCCGCACGTTCTCGCGCAGCTCCCGCACGGTCTGCTCGGCCTCGGGGGAGTCGGCGGCGTCGGACAGCGTGGCCTGGAGCTGGTAGAGACCCTGCGCCTCGGTCGGCGCGGCCCCGGCGAACGGCCCGGCGGTCGGGGCGGCGTCCTCCCCGAGGGGCAGGGTGCCGGACGGCGAGTCGTCGGAGACGGCGACGACGTCGGCGACCCCCTCGGTGCTCTCGACCGCCCCGACCGCGGCGTCCAGGGACCCGGTCGGGACGAGCAGGACCGCGGGGCTCCCGGAGCCGCCGGGAAAGTGCTGGGCCAGGACTTCCTGGCCGTCCCGGGCCTGGGACTCGCCGAGCACCAGTTCGCTCTGCTCCACACCGGAGGCCTGGAACTGGGTGCTGAATCCGGCGAGGGCGAGGAGAACCACCGTGGTCACCACTGAGATCGCCCGCGGGGCGCGGGCCACGAAACGGGCCACCGAGGCCCACACGCCGCGGCCCTCGACGGTCGGACGGGTGCCGGCCCCGTGCTCCACCACGCGCACGCGCTCCGTGCCCGAGGCGTCGTACCGGGGTCGGAACGGCCAGAAGGCTCCCCGTCCCGTGGTGTAGAGGACAGCGGGCAGGAAGGTCAGGGCCGCCAGGACGGACATGACGATGCCGACGGAGGCCACCGGGCCCAGCGCCTTGTTCGAGGCGAGGTCCGAGAGCAGCAGGCACAGCAGGCCCGCGATGACGGTGGCGCCGGAGGCGACGATCGGCTCGGCCGAGCCCTTGAGGGCCGCCCGGGTGGCGTCCGCCCGTCGCCGGTGGTGCAGCAGGGCGTCCCGGTACCGCGCCGTGTACAGCAGCGAGTAGTCGGTGGCGGCGCCGACCACGAGGATGAACAGGATGCCCTGCACCTGGCCGCTGATGGTCACGAGCTCGTTGGCCGCCAGCCAGTACACGACCAGGATGGCGGCGCTGAGGGCGAAGACCGAGGTCAGCAGCACCAGGACGGGCAGCACGGGGGACCGGTAGACCACGAGGAGGATCACGAAGACCACGGCCAGCGCCACCCCCAGCAGGATTCCGTCGATACCCTCGAAACCGGCCACGAGATCGGCCGTGAACCCGGCGGGGCCCGTGACGTAGCTCTGCAGTCCCTCGGGCCGGTCCGCCTCGAACTGGGCCGTGAGCGCCTCGACGTCGTCGACGACCTCGCCGTCGGGGAGGGGGACGACGAGCTGGAGGGCCTCCCCGTCCTCGGACGGGATCAGCGGCGAGGTCTGCCCTTCGGCAAGACCGCTCTCCTGCACCGACGCGGCGGCCTCCTGGGCCCACTCCCGGTCGGCGGCGCTCAGCCCGCCCTCCCGGGCGAGGAGGACGATCGCGGGGATCACGTCCGAGTCCCGGAACTCGCCCTGCAGCCGGGTGACCTGCGTGGACTCGGTGGACTCCGGCAGGAAGCTGGACTGGTCGTTGGTGGAGACCTCGGAGATCTTCCCGAAGTACGGCCCGCCCACGCCGGCCACCGTGAGCCACCCGACGATCAGCAGCGCCGGCAGCAGGATCCGCAGCAGCGCGGCCCAGCGGGGACGCCGTGGGGGCTCGGGGGTCTCGGCCCAGGGGGCAGGGCGGGACGCGGTGCGTGCCGGGGTGGTCATGGCTGGCCTTTCGGAGCGGCAGAAGCAGGTCGGAGCCGCGGGGTCCGTCGGTCCCCGCGCAGGACCGGAGGCGCCGGGGCCTGGGACCAGACTAATATTTCGAAAACAGAAATAAAATCCCGGGCTCAGTCGTAGACGGCCTTGACGCACAGCACCGGGCACGGGCTCTCCAGCAGGACGCGCTGTGCCGTGCTCGCCATGATGATCTTGCCCACGGGTGAGCGCCGCCGGATGCCCAGC
Source organism: Kocuria nitroreducens (assembly GCF_042879195.1). Taxonomy (NCBI): domain Bacteria; kingdom Bacillati; phylum Actinomycetota; class Actinomycetes; order Micrococcales; family Micrococcaceae; genus Kocuria; species Kocuria nitroreducens. The sequence continues at coordinate 81,360 of NZ_JBHZTC010000003.1, forward strand.
ACGATGAGCTCGGCCCCGTGGTCGCGGGCGGTGTCGAGGATGACGTCGGCGGGGTCGCTGTCGTGGTCGGGTTCCCGCAGCTCGTAGCGCACCCCGGCGCGGGCGAGCTTCTCCCGCTCCACGTCGATGTCGGCGGCGATCTCCGGAGGCTGGTGGCGCCTCGGCCGGGGCTGCACCACGACCAGGTCGGTGCCGCGGCGCGCGGCCTCCAGGATGGCGGCGTCCAGGGCCGCGTGTCCGGGGGCGGTGGGCATGTATCCGACGACGACGGTCACGGGTTCTCCTGGGGTGGCGGCACGATGGGTCGGGACAGGTCAGGGGCCGCGGTGCGGGTCCTGCTCCCCGGGCTCGTCCTCCATGCGGGCGAGGGCCTCCGGGTCCTCGAACCGCACCTTGCGGCCGAGGAACAGGCGGTCGTACAGGAAGTTGATGATCCACAGGCCCAGCCCGATCAGCAGCAGGACCACGGCGATCTGGTACTCGATGAGGTCCTGTGCCCACGGCCCGACGAGGTAGGCGCAGGTGATCGCGCCCAGATAGGGCAGGACCCGGGGGGCGTGGAAGTAGTCGTGGGTGGGGCTGTGGTCCTTGCGCAGGATGATCGCCGCGATGTTGACGATGGTGAACACGCCCAGGAGGAGGAGGGCCGTGGTGCCGCCGAGGGCGCTGGCCGTGCCGCTGCCGAGGATGTTGTTGATCACGATGATCAGGCCCATCGCCAGGAGGGTCGTGAACACGATGGCCGACCAGGGGGTGCGCCGGCCGTGCAGGACGTGGCCCAGGAAGTCCGGCAGCACGCCCTGGCGGGCCATGCCGTAGAGCAGCCGGGAGGCCATGAGCATGTTGATCAGGGCGGTGTTGGCCACGGCGAAGATCGTCAGGAACGGGTAGATGGTGTCGATGGGGATGTTGGGGGCGCCGATCCGGACCATGTCGAGCAGCGGCGTGGTCGACTCGCCGAGCACGCCGATGGGGACGACCGCCACGGTGAAGATCGAGACCAGGATGTAGATGGTGCCCGTCAGGCCGAGGCCGAAGAGCATCACGCGCGGGAAGTCGCGGCTGGGGTTCTTGGTCTCCTCGACCATGTTGACGGAGTCCTCGAAGCCCACGAAGGAGAAGAACGCGAGCGAGGTCACTGCGGTGAGGGCCAGGAAGATGCCCTTGTCCTCGGAGGTCTCGAAGACCATCGTCTGGCTGAAGTCTGCCTGGCCCTGGAAGGACGCCCAGAACCCCACGAGGATGACGATGAGCAGGCCGGTGAGCTCGATGGAGGTCAGCACCACGTTGAAGGCCAGGCCCTCGGTGATGCCGCGGACGTTGATGGCGGCGAGGATCGCGATGAAGCTCACCGCGATCACGGTGATCCCGGTGGTGCCCACCTCCAGGCCGAAGCCGCGGGCGAAGTTCGAGGCCACCGCGGAGGCCGCCGTCGAGGCGGAGGTCAGTCCCGAGCTGAGCACGGCGAACGTCACCAGGAAGGTGATGAAGTGGATGCCGAAGGCCTTGTGCGTGTACAGCGCGGCGCCCGAGGCGCCGGGGTACTTGGTCACGAGCTCGAGGTAGGAGAACGCCGTGATGGTGGCGACCACGAACGCCACGAGGATCGGGGCCCACGCAGCGCCGCCGATCTCGCCGGCGATGTTGCCGGTGAGGGCGTACACGCCGGTGCCGAGGATGTCGCCCACGATGAACAGCAGGAGCAGGCCGGGACCCATGACGCGCTTGAGCTCCGGCTGCGGACGGGACCGGGTCGTGGAGTCGGCTGACTGGGCCATCGGATGCCTCGAATCGCTGGTGACGGACTGCGGACCCCGGAGGGCGGTGACCGTGGCCACAGCCTATGCCACGACCTGCGCCCGGCCCAGGTGGTGACGAGGAGCCGCAGTGTTCCTAGCCTGGGACCATGACGAGCACCGAGAGCCGCTTCCGGCTGACCGATCTCCGCCTCCCCTTCGTGGGGGCCCCGATGGCCGGTGGGCCGTCGACCCCTGCGCTGGCCGCGGCGGTCACGGCTGCCGGCGGCCTGGGCTTCCTGGCGGCGGGCAACCGTCCCGTGGCGGGTGTCCGCGCGGACGTCGAGCAGGTCCGGGCGCTGACCGAGGGCCCCTTCGGGGTGAACCTCTTCGTCCCGCAGGCCGCGAACACCGCGGCGCCCGGGACGGCGGTCGACCCCGCCGTGCACCTGTCGGTCGCGGCCTACCGGGAGGCGCTGCAGGACACGGCCCACCGGTACGGGGTGGAGCTGCCGGACACGGACCCCGCCGACGACGACGGATGGGCGGCCAAGCTGGAGCTCGTCGAGGAGCTGCGGGTGCCGGTCGTCTCGTTCACCTTCGGGCTCCCCGCGGCCGCCGTGCTGGAGCGGCTCGCGGCGGTGGGCACCACGACGTCCGTCACGGTGACCTCGGTCCCGGAGGCCGAGGCCGCGGTGCGGGCCGGCGCCCGCCTGCTGACGGTCCAGGGCCCGGCCGCCGGCGGGCACCGGGGCACCCACCGCGCGGAGGACGTCCCGGGCGAGGAGCCTCTGGTGGAGCTCGTCGCCGCGGTCCGCGCCGCCGTGGCCGTCCCGATCGTCGCCGCGGGCGGCATCGCCTCCGCGGCGGCGGCGGACACAGCCCTGGCCGCCGGTGCGGACGCCGTCCAGATCGGCACGCTCCTGCTGCGCACGCACGAGGCGGGGACCTCCGCCGCGTACCGGGAGGCTCTCGGCTCGGGTCGCTACACGGAGACGGCCGTGACCCGGGCGTTCTCGGGCCGGCTGGCGCGCGGCGTGCGCAACGGTTTCATCGACCGCTTCTCCGATATTGCTCCAGCGGCATATCCGCAGGTCAACCAGCTGACCAAGCCCATTCGGGCGGCCGCGGCGCAGACCGGGGACCCCGAGGCCATCGCCCTGTGGGCCGGTCCGTCCTTCGCGGCCGCCCGGGAGGTCCCCGCCGCCGAGGTGGTGCGCGGAATCCTCCACGCCCCGTCCTGCTCCTGACAGCGGGGGCAGGACTCAGTTGAAGTCCTTCGGGTCCGAGCCGATCCGCCCGCCGTTGTCGAGGCCGCTGATCGCCTGGACGTCCTCGTCGTCCAGCCGGACGTCGAGAGCCGCGTAGTTCTCGCGGATCCGCTCCGGCGTGACGGTCTTGGGGAAGACCACGTTGCCGATCGCCAGGTGCCACGCGATGATGACCTGTCCCGGGGTGGCGCCGTGCTTGCGGGCGATCGAGCCGATCGCCGGATCCTGGAGCAGGTCGCCGCCCTGGCCCAGGGGGGACCACGCCTCGGTCAGGATGCCGTGGGAGGCGTTGAAGTCCCGCAGCGCGGCCTGGTTGAAGTAGGGGTGCAGCTCCACCTGGTTCACCACGGGGACCACGCCCGTCGCGTCGATGATCTCCTGCAGCTCCTCGCGCGGGAAGTTCGAGACGCCGATGGACCGGGCCTTGCCGCTGTCGCGGATCTCCTGGAGCGCCTTCCAGGTCTCCACGTACTTCCCGTGCTTCGGAGTGGGCCAGTGGATGAGGTACAGGTCGACGTACTCCAGGCCGAGCCGCTCCAGGGAGGCGTCGACGGCCTTCAGCGCGGAGTCGTGGCCGTGGTCGCCGTTCCACAGCTTGGTGGTCACGAAGATCTCGTCGCGCGGGAGGCCGCTGTTCGCGATCGCGCGGCCCACGCCCTCCTCGTTGCCGTAGATCATGGCGGTGTCGATGTGGCGGTAGCCGGCCTCGAGCGCCTGGCCCACCACGTCCTCCGCGATGTCGGCGTCGACCTGCCACACGCCGTAGCCGAGCTGCGGGATGGTCTTGCCGTCGTGCAGGGTGAGGACCGGGGACTGGGTCGTGGACTGGGTCATGGACCGTGCCTTTCGTGGGGAGACAGCCCGCGGGGGCTGACGGGGAGGGCCGGGAAGAAGTCACCCGCGCCCGGTGTCCGTCGATCAGTCTCCAGTTGTCGCCGCGCCCTGACAAGAAGGAAAGCGTGCTTTCTGCTCTCAGCAATCGGCATGCGGGGATCCGGCTGCGCTACGAGCCGGTCAGCGGCCGGTGCCCGCCGGCCGGGTCTGGGGGCGCCGGTCGTCCTGCGGGGGCAGGAGGCGGGGCAGCACCTCGGCGGAGCCGGCCCGGACGGTCCGGTCCGCGTGCGGGGTGAGCGCGGTGTCCTCGGGGTTGATCTCGACCACGGGCGTCCCGCGGCCGGCGGCGATCAGCGGCAGGGAGGCGGCGGGCTGCACGAGCCCGGACGTGCCCACGACGAGCACGAGGTCCGCCTCCGCCACGGCCGCGGCGGCCCGCTCCATGGCGCCCTCGGGCAGCGGCTCCCCGAACCACACGACCGCCGGCCGCACCGCCCCGCCGCAGGCGCGGCACACCGGAGGGCGCTCGCGGCCCGGTTCCCCGGGGTCGGGCGGTGCCTCCGGACCGGTGCCGGGTGCCAGTCCGGGGACGAGGCGTTCCGGGAACGGGGCGCCGCAGCCGGAGCAGCGGAACGCGAACAGGCTGCCGTGCAGGTGGGCGAGGACCGCCGAGCCCGCCCGTTCGTGGAGGTCGTCGACGTTCTGGGTGACCACGTGGACGCGGGCGCGGTCCGCCCACCGGGCGATCGCCCGGTGCCCGGCGTTGGGGCGGAGCCGGCGCAGCTGGCGGGCCCGCCAGAGGTACCAGGACCAGACGAGCTCGGGATCGGCCTCCCACGCCTCGGGGGTGGCCAGCTCCTCGGGGGACCAGCGGGCCCACAGGCCGGTGCCGGCGTCCCGGAAGGTGGGCACCCCGCTCTCCGCCGACATCCCGGCGCCGGAGAGCACGGTCACGGTGCGGGCGGAGCGCGCCAGCTCGAGCAGCTCGGGGTCGAGGTCGTCCATGCCGCCGACGGTATACGCACGGAGGCGCCCGGGCCAGGGTTCGCGCCCCGGGGCGGGAAACGCTCCAGCCCGTTGGTCGATCCGCACGCGCGCGTGGTGGAATGGAAACCATGAAGTTCAACGTCCAGCGCGTGCTGACCCCCGCCTATCTGACCTCCGTCGCCCTCGTCGTGGTCGGAGTGGTCCTCGCCCTGGCGTGGTACCCCAAGACGGCGTGGCTGTTCGTGCTCGCCGGCCTCGCGCTCAACGCGGTGGCCGTGTCCGTCACCGAGATCAACGACACCCCGCGCCGGCGTTCCTCCCACGCTCCGCTCGACGGTGACCGCGGTGGTGACCCGGACGGCGAGCTCGTCCGTGGCCGTGCCGACGACCTCGGCGACGTGCTCCCGCCCGAGGGGCCGGGACGCGGCACGCTCGTCGAGCCGGACGCCGAGACCGCCGCCACCCCCACCGTCCCGCACTCCGGCTCGAGCCCCCTGCGGAAGCGGCGTTGACTCCGCCACCGGCGGGACGGCGGCCGGACCGTGCGCGGAGGCGCCGCGGGCCGCTCTGCAGCTCCGCCGGAGTTGTGGTGGACGTCATGGTAAATTCGGGGCGATGACCAGCCCCAGGAACCGCGCCGACGACCTCGGCCGCGCCGTGCCACCGGGCCGCGTGCTGTCCACGGTGGTCCGGAGCGTCTCCAACGGGACGAACGGCTACGTCAGCTCCTGGGGGCCGCTGCTCTCCGGTTGCCCCCGGGACGCCTGAGCGCTTCGGCCGGGACACCGGCCGCCACGGCCGGCCAGTCGACGGCCGAGTCCACCTCGTTCCCATCCCACCGACCGGACGGTTGCCAGGCGTGTCTCTCCTGATCATTCTCGCTCTCACCGCACTGCTGTGCCCTGTGGCCGCCGTTCTGGGCCGCAAGGCGGGCCGCGAGGCCGGCTGGCCGCTCGCCGCGGGCCTGCTCGTGCTCGCCGGTGCGCTGGTCGCGGTGTGGAACGGCAGAGGAGACAGCGACGAGGTCTCCCAGCAGGTCCCGTGGATGCCGAGCCTGGGCGTGTCCTTCCACCTGCGGCTCGACGGACTGGGCCTGTTCTTCGGTCTCATCGTGCTGGTCATCGGCGCGGTGGTCCTCGGCTACTCGGCGCGCTATCTCGCCAAAGGTTCGCACAGCGCCTTCTACACCCTCATGACGTTCTTCGCGGCGGCGATGCTGGGGTTGGTCCTGGCCGACGACGTGGTCCTCCTGTTCGTGATGTGGGAGTTCACCACCCTGTGCTCCTTCCTGCTCATCGCCCGCTCGGGCCCGCACGCCAGGGACCCGGCGATCCGGACGTTCCTGGTGACCGTGGCCGGTGGACTGTGCCTGCTCGCAGCAGTGGTCGCCCTGTGGGTGGCCACCGGCACCACGCGCCTCAGCGCGATCCTCGTCGACGACGTGTGGTCCACGTCCCCGGGCTTCGCGGCGTTCGTGGCGGTGCTGATCGCCCTCGCGGGCTTCACCAAGTCCGCGCAGTTCCCCTTCCATGCCTGGTTGCCCGACGCCATGGTCGCGATCATCCCCGTGAGCGCCTACCTGCACGCCGCGGCAATGGTGAAGGCCGGCATCTACCTGATGCTGCGCTTCTCCACCGCGCTCAGCGAGGTGCCGGTGTGGAACGTCCTGCTCATCTCGGTGGGCCTGTTCACCGCCCTGATGGGCGCGGTGCTCGCGCTTCAGCGCCACGACCTCAAGGAGATGCTCGCCTACTCCACGGTCAGCCAGCTGGGCTTCCTGACGGCGACCATCGGCATCGGCACCTCCTACGCCGTGGTGGGGGCCGTGGTGCACGTGGCCGCCCACGCGCTGTTCAAGTCGGCGCTGTTCATGTCCGTGGGGGTCATCGACCACCAGGCCGGTACACGGGACATCCGCAAGCTTTCCGGGCTGGCGCGGACGATGCCCGTCACCGCCGTCGTCATGACCCTGGCGGCGGTCTCGATGGCGGGGGTCCCCCCGCTGTTCGGCTTCATCTCCAAGGAAGCCATGTTCAAGGCCATGGCCGAGAGCCCGGCACCCCCGGCGGCCGTGTGGCTCGTGGGCGCCGTGGCGGTCCTGGCCGCGTCCTTCACCTTCGCCTACTCGGCCCGGATGATCATCACGATCTTCCCCGGCCGTCCGGTGCAGGACCCGCCGAAGGAGGCTTCCGGCGCCTTCCTGGCACCCGTGGTGCTGGTCTCCGCGGCCGGTCTGGCGCTGGGACTGGCGGGCGTGCTGGCCGAGCCGCTGCTCGGTGCCGCCTCCGCATCCGTCGCCGGTCCCGACGCCGAGCCCCACCTGGGCCTGTGGCACGGCTTCGCCCCCGAGCTGTACATGTCCCTGGCGGTCTTCGCCCTCGGCGGCGCGCTCGTGCTGGCCCGAGGCAAGGTGGACCGGCTCCTGGACCGGAAGCTGTCGCCCATCACCGGGGTGGGCGCCGTCGAGGCGTTCCGCAACGGCTCCGTCGCCCTAGGCGAGCGGATCGGCGGCCTCACCCGCGCCGATGCCCCCTACCCGCACCTGGTCCCGCCCGCGGCCGTGCTGGTGCTGCTGACGGTGGTGGGCCTGTTCACGGTCGAGGTCCCGCCGTTGAACGGGAACGTGACGAACCCGCTGGACTGGGTCCTGCTCGGCGTGGTCCTGGTGGGGGTGCTCCTGGCCCTGGGCGTGCGCAGCCGGATCGCCCTCGTGACCATCATCGGCGTGGTGGGATTCGCCGTCGCGCTGTGGTTCTACGAGCTCGGCGCGGCCGACGTGGCGCTGACCCAGCTGCTCGTCGAGATCCTGACCGTGGTGGTGATCGTCCTGCTGCTCAACCGCCTGCCGTCCACCTTCCACCGCACGGGGAAGCGGCGGACGACCACGGCGGCCGTCGTCGCGGTCCTCTCGGGCGCCTCCGCCGCCGTGGCCACGTGGGCGCTCACCGGTCGCCGCGGGCTCTCCGACGCGGGGCAGTACTTCCTGACGGAGGGCGAGACGGAGACCGGCGGCACGAACGTGGTGAACACCATCCTTGTGGACTTCCGTGCCCTGGACACCCTCGGTGAGCTCACCGTGCTCGGCGTGGCCGGCATCGCGATCGTCGTGGCCCTGGAGTCGCGCGGTCTGCTGCCCAAGCTGCACAGCCCCATCACGGAGCCGCAGGGCTCCCCGATCAGCGGGGCCGAGGACAACACGATGACCCTGCGGGTCACCGACCGCCTGCTGGGCCCGGTGATCATCGCCCTGTCCCTTTTCTTCCTGCTCCGCGGGCACAACGACCCCGGAGGCGGCTTCATCTCCGCCCTCATCGGCGCCGCAGGCATCTCCCTCGTCTATTTCGCCGCCCAGGACGACCGGGTCAGCCGCCTCGGACTGCCCTACTTGAAGCTCATCGGCGCCGGGGTGGTCGTGGCGGTGGGGGTGGGCCTGCTGGGCCTGGCCGAGGGGTCCTTCCTCCGCCCGTTGCACTTCTACGTGCTCGACCTCCACATCACCACGGCGCTGATCTTCGACGTCGGCGTGTATCTCGCGGTGGTCGGCGTGATCCTCGCCGCGATCAGCCGCCTGGGCGTCGAGGAGAAGGAACCGCCGCCCCTCCGGAGGGTGGGCTCCACCGCGGTGCCGTCCCGGGGTCCCCAGGCGACCAGCACCACGGACGAGCCGCACCACCCCAGCACGGCGCCCCTGGACCTCAGCAGGATCCGGCTCCTCGACCGGACCTCCGGCCGACCGCCCGGGACGAACTCCGGAACCCCGGCCGACGACGCCGACCGACCCCGAGGAGACGATCTCTGATGGCACTCGCACTGACCGTGGGCGTGCTCATCGCGGGCGGCGTGTTCATGATGCTCCGGCGCGGCATGGTTCGCCTGATCATCGGCTTCGCCCTGCTCAGCCACGGTGTGAACCTGCTGATCATGGCCGCCGGCGGCGTGGACCGGCGGGGTGAGCCCCTGGGAGCCGACCCGGACCTCGCGACCACGGCGGATCCTCTGCCGCAGGCGTTCGTGCTGACGGCGATCGTCATCGCGTTCGCCATCACCATGTACATGCTCGTGCTCGCCGTGACCGGCGACGACGACGACGACACCGATCTCGAGCTCACCGGCCGGGAGATGGAGACCCCTGATCTGATGGACGACCCCGCAGACAGCGCCGGCACGCACGGCGGCGCACCCGAGGACCCGGACCCGGTGGGCATCCGACCGGAAGGGAGCCACGGGCGGGGTGGTCGCGCATGAGCGCGGACCTGATCTCGTTCTTCGTCATCGTCCCGCTGCTGGCCGCCGGTCTGCTGGTGCTCGCCGGGAACTCTCTGCGGATCGGCAAGGCGGGGCTGCTCGCCGTCCTCGGAGCGGACGTGGTGTGGGCGGGGTGGCTGGTGGCGACTCTCCTGGACGGCGGCACCGTGCTGGTCCATCGCATCGGGCTCTGGCCCTCCGGCATCGCCATCCCGTTCGCGGCCGACCTCTTCACCGCGCTGATGCTGACGGTGACCGGCTTCGTGACACTGGTCAGCGCCTGGTTCGGGGTGGTCTCCGGGCAGGCGGAGAAGCGCTACTTCGGGTCCCTGGTGCTCGTGCTCACCGCGGGCTTCAACGGGGCCCTGCTCACGGCGGACCTGTTCAACCTCTTCGTGTTCATCGAAGTCATGCTCCTGCCGTCCTACGCGCTGATCATCCTGGCCCACCGCGGCCGGGGACGGCTGATGCAGGTCACGTCCTCGCGGATCTACGTGAGCGTCAACCTGCTGGCCTCCACGATCCTCCTGGCGGGCGTGGGGCTGGTCTACGGCACGGCGGGCACCGTGAACATGGGCGAGCTGGCGGGCCGGGCGGCGGAGTCCACCGCTGTGGCGGTGTCCGTGGCCGTGGTCCTGTCCGCCCTCGCGATCAAGGCGGCCGTGGTGCCCGTGCACGGGTGGCTGGCGCGCACGTACCCCTTCATGTCACCGACCGTCACCGCGCTGTTCTCCGGGCTGCACACGAAGATCGCGATCTACGCGATCTACCGGATCTACGCCGTGATCTTCGACGGTGCGGAACGGTACTTGTGGATCGGGGTCGTGGTGTTCTCCGCCAGCATGGTGATCGGTGTTTTCGGTGCCGTGGGGGAGCGGGACGCGCGCGCGATCCTCGCCTACTCCACGGTGAGCCAGGTCGGCTACATCCTGCTGGGCGTCGCCCTGTTCGGGGCCGTGGGACTCACCGCGGGCATCTTCTACCTCCTGCACCACACGGTGGTGAAGGTGTCCCTGTTCCTGTCCACCGGCGCGGTGGAGATCGCCTACGGGCGGCAACCGCTGGGCGAGGTCACCGGCTTGCTCCGGCGGGAACCGCTCACCGCCGTGGTGTTCTTCGCCGCGGCCATGTCCCTGACCGGCATCCCGCCGTTCTCGGGGTTCGTGGCCAAGCTGTCGCTGGTCCTGGCCGCGTTCGAGGAGCAGCAGGTCGCGGTCGCCCTCGTGGCGGTCGGGGTCAGCCTGTTCACGCTGCTGTACACGCTCAAGATCTGGGGGAAGATGTTCCTGGGGAAACCGGAGGAGTCCTCGAGCGAGGTCGTCGCCGCCGTGGGCACGAAGGAGCGCCGCATCTCGCTGGGCCTCATCGCCCCCGCTCTCGTCCTGGCGGTCATCACCCTCGGCTTCGGTGTGGGCGGTGAGCTGCTGCTCGGCGTCTCGGCCGCGGCCGCCGACGGTCTCGTGGACACCAGCGCGTTCGTGGAGGCGGTGACCTCCTCGTGAAGTGGTTGACCTGGCCGTTCCGGTTGCTCGGCTTCCTGCTCTGGTACGCGTGGGAGCTGGTCCTGTCCAACGTCGCGGTGACGCAGGACGTGTTCACGCGCCGTCACCGCTCCTCGCCCATCGTGGTGCGCTATCGCACCCGGTGCCGCAGCGAGTTCGAGACCGTCCTGCTCAGCGTGCTCATCTCGCTGACGCCGGGCACATTGACCCTGGCCACCGTGGCCCGGCCCCGTGACGGCGCGGACGGCGCCGGTTCCGCCGGCGACGACGGGGACGCCCGCACGGAGGGCTACGACATCTTCGTGCACGCCATGTACTCGGAGGGACCGCAGGACGCCCGGTCGAGCCTGCAGGAGATGGAGACCCACATGCTGAACGGCATCCGACCGGGAGGTGCACCCCGATGATCGGCATCCTCTTCGGCGTGCTGGTGCTCGCCGTCTCCGTCCTAGTCGCCGGGGTGCGGATGTTCCGCGGCCCCAACGACGCGAACCGGGCCATCGCCTCCGACCTGCTGTTCTTCGCCGTGGTGGGCCTCATCGCCCTGTTCGGCGTCCTCGCGATGAGCCCCACGGTCTTCGACCTCGTTCTCATCGCGACCCTCGTGGGCTTCCTGGCGACCCTGTCCCTGTCCCGCGCACTGACCAAGGGGAGGCGATGACCGTGGAATTCGACCCGATCATGCACGACACCCTGTGGATGAGCGTCGTGGGGCAGGCGTTCATCGTCCTGGGCTCGCTGGTCTTCCTCACCGCCACGGTGGGGCTCATCCGACTCCCCGACCTCTACACCCGGTCCTCGGCGATCGCCACCGCCGCGGGCATCGGCGTCTCGTTCGTCCTCACCGGGGCGTTCTTCTTCCTGCCCGGCGTGGAGAACGCCGTGAAGCTGCTTGCCGCGGTGATCCTGCAGCTGGTCACGTCGGCCGTGGGCAGCATGGCGCTGGCGCGCTCCGGATACCTCATCGGCTCCGCGGTGTACTCCCCGACCCACCACAACGAGCTGGACGAGAGCGCCGGGGACGAGGTCGGCCGCTCCGGCGAGGACGTCAGGTCGTGACCGCCCGCGTTCGCAGCGTCAACGTGGGGCGGCCCGAGAGCAACGCCGCCAGGAGGAACCGGCCCACAGGCATCCGCAAGCGCCCCGTGGACGGTCCCGTGGAGGTTCGCGATCCGGGTCCGCGCAGGGGCGGCCCCGGCGCGGGCCTGGCCGGGGACTTCATCGGGGACGGCAAGCACCACGGAGGCACGGACCAGGCGGTGTACGCCTTCGCGCGCGAGGAGCTGGACTTCTGGGAGCAGCAGCTGGGGCAGGAGATCCCCGACGGCTCCTTCGGGGAGAACCTCACGCTCTCAGGCTTCGAGGTCGACGACGCGCGGCTGGGCGACGTCTGGCGGATCGGCGACGTGCTGCTGCAGGTCACGGACGCCCGGATCCCCTGCGGCACGTTCCGCGCGAGCATGGAGGTGCGCGGCTGGCTGCGCATCTTCACGGAGCGGGGCCGCTCCGGGGCCTACCTCAAGGTCCTGTCGCCGGGCACCGTGCGTGCGGGTCTGCCGGTCGAGCTCACCCGCCGCGCCGGGCACGGGGTGGGCGTGGTGGACGCCTTCCGGGTGCAGACCACGGAGCGGGACCGGCTGCCGGATCTGCTGCGGGCGGGGGAGGACCTGTGCGAGCAGCTCCGGCGGCGGGTCGAGAAGGCGCAGCGGGTGGTGGAGAGCCGCAGCGGGTGAGCCGCCGCGGCCTGCCGGGACGGCACGAACGCACTGCCGCGGCAGGACCGCACGGCGCGGGCCCGCCGCGGTGTCAGTTGAGGGCGGCGCCCCGGTAGACCTGCGCGACCTGCTGCTCGGAGAGCCGGGTGTCGATCACGGTGGTCCCCGCCGGGTCGTCCCGCAGGAACCGGACGGGACCGTGCGAGCCGACCTCCAGGAGGAGCGCGGCATGGGCGTCGTAGAGGGCCTCCACGGAGGTGCTGAAGCGGTCCCCCTGCACCGGGGTCACGGACAGCTCGAGCCGGGCGCGGACACGGCCGCCGCTCGTCGCGGCGTCCCCAGCGGTGTGGCCGGCGGTGTTCCCGGCGGCTCCCGCGTCCTCGGCGAACGGCTCGAGGTCGATTCCCCGGACGACGCCCACGCCGTGGTCCACGACGTTCGCCAGGCGTGCGCCCAGGCGGCCCTGCGCGGTCGCGAAGGCGCGCTTGAGCCGGGCCGTCCACCACAGGGCCGTGGCCACGAGCACCACCGCGATGAGCGCGAGGAGCACCGCCGAGCCGGACCGGGACCACTGCTGCCACAGCAGGACCACGGCGAGCGCGGTCAGCACCGGGACCACGAGCAGCAGCGACATGCCCAGGCGCTCGCCCAGGGAGGGACGGTCGGGCGCCCCGTCGTCGCCGCGGGCGGTGCGCAGCCGCCGCATGACCTGGACGTCGAAGTCGCGATCGTCCGCGGGTACGGGCCGGGGCCAGGTGCCGAGGGAGTCCATGGGTTCCATTATGGGGCGAGCCCGGCGGACGCGTTCCCATGAAGCGTCAAGGACCGGCTCGTAGGATCGGGCCCATGACGCAGACCCGATGGCTGTCCCCCGAGGAGCGCGAGGCCTGGCTGGCGCTCGTCTCCATCATGTTCACGCTGCCCGGCAGCATTGAGTCCCAGCTGCAGGCGGAGGCGGACCTCAGCCTCGCCGAGTACCTGGTGCTCGCGATGCTCTCCGAGGCGCCCGACCGGCGGCGGCGCATGTCGGACCTCGCGGTGGCCACCAACACTTCCCAGTCCCGGCTGTCCCGGATCGTCGCGCGCCTCGAGCGCGACGGCCTCGTGGTGCGCGCCGGCGGCGAGCAGGACAAGCGGGTGGTGCTCGCCGAGATCACCGACCGCGGCCTGGAGCGGGTCGAGCAGGTGGCCCCGGGCCACGTGGAGCACGTCCGGCGGACGGTGATCGACCGGCTGACGCCCGTCCAGGTCCAGCAGCTTGCGCTCATCGGCCGCATGGTCGACGACGCCGCGGCCGGCCCCACGGCTCGAGGACTGGCCTCCGACCAGCCGTGACGCCGTGGACACTCCGACAAGAAGATTGTCAGGGAAAGTAAAATTGCGCTACAGTCATGACATGTCCACAACTCAGACGCCTCAGCGCACCGCCGCCCCCGCCGGGTTCTCCGCGGACTCCTCCGCCGCGACCCTCGGCCTGACCGTCCTGCGCGTCGTCCTCGGTGCCACGTTCCTCCTGCACGGCTGGCAGAAGGTCACCGAGTGGACCATCGCCGGCACCCAGGCCTCCTTCGCCCAGATGGGCGTCCCGGCGGCCGAGCTCGCGGCGCCGGCCGTCGCCGTGCTCGAGCTCGTGGGCGGGCTGCTGCTCGTCCTGGGCCTCGGCACCCGCGTGGTCGCCGTCCTGCTGGCCCTGACCATGCTGGGCGCCCTCGTGCTCGTGCACCTGCCCGCAGGCTTCTTCGCCGCCGACGGCGGGGTCGAGCTCGTCCTGCTGCTCGCTGCCGCAGCCGCCCTCTTCGCTCTGGCCGGTGCCGGCCGCTGGTCGCTGGACCACCTGATCGCCGCCAAGCGCCGGTCCGCCGCCCGGGCCTGACCCCGCCAGAGCGCTCCTGAGGCCCCGTCCCGGAAACCGTCCGGCACCGGAGCGACCAGCCCCCGCCCGCAGCAGCCTGCGGCGCGGGGGCTCGTCGTCGTCCCCTGGCGGAGCCCCGCCGGAGTCCCGTCGGGGTCCGCGGCGGGCGCGCGCGGACGTGTCGGCGCGGACGCGTAAAATCGTCCCCGGTGCGGCGCGCACGACCACCACGGTGCCGCGCCGGATCCAGCGCGGGTGATCCCCGCAGATCGGGGTTGGCCGCATGAGCATGCAGAACTCGCCGTACATGGTGCTGTGGCGCACTGTCCAGGGCCAGGAGGTCAAGGGCCGGAAGATCGACCGGGGCACGCTCCGGCGCATCGTCTCCTTCGCGCGCCCGCACAAGGCGAGGCTCACGGTGTTCCTGGTCGTCTCGGTGCTCACGGCCCTGCTCGGCGTGGTCACCCCCATCCTGGCCGGTGACGTGGTCCGTGCGATCAACGCCGGGGACGAGGTCTCCGTGGTGGTCTGGCTCGCGGTGGCCATCGCCGTCGTGGCGGTCGTGGACGCCGGGCTGAACGTCCTCAACCGCTGGCTCTCCTCCCTGATCGGCGAGGGGCTCATCCTGGACCTGCGCACCGCCGTCTACGAGCACGTGCAGCGGATGCCGATCGCCTTCTTCACCCGCACGCGCACCGGGGCCCTGGTCTCCCGGCTCAACAACGACGTGATCGGCGCCCAGCGGGCGTTCGCCAACACGCTCTCCGGCGTGGTGAGCAACATCGTCTCCCTGATCCTGACCGTGATCGTCATGGTCTCGATCTCGTGGCAGGTCACCGCGCTGTCCGTGCTCCTGCTGCCGATCTTCCTGGTCCCGGCCCGGGCCATGGGCGGGCGCCTGGCGAACCTCCAGCGCGAGGCGGCCCAGCACAACGCGTCCATGTCCACGCAGATGACCGAACGGTTCTCCGCCGGCGGTGCCACCCTGGTCAAGCTCTTCGGCCGGCCCGACGCCGAGGCCGCGGAGTTCGCCCGCCGCGCCGGCCGCGTCCGGGACATCGGTGTGCGGGTGGCGATGCTGCAGACCGTGTTCGTCACCGCCCTGACGCTGGTCTCCGCGCTCGCCCTGGCCCTCGTCTACGGGCTCGGCGGCGCGCAGGCGATCCTCGGCAACCTGGACGCGGGCGCAGTCGTGACCCTCGCCCTGCTGCTCACCCGGCTGTACACCCCGCTGACGATGCTCGCGAACGCCCGGATGGACGTCATGAGTGCCGTGGTGAGCTTCGAGCGGGTCTTCGAGATCCTCGACCTCGTCCCCCTGATCCAGGAGCGGCCCGGGGCGCGGTCGCTGCCCGCCGGGCCCGCGTCGGTGGAGTTCGACGACGTCCGGTTCGCCTACCCCTCCGCCGAGGAGGTCTCGCTGGCCTCGCTCGAGGACGTCGCGGTGCTCGACGGCCGGGGCGGCGAGGAGGTGCTCCACGGCGTCGGCTTCACCGTCCTGCCGGGGCAGACGGTGGCCCTCGTCGGCTCCTCCGGCGCGGGCAAGTCGACCATCGCCCAGCTCGTGGCCCGGCTCTACGACGTCACCTCGGGGGCCGTCCGGATCGGGGGCACGGACGTGCGGGACGCCACCTTCGCCTCGCTGCGGGAGACCATCGGGATGGTGACCCAGGACGGGCACCTGTTCCACGAGTCGATCCGGGACAACCTCGCCCTCGTGCGGCCGGAGGCCACGGACGAGCAGCTGTGGGACGCCCTCGCCCGGGCCCGCATGGAGCACGTGATCCGCTCCCTCCCGGACGGGCTGGACACCGTGGTGGGCGAGCGCGGCTACCGGCTCTCCGGCGGCGAGCGGCAGCGGCTGACCATCGCCCGCCTGCTGCTCGCGGCCCCGCGCGTGGTGATCCTCGACGAGGCCACGTCGGCGCTGGACTCCACCAACGAGGCCTACGTCCAGGCGGCGCTGGGCGAGGCGATGGAGGGGCGCACCGCCCTGGTCATCGCCCACCGGCTCTCGACCATCCGCTCCGCCGACCAGATCCTGGTGGTCGAGGACGGCCGGATCGTGGAGCGCGGCCGGCACGCCGAGCTCCTCGCCGTGAGCGGGCGCTACGCCGAGCTCTACGAGACGCAGTTCGCGGACCAGGAGGTCTGACCCGTGCTCGACGACGCCGTGGCACGCCTCGGCGTGGACGCCCCCGGAGCGCTGGTGGTGATGGCCTCGGCCGTGGGGATCTACCTGGCGTTCCTGGTCATGGTGCGGCTCCTCGGGCAGCGCGTGCTGTCCCGGCTGTCGACCTTCGACGCGGTCGTGGTGGTCATGCTCGGTGCCGTCGCCGGGCGTGCGGTCCTGGGGGACACGCCCACTCTGGCCGCGGGCGTGCTGGGGCTCGGCACGCTGTTCGCCCTCGAGGCGGGTTTCGGCCGGCTCCGCGCGGGGATCCGCGTTGCCGCGCTGATGAACAACCGGGCGGTGCTGCTGATGGCCGGCGAACGGGTGCTCGAGGCCAACCTCCGCCGGGTCCACGTGGTGGAGTCCGAGCTCTTCGGCGCCCTGCGGCGCGCGGGCGTGCGCAGCCCTGACGAGGTCGCGTGCGTGGTCTTCGAGGCCGCCGGCACGATCAGCGTCCTCCGGCGCGGCAGGCCGGTCGACCCCCGGCTGCTCGAGGGCGTCCGGGACGCCCACCTGGTCCCGGCGGACCTCCTGCGGGAGCCGGACGGCAACTGAGGACTGCCTCACGTCCCCACCGGTGCCCCTCCCCGTGGGGGGACCGCGCCGCGCAGCCCTCGAGGGTGCATCGATCCGGGCCGTCCGGACAGGACCGCCCGAGCCGGCGGGCTCAGCGTCTCGCGGTCAGCACTCCACCACATTGACGGCGAGTCCGCCCAGGGCGGTCTCCTTGTACTTGTGGCTCATGTCCTTGCCGGTCTCGCGCATGGTCACGATGACCTCGTCGAGGCTGACCCGGTGGGTGCCGTCGCCCCACATCGCCATCTTGGCGGCGTTGATCGCCTTGGCCGCGGCGATCGCGTTGCGCTCGATGCAGGGGATCTGCACCAGTCCGCCGATGGGGTCACAGGTCAGCCCGAGGTTGTGCTCCATGGCGATCTCCGCGGCGTTCTCCACCTGCGCCGGCGTCCCATCCAGGACCTCGGCGAGACCGGCGGCGGCCATCGAGGACGCGGAGCCGACCTCGCCCTGGCAGCCGACCTCGGCCCCGGAGATCGAGGCCTGCTCCTTGTAGAGCACCCCGACCGCCCCGGCCGTGAGCAGGAAGCGGACCACGATGTCGCGCCTGGCCGCCGCGAGCGCCTCGGGGCCCTCCGCGGCGGCGGCCCGGGCGGCCGGGGAGTAGTGGGTGGCGTAGAAGAGCACCGCCGGGATGATGCCGGCCGCACCGTTGGTGGGGGCGGTGACCACGCGCCCGCCGGAGGCGTTCTCCTCGTTGACCGCCAGGGCCACGAGGTTCACCCACTCCGGCCAGAAGCCGGGGTCACGGTCCGGGTCCTCGGTGCGCAGGCGCCGGTGCCAGCCGGGGGCGCGGCGGGCGACGTTCAGCCCGCCCGGCAGCGGGCCGGTGCGCCGGAGGCTGGAGTCCTTGCACTCCTCCATCACGGTCCAGATGTGCAGCAGCTGCTCCCGGATCTCGTCCTCGCCGCGCCAGGTCCTCTCGTTGGCGAGCATCACGCCGCTGATCGGCATGCCGGTGCGCTCGCAGTGGGCCAGCAGCTGCTCGGCGGTGCGGAAGGGGTGGGGCACCTGGGCGCTGGCGGCGTCCAGCTCGGCCGCGGCGGCGTCCTCCTCGCCCTCGCGGACGATGAACCCGCCGCCCACGGAGAACCAGGTCTCCTCGGCCAGCACGGCGCCGGAGGCGTCCAGGGCCTGGAAGCGCATGCCGTTGGTGTGCCGCTCCAGGACGGTCAGCGGGTGCTGCACCATGTCCTCGACCCGGTAGGGGAGGTCCGCACGGTGGCCGAGGGCCGCGCACAGCCGCAGCGTCCCGGTGGCGGCGAGGTCCGCGAGCCGCTCTTCCACCTCGTCGGGAAGGACCGTCTCGGGGTCGTAGCCCTCCAGGCCGAGCAGGATCGCGGTGAAGGTGCCGTGACCGCGGCCCGTCGCGGCCAGTGACCCGTAGACGTCCACGTGTAGGTCCGCGGTGCGCTCCAGCAGCCCGCCCCCGGTCAGGGTCTCGGCGAAGCGCCGCGCGGCGCGCATGGGTCCGACGGTGTGGGAGCTCGAGGGGCCGATGCCCACGGTGAACAGTTCGAAGACGCTGATGGCCATGACGGTGATGCTCCCAAGGAGGTGGTGCCCCGGTGCGGGACGGCGGTGGGTGGAACGGTCGTGGTGCGGGCCGGGGCCCGGCCCGCACCACGGTGCTCGACGGGATCCGGGTGCGGCGCGTGCTCAGCCGTCGCCCAGCGGTGCCGGGCCCCCGTGGGGCGAGAGGTCCGGGTCCAGGGTCTCGGGGTCCTGCCGCGTGCGCGTGCGTGCTCCTCCTGGGCCTGCGCGTACTGCTCGGCGGAGTAGCGCAGGTGGGAGGGGACGGTGCTCATGGTCGGGAGCCGTTCAGCAGGAGGGACAACGACGGGCGACGGACCGGACGGCCGGTCCGGGGCCGGGTCACTGCCCGCGCCGGTAGAAGGGCAGGGCCACGACCTCGAACGGCGCCGGCCTGCCGCGCAGGTCGACCTGCACCTGCGTGCCGGGCTCGGCGTGCTCGTCGTCGACGTAGGCCATGGCGATGGGGTAGCCCAGGGCCGGGCTCAGCGCCCCCGAGGTGACCTCCCCGACGACCTCGCCGTCCACGCTGATCGGGTAGTGGCCGCGGGCCGCGCGCCGGCCCTCGCCGCGCAGGCCGACCAGCGTGCGGTGCGCCCCGGCGGCCTTGCGGGCCTCGAGGGCCGTGCGGCCCACGAAGTCCTCCTCCTTCGTGAAGGAGACGACCCGGCCGAGGCCGGCCTCGTAGGGGGTGAGGTCCCGGGTGAGCTCCTGGCCGTAGAGCGGCATCCCGGCCTCGAGGCGCAGGGAGTCGCGGCAGGCGAGCCCGCAGGGGATGAGCCCGTGGCTCTGCCCGGCCGCCAGGAGGGCCTTCCACAGCGGCACGGCCCGGCTGTCGGACACGTAGAGCTCGAAGCCGTCCTCCCCCGTGTAGCCGGTGCGGGCGAGCAGCACGTCGATCCCGGCCACGGTGGCCGGCGCGGCGGAGTAGTACGTCAGCCCGGCGACCAGCTGCTGCTGCTCGGCGGGGACGAGTTCCTGCAGGACTGCTTGCGCGGACGGGCCCTGGACGGCGACGAGCGAGGTGTCGGCGGACTCGTCGGCCACGGTGACGTCGAAGCCGGCGGCCCGCTCCTGGAGGGCGGCGAGCACGGCCGGGGCGTTCCCGGCGTTGGGCACCACCAGGTACTCGTGCTCGGCCAGCCGGTAGTTGATCAGGTCGTCGATGATCCCGCCCTCGGGCGTGCAGATGAGGGAGTACTTGGCCCGGCCCACGGCGACGGCGGCGAGGTTGCCCACCAGGGCCGTGTTCAGGAAGGTCGCCGTGTCCGGGCCGCTCACGCGGATCTCGCCCATGTGGGAGAGGTCGAACAGGCCGGCGGCCGTGCGCACGGCGCGGTGCTCGGCCAGCTCGGAGCCGTACTTCAGGGGCATGTCCCAGCCGCCGAAGTCGGTGAAGGACGCTCCGAGAGCGGCGTGCTCGTCATGCAGGGCGGTGTGCCGGGAGGTGGTGCTGACGCTCATGTCGGTGGGTGCCTTTCGTGGCGGTGCGGTGCGTGGCAGGGCGGTGCCGGATCAGTTCTCGAAGGCCTCTGGGGCCGGGCAGGAGCAGACCAGGTTGCGGTCCCCGGCCGCGCCGTCGATGCGGCCGACCGGCGGGAAGTACTTGTCCTGGCGCAGCGCCGGGACGGGGAAGACGCCCTGCTCGCGGGGATAACGGCGGTCCCAGTCGCTCGCGGCCACGACCTCGGCGGTGTGCGGGGCGTGGCGCAGCGGGCTGTCCTCGGCGCTGAGCTCGCCGCGGGCGACCTGCTCGATCTCCTCGCGGATGGTGGTCATCGCGGTGATGAACCGGTCGATCTCGGGGAGGTCCTCGGACTCCGTCGGCTCCACCATCAGCGTCCCGGCCACCGGGAAGGAGAGGGTCGGGGCGTGGAAGCCGAAGTCGATCAGCCGCTTGGCCACGTCCTCGGCGGTCACCTTGGTGCGGGCCGTGAGCGCTCGCAGGTCCAGGATGCACTCGTGGGCGACCAGCCCGTTGTTGCCGGTGTAGAGCACGGGGTAGTGCTCGTTCAGCGCGGTGGCGACGTAGTTCGCCGTCAGGAGCGCGGTCTGCGTGGCCCGGGTGAGGCCGTCGCCGCCCATCATCGCGATGTAGGCCCAGGAGATCGGCAGCACTCCGGCCGACCCGAACATCGTGGCCGAGATCGGCGCGCCGGCCGCCCCGTCCGCCTCGGCGCGGGTGGCGTCGCCGGGCAGGAAGGGCGCCAGGTGCGCGGCCACCGCCACGGGCCCGACGCCGGGCCCGCCGCCGCCGTGCGGGATGCAGAAGGTCTTGTGCAGGTTCAGGTGGGACACGTCCCCGCCGAACCGGCCCGGCTGGGCCAGACCGACCAGGGCGTTGAGGTTGGCCCCGTCGAGGTACACCTGGCCACCCGCGGCGTGGACGGCGTCGCAGACCAGGCGCACGTCGGCGTCGTAGACCCCGTGGGTGGAGGGGTAGGTGATCATGATGGCGGCCAGCTGCTCGCGGTGGGCCTCGATCCTGGCCTCGAGGTCGGCGTGGTCGATGGTGCCGTCGGCCGCCGTCTTCACCACGACGACCTTCATGCCGGCCAGGACCGCGGAGGCGGCGTTGGTGCCGTGCGCCGAGGCCGGGATGAGGCAGACGGTGCGCTGCTCCTCGCCGCGGGACCGGTGGTAGCCGCGGATGGCCAGCAGACCGGCCAGCTCGCCCTGGGAGCCGGCGTTGGGCTGCAGGGACACGGCCGCGTAGCCGGTGATCTCTCGCAGGCGGTCCGTCAGGTCGGCGATCAGCTCGCGCCAGCCGGTCGTCTGGTGGGCCGGGGCCAGCGGGTGGATCGAAGCGAACTCGGGCCAGCTCATGGCGGTCATCTCGGCGGTGGCGTTGAGCTTCATCGTGCAGGAGCCCAGCGGGATCATCGTCCGGTCCAGGGCCAGGTCCCGGTTCTCCAGACGCCGCAGGTAGCGCAGCATCTGCGTCTCGGAGCGGTGGGCGGAGAACACCGGGTGGGTGAGGAACTCCGTGGTGCGCCGCAGCCCCTCGTCCAGCTCGGGGCCGCGCGGCCCGGCGGCGACGGCCGCGGCCGCGTCCGCCACGCCGAAGGCCTCGGCGACGAGCACGAGGTGCTGCTCCATGGTCGCCTCGTCGCAGGAGATCCCGACGTGGTCGGCGTCGACGTGCCGCAGGTTCACACCGCGCGCCTCGGCCGCGCGGACCACCTGCTCCGCCCGCTCGGGGACCCGCACGGTGAGGGTGTCGAAGAACTGCTCCGCGACGAGCTCGTGACCGGCGCCCCGCAGCACGGTGGCCAGGGTCCGGGCGCGGTCGTGCACGCGCAGGGCGATGGCCTTCAGCCCCTCGGGGCCGTGGTGCACGGCGTACATGCCGGCCACGACCGCCAGCAGCGCCTGGGCGGTGCAGATGTTGGAGGTGGCCTTCTCCCGGCGGATGTGCTGCTCGCGCGTCTGCAGCGCCAGGCGGTAGGCCGCCCGTCCCGTGGCGTCCTTGGAGACGCCCACCAGGCGGCCGGGCAGGTTCCGCTCCAGGCCGGAGCGCACCGCCATGTAGGCCGCGTGCGGACCGCCGAAGAACAGGGGGACCCCGAAGCGCTGGGAGGAGCCCACCGCGATGTCCGCGCCCTGCTCACCGGGCGGGGTGATCAGGGTCAGGGCCAGCAGGTCGGCCGCGACCGTGACCATCGCCCCGCGCTCCTTCGCCTCGGCGATCACCGCGGCGTGGTCGACGACCCGCCCGGAGACCCCGGGCTGCTGCAGGACCACGCCGGAGATCTCGCCCTCGGGCAGGCCTGCCGCCAGGTCGGCGACCTGCACGGCGAAGCCCAGCGCCTCGGCGCGGGCCAGCACCACGGCCAGGGTCTGCGGCAGCGTGTCGGCGTCGACGACGATGGTCCCGTTGCCGCGAGCCTTGTTGGCCCGGCGCATCAGCAGCACGGCCTCGACCACCGCCGTGGCCTCGTCCAGCAGTGAGGCGTTGGCCACCGGCAGCCCGGTGAGGTCGGCGACCATGGTCTGGAAGTTCAGCAGCGCTTCCAGGCGCCCCTGGGAGATCTCGGGCTGGTAGGGGGTGTAGGCGGTGTACCAGCCCGGGGACTCCAGCACGTTGCGCTGGATCACCGGGGGCGTGTGCGTGTCGTAGTAGCCCTGCCCGATCATCTGCACGGCCGTGGTGTTGCGCTCCGCGAAGGCGCCAAGCTGCTCGAGCACCTCCTGCTCGCTGAGCGCCGCGGGCAGGTCCAGCGGGGCGCGCTGACGGATGTCGGCAGGCACGGCGGCGTCCGCCAGGTCGTCGAGGCTGGCGCGGCCCACGCGGGTGAGCATGGTCTGCACGTCGTCGGGGCGGGCGCCGATGTGCCGGTCGGCGAAGACCGTCGTCGGGGACGTGGTCGCGAGCTGGATCGTCAAGAGGAACTCCCGGGTGCTGCACGCCAGGGTGGCGTGGATCGGTTCGAGTTCCTCCCCGCTCTGTCTGGGACCTGAGAGATTCCGCGGCCGGGGCCGCTTGCACCGTCGGTGAGTCCGGCGACGCGCGCCGGACTGCTTTCCAGAGTTGCCGAACCGTGGTGGTACAGGGGCCTGAGAGTTTCCTGGGGAGGAATTGCTCCTACGGCGCCCGCCGGTCGGGGTGGACCGGGGGACTCTCCCACCACAGTTCATGGGCGTCTTCTGCTCCCAGGATAGCCGGAGCCGGAAAGGGGTGTCCACCGTCACGCGGGGGCACCCGGCGACGTGAGGCTCCCCGGGGCGCCCGTGCCCGGCGCCCCGGGGCGCCGGCCGGTGGGTCAGCTCTTGGGGGACCAGAAGCGGCGGTCGCGGTCCCACTGCACCGTGCCGCCGTGGGCCTTGCGGAACTCCGTGAGGACCTCCTTGCTGATCCCGGTGTGCCCGTTCTCCAGGGTCCGGACCCACTCCGGGCCGAAGGTGCCGGGGATGTCCTGGACGGCCTGGTCCTGGGACAGCCGTCCCTCGGTGCGGATGCGGTCGATCATCCAAGTGGCGATGTCCTGTGCGCTCGTCATGCCCCCGAGCCTACGCGGCTGGGCGCACGCCGGATCACGGTGCGGGCGGAGCCGGGCGTCCTCGCGGGCCCACGACGGCGACGGCGAAGCCGGCCGCGTCCGGCCGGTCGCCTGCACCGGGCCCGAAGGCGCGGTACTCCTCCAGCACCAGTCCCTGCGCCGCGAGGAACGCGGCGATCCGCTGCCGGGCCGGGGGAGCGGTGTCGAGGCCCAGCACCAGGGGCTCGCCGGTGTAGGCGGTCGCCGCCCGGGCCCAGCGCAGGAACAGGGACCGGGACTCGAGGACCTGGGCCGAGAAGAAGTCGAAGGCCACGGCCGTGCCCTCCGCGGTGCCGGCGATCCGGCGCAGGGTCCCCTCGACCGCCGCGAGGTCCAGATACATCGTCACGGCCTCCCAGAGGAAGACGCTGCGCCGGGCGGGCTCGAAGCCGGCCGCGAGCAGCCGCTCCCACCAGTCCTCCGCGAGGAGGTCGGCGGGCACGTGGACGACGGCCCCCGGATCCGCGCCGACCGCGCGCACCAGGGTGCGCTTGAGCTCCTGGGTCCTCGGCTCGTCCACCTCGAAGCACCGCAGGGACGTCCCGGCGGGGAGCCGGTAGGACCGGGTGTCGAAGCCCGCACCGAGGACCACGAGCTGCCCCGCGCCGTCGAGGTGGCGGGCCAGAGCGGTGTCGTAGAAGGTGGTCCGTGCCGCGCTCTGGTGCCGCAGCGGAGGCTCCCCCTCGTAGGGCCACCGGTAGATCGCCGGCACGTGCCCGGTCAGCCGGTGCGCCGCCCGGGTGGGCGCCGTCAGCACGGCCAGCGCCCCCGGGGAGACGCCGGGCATGGCGAGGAACAGCCGTGCGGCCAGCTCGTCCGGGCGAGTGCCCAGCCGGTGCTGCAGGTACCGGGTGTACAGAGACGCCGTCACGGTGGCGGAGGTGCCCGCGCGGCGCGCGGCGCGGAGGAACCGGACGACGAAGACCGCGTAGGCGAGCACCGCGGCCGGGAACAGGCCCGCCTGGACGAGGCGGAAGACGGCACCGGCCGCGCGTTCGCTGGGTGCTGCCACGGGATCTCCTCCTCACGGGCCGGCCAACGGGCCGGCGCTCAGGCCAGGTGCACCACGGTGCGGGTGTCCGCGTCCCAGCGGCGCAGGGCCACGGCGCGCAACGGCTCGGGGTGCGGGGCCAGGACGTCGAGCGCGGCGGCCACCTGGTCCGGGCGCATCCGGCGCGCCAGGGTCACGTGCGGGGTCCAGGCGCCGGGGAACGAGGTGCGCGCCTGCCCGGGGACCGTGCCCACGGCGGCGCAGACCCGCCGGTGCAGCTCGAGCAGCTCGGGGGTGGTCACGACCTGGCGGACCACCACGTAGCCGCCCCGGCCCGGACCGAAGAGCAGCACGCCCGCACTGGTCAGCGGCAGGTCCACGAACCCGGCGGCCGCGGCGACCCGATCGTCGACTCCCGGCACGGTCTCCGGAGCCAGGGACGGGGCGGCCACCAGGGTGATGTGGGGGCGGTTGGACGCCGAGCGGTGCCGGCCGGAGCTGGGCAGACCCGCCTCGGCCAGACGGTGCCAGTCGGCGCGCACGGCCGCCTCGGCGTCCTCGCCGAGCAGCAGCTCCAGGCTGTGCATCGTCCACCTCCTCCGCGTCGGCCGGCGGTCCCGCGGGAGCCGCTTCCGGTGGACGCGAGTCTAGCCGGGCGTCCGCCGCGCTTGCCTATACTGGCCGGACGGCAACGGGAGGACCTCCATGACCGACATCGCGATCCGTTTCGAGGGCGCCGGCAAGACGTACCCGGACGGGACGACTGCCGTCGAGGCCCTCGATCTCGAGATCCCCCGCGGGTCCCTCACCGTGTTCGTGGGGCCCTCCGGCTGCGGGAAGACCACCTCCCTGCGGATGATCAACCGCATGGTGGAGCCCACCTCCGGCACCGTCACGGTGGAGGGCCGCGACGTCACGTCCGTGCCCGCCCACGAGCTGCGCCGCTCCATGGGCTACGTCATGCAGCAGTCGGGTCTCCTGCCGCACCGGACCGTGGTGGACAACATCGCCACCGTCCCCCGGCTCAACGGCGTCCCGAAGAAGCAGGCGCGGGAACGGGCCCGCGAACTGCTGACCACCGTGGGGCTCGACGAGGCCCTGGGCTCCCGCTACCCCTCCCAGCTCTCCGGCGGTCAGCAGCAGCGCGTGGGCGTGGCCCGGGCGCTCGCCGCCGATCCACCGGTGCTGCTGATGGACGAGCCGTTCTCCGCCGTGGACCCCGTGGTGCGCCAGGACCTGCAGGGCGAGCTGCTGGACCTCCAGCGCCGGCTGCACCGCACCATCGTGTTCGTCACCCACGACATCGACGAGGCGGTCCTGCTCGGCAACCGGGTGGCCGTCTTCGCCACGGGCGGGCGTCTGGCGCAGTACGCCACCCCGGAGGAGCTGCTGCGCGCGCCGGCCGACGACTTCGTGGCGGACTTCGTGGGCCGGGACCGCGGCTTCCGCTCCCTGACCTTCGACTCCGCCCACGACATCCCCGTGCACCCGGTGGCCACCGTGCGCCCGGACGGCATCCAGGGCGTGGTCGGGGCCGGGGACTGGCGCGTCCCCGACGGGTGGATGCTGCGGGTCGACGACGACGGCGCCCCCCGCGGCTGGGTGCGCCCCGGCGCGGAGGACGACCCCGTGGTCGGCGGCACCCTGCACCGGCCCGGCAGCTCCCTGCGCAGCGCCCTGGACGCGGCCCTGTCCTCGCCGTCGGGGCTTGCCGTGGTCGTCGACGAGGACGGCCGTGCGGTCGGGATCATGCATCCGGGGGAGATCATCGCGGCCATCGAGGACGCGCGGCTCGGCGGACGGACGCCCCGGTGACCTGGACGAGCCGGAACTGGCCCTACGTCCTGGAGCTCACGGGCACGCACCTCGTCCAGTCGGTGCTGCCCCTGCTGCTCGGCGCCCTGATCGCGGTCCCGGTGGCCCGGCTCGCGGCCCGCAACCGCACGCTGCGCCCGGTGCTCGTCACGGGCTCCTCCCTGCTCTACACCATCCCGTCCCTGACCCTGTTCGTGGTGCTGCCCCTGCTCCTCGGCACGCAGATCACCTCGGTGGTGAACGTGGTCGTGGCGCTGACCGTCTACGTGGTGGCCATCCTGGTGCGCTCCTCCGTGGACGCCTTCGAGTCCGTGGACCGCGACATCCTGCAGGCGTCCACCGCGATGGGCTACCGCCCCCTGCGGCGCTTCTTCGCGGTCGAGCTGCCCCTCGCCGTGCCCGTGCTGGTCGCCGGGCTGCGGGTCGCCTCCGTCAGCAACATCTCCATGGTCAGCGTGGGCGCCGTGATCGGCGTGCAGTCCCTCGGCACCCTGTTCACCGACGGGCTGCGACGGTCCATCCTCGAGGAGATCGCGGTGGGCATCGTCCTGACCGTGGTGCTGGCGGTGCTCCTCGACCTCGTGCTGCGGGGGGCCGGCCACGCGCTGACGCGCTGGCAGCGGGCGGGCGCGGCCCCGGTCCCGCGCGTGCGGAGAGGGGCGGTCGCATGAGCCTCGTGGGTGCCGCCCTGGCGTGGCTGACCGATCCCGAGAACTGGTCCGGGTCCGGCGGCATCCCCGCGCGGATCCTCGAGCACCTGACGTACAGCGGCATGACGATGGCCGTGGCCCTGGCCGTGGCGGTCCCGCTGGGCCTGTGGGTGGGGCACACGGGGCGCGGCTCCGGCGTCGTCGTCGGCCTGGCCGGTGCGCTGCGCGCCCTGCCCACGCTGGGTCTGCTCACGCTCTTCACCCTGCTGCTCGGGCTCGGCCTGGTGCCGCCGATCATCGCGCTCGTCCTGCTGGCGATCCCCCCGATCCTGTCGGGCACCTACGCCGGGGTCGCGAACGTGTCCCCGGCCCTCAAGGACGCCGGGGCGGCGATGGGGATGACCGGGAGCCAGGTGCTGACCCGCGTGGAGGTGCCCAACGCCCTGCCCGTGATCCTGGGCGGGATCCGCAACGCCGCCCTGCAGGTCGTGGCGACCGTGACCGTGGTCGCCTACATCAACCTCGGCGGCCTCGGCCGCTACCTCATCGACGGCCTGGCGGTGCGCGACTACGACCGGATGCTCGGCTCCGTGGTGCTCGTGGCCGTCCTGGCGCTCGCCGTGGACGCCGTCCTGGGGCTGGCCCAGCGGCTGTCCACCTCGCCGGGTCTGCGCCTCGCCGCTCCCTGACCCACCGACGTCCCGTGCCACCGACCGACAGGAGAACCACCATGACCACCGCTCCCGTGCTGCGCCGCGCCACCGCACCAGCCCTGGGCGCCGCCCTGCTGCTGGGCCTGACCGCCTGCGGAGGCGGCGACCCCCTCGCCGAGGAGGAGGGGTCCGCGACCGCGTCCTCACAGACCGTGACCGTGGGCTCCGCCGACTTCCCGGAGAGCCAGATCGTGGCCGAGCTCTACGCCGGTGCGCTCGAGTCCGCCGGGGTCGAGACGGAGACGTCCCTGGGCATCGGGGCCCGCGAGGCCTACGTGGGCGCCGTTCAGGACGGGTCCGTGGACGTGGTCCCGGACTACTCGGGCAACCTCCTGCTCTTCGCGGACCCCGAGGCGACCGCGAGCTCCGCCGACGAGATCGTGGCGGCCCTGCCGGACGCGCTGCCCGAGGGCCTGACCGTGCTGGAGGCCTCCGAGGCGGAGAACAAGGACGCCATGGTGGTCACCTCCGGGACCGCGCAGCAGTACGGGCTCACGAGCATCGCGGACCTGGCGGAGGTGTGCGGGGAGCTGGTCGTCGCGGGTCCGCCGGAGTTCGCCGAGCGCGCCTACGGCCTCGACGGCCTGGAGGAGAAGCACGGCTGCGTGCCGGAGTCCTTCGAGCCGATCAACGACGGCGGCGGCCCGCTCACCGTCCAGGCCCTCCTGAACGGCGACGTGGACGTCGCCGACATCTTCACGACCACCCCGGCGATCGCCGACAACGACCTCGTGGTGCTGGAGGACCCGGAGAACAACTTCATCGCCCAGCAGGTCCTGCCGCTGGCCGCGGCGGACCGGCTGCCCCAGGAGGCGGTGGACGCCCTGAACGAGCTGTCCGGCAGGCTCACCACGGACGACCTCATCGACCTGAACCGGCAGGTCAGCGGCGAGGACCAGGTCAGCCCGGCCGACGCCGCGCAGGAGTGGCTCTCCGCCAACGGGTACTGAGCCCTGCGCCACGTCCCGGGTCCGTGCTGCCTGGGTCCGTGCTCCCGAGGTGCGGCACCCGCCCTGCACAGGGTTCTCCACACGCGCGGCGACCTCGCCCCGGGGCCGGCCGGCCCGCAGGCCCGCCCCGGGGAAGGCCGCGGCGGGCCTTTCCACCGGTGTCCCCAGGGCTCGTCCACACCTGTGGACAACTCTGTGCACAGGCATGTGGAGGAACGCCCGGGCCAACCGCTGAAAAGCCGGGGGCGCATCAGTATGCTGAGGGGCGGACCGCGCTCACCGACCGGTGCAAGCAGGTCCCTGACCATCCGAGGGCTCGTCGTCAAGGAGGATCTCGAGTTCGGAGACCGCCCCGCCCCGGGGTGGACGACCGAAGGAGCAGTGTGCCCACCACCAGTACGCCCGGGATCCCGGGCCTGTCGCCGGAGAACCAGGCACGCGTGATCACCGCGTGCGTACGCCAGAAGGTGCAGGAACGTCGCCCGGCGGACCTGCCGGGCACCGGATGGACGGACTTCGACCGCCGGTTCGACGAGCACTTCCCTCAGCTGACGTTGCTCTTCGCCGAGATCTACGGCCACCGCGAGGACTTCCTCGAGCAGCTCGGCGAGCTCGGGCTGCAGCTGGCGCGCTCCTGGGCCGAGCGCCCCGACGACCTCAAGGCCCTGGACTGGCGGCGCGAGCAGGACCCCGCGTGGTTCGGCGCGCGGCAGATGCTCGGCGGGGTCTGCTACGTGGACCGGTACGCAGGAAACCTGCAGGGGATCCGGGAGCAGATCCCGTACTTCCGGGAACTGGGCCTGACCTACCTCCACCTCATGCCCCTGTTCGAGGCGCCGGAGGGCAACTCGGACGGCGGCTACGCGGTGTCGTCCTACCGCCGCGTGGAGCCGAAGCTGGGGACCATGGAGGAGCTCGCCGGGCTGAGCCGCGAGCTGCGCCGGAACGGGATCAGCCTGGTCCTCGACTTCGTCTTCAACCACACCTCCGACGAGCACGAGTGGGCGCGCCGGGCCGCTGCGGGGGAGCAGGAGTACGAGGACTACTACTGGATCTTCCCGGACCGCACCGTCCCGGAGCAGTTCGAGCGCACCACGCGGGAGATCTTCCCGGACGACCACCCCGGCTCCTTCACGCGGGTCCGGGCGACCGAGGAGGACCCCCGGTGGGTGTGGAGCACGTTCTACTCCTTCCAGTGGGACCTCAACTACACCAACCCCGCCGTCTTCCGGGCGATGGCCGCGGAGCTGCTCTTCCTCGCCGCCCAGGGCGTCGAGGTCCTGCGCATGGACGCCGTCGCGTTCATCTGGAAGCAGCTGGGCACCACGTGCGAGTCCCGGCCCCAGGCCCACGTGCTGCTGCGCGCGTACAACGCGCTGTGCCGGATCGCCGCGCCGGCCGTGCTGTTCAAGTCCGAGGCGATCGTCCACCCGGACGAGGTCGCCCGGTACATCGAGCCGGGACAGTGCCAGCTGTCCTACAACCCGCTCCAGATGGCCCTGACGTGGGAGGCGATGGCCACCCGCGAGCCGAGGCTGCTGGCGCAGGCCCTCGAGGAGCGCCACGCCCTCCCGCCCGGCACGGCATGGGTGGACTACGTGCGCGGCCACGACGACATCGGCTGGACGTTCTCGGACGAGGACGCCGCCCGGCTGGGCGTGAACGGCCAGGACCACCGCCGCTTCCTCAACGCCTTCTACACCGGCCGCCACCCCGGCAGCTTCGCGGACGGCGTCCCGTTCCAGGAGAACCCCCGCACGGGGGACTGCCGCGTGTGCGGGACCACGGCCTCGCTGCTCGGCCTCGCCGAGGACCCGGGCCCAGCGGTGGACCGCGTCCTGCTCGCGCACTCCGTCGCGATGAGCACCGGCGGCATCCCCCTGTTGTACCTGGGGGACGAGGTCGGCCAGCTCAACGACCCCGCCTGGGGCGAGGACCCGGACCACGCCGGTGACGCCCGGTGGGTGCACCGCCCGCCGCGGCCGGTCCAGGACTACGAGCGCCGCCACGAGCTGTTCTCCGTGCAGGGCCGGATCTTCGGGGGCATCCGCCGGATGGTCGAGCTGCGCCGGAACTCCCCGGAGTTCGACGGCAACACGCTCGTCCCGTTCGACTCGCGCAACCCCCACGTGCTGGGCTACCAGCGCCCGGGCGGCAACACGGTGGTGCTGTGCCTGGCCAACTTCTCCGATTGGTCCCAGTTCGTCACGGGCGAGACCCTCTCGGGGTTCCTGCCCCAGGCCGTCGAGCTGCACGGCAACACCGAGCTCGACCTGCGCCACGGCCTGCTCCTCGACGCCCACGGATTCCTCTGGATCCGTGCGGTCCCGAAGCGCTGACCCCGTGGGTGCATGGACGGTGCTGGTGCTCTCGGGCGTCCTCGAGGCGGTGTGGGCGTCCGCCCTCGCGGCCTCGGACGGCCTCCGCCGGCCCGTGCCGGCCGCGGTGTTCGCGGTGACGGCCACCGTGAGCCTGGCCGGGCTCGCCTACGCCATGGCCGAGCTGCCCACGGGCACTGCGTACGCCGTCTGGGTGGGCATCGGAGCGGCCCTGACCGTGGCCTGGTCGATGCTGACCGGCCGCGAGTCCGCGACGCCCCTCAGGATCCTGCTGGTGCTCGGCATCGTCGGCTGCGTGATCGGGCTCAAGGTTGTCGGCTGAGACCGGGGCGGCGCAGGCCGTGCGGGACCGGCGAGCCCGTGCCTGGGCGCTGCTGGTGGTCAGCGGGGTCCTGGAAGCGGCCTGGGCCACCGCTTTGGGCGCGTCCGAGGGCTTCTCGCGGCCGGGTCCGGTCCTGCTCTTCGCCGTGACCCTGGCGCTGAGCATGCTCACCCTGGCGCGCGCCGCCCGGGTGGTGCCGATGGGCACCGCCTACGCCGTATGGACGGGCATCGGCGCCGTGCTCACGGTCGCGTGGGCGGCCGGAACGGGGCAGGAGCACATCTCCTGGGCGAAGGCCCTCTGCCTCGCCGGGATCGTCGCCTGCGTCGTCGGACTGCACGCCGCCGACCGGGCGTCCCCGGGGAAGGACCGGTGACCCGGGACCGCAGGCCGGGGCCGCACCTCAGGCTCGTGCTCACCGCCACGATGGCGGTGGGCCCGCTGCTGACCCACAGCCTCTCGGCGACGAGCCCCTCGTGATCGCGGACCTGGAAGCTCACCGCGGCGCAGTTCGGGCTGCTCGCCACCACCACGTTCTTCGTGGCGGCCCTCACCGCGGTGCGGACGGGCCGCTGGACGGGCCGGCTGACCACCTGCACCCTGCTGGTCGTGATGTTCGGGGGTCCGCTGAGGTCCTGTGCGACGCTCCGTGACGTCCGGGCACGGTCTTCTCAACAGCTTCTCCACAGGAGTTGTCCACAGCGTGGATAACTTCCACCGGTGGAATTACGGTCCTGCCGACTCCGCCGACCGCATGCTGACCTGGAACGGCGCCGCTCGCCAGGCACAGGGAGCACCCGTGCTCGCTTCCCGACCACGCTCCTCCACACCTGTGGACAACTTTCTCCACCCCCTGTGCACCCGACGGGCCGGGCGTCGCGGCGGCCGGTCACTAGAGTAGTTGTGTGCACATGCGAATTTCCCCCGTCCGTGCGCGCCGTCCGTCCGCCCGGGGCGCGGACCCGACCGGGGAGCAGAGGACACCATGCTGAAGGGCACCACGACGTTCCGGCTGGTGGACACCGCCGTGGTCGCGGCGGATCCGCCCCTGGTGGAGCGCTTCCTGCTCGATCCCGGTTGCCTGCGCCGCTGGAATCTCATCCCGGAGCGCAACTACCAGGTCAGCACGGCCGTGCTGCAGCTCGGCACGTCGATCGAGTCCACGGTCCGCGTCGGCCCCTTCCACTTCTCCTTCGTGAACATCGTCTCCGACCACGTCCCGGGCCGGCGCCTGGGAATGCGCACCACCAAGGGCGTGGTGGATCTGCTGGTGACCATCACCTGGGAGCAGGTGGAGGGAGGGACCCGGATCCGCAAGGTCGTGGACGGGCGGTTCACGGAGTCCAAGGCCTGGCTCTGGCACCTGCTCGAACCGACCTCCCGCCGGAGCGCCCAGCACGCTCTCGAGACGCTCAAGCGGATGATCGAGACGGGCGACTACGAGTTCACCGCCCCGTCCCCGCTGACCCCGGACCCGCCCCGCTGCCCGCTCGAGAGCCCGCCCGACTTCTTCTGAGCCCCGGCGCAGCCGGCCCGGGAACGGGCCGTACGCTGGTGGCGGAACCTCCTTGACCCCTGCTCGCGCGCGGGACGAGGGTGGAACCACACGACAGCAATCGAAAGGATTCTCCTGTGGCCGAGAAGTACACCCTTCCCGATCTCCCCTACGACTACGCGGCGCTCGAGCCCCACATCTCGGCGAAGATCATGGAGCTGCACCACGACAAGCACCACGCCACCTACGTGGCCGGTGCCAACACCGCCTTGGAGAAGATGGCCGAGGCCCGCGCGAACGGTGACGGCGCCGCCGCGGCCAAGCTGTCCAAGGACCTGCAGTTCAACCTCGGCGGCCACGTGAACCACTCTGTGTTCTGGCAGAACCTCTCCCCGGAGGGCGGCGACAAGCCCACCGGTGAGCTCGCCGCGGCGATCGAGGACCACTTCGGGTCCTTCGACGCCTTCCGCGACCACTTCACCGCCGCGGCCACCACGATCCAGGGCTCCGGCTGGGCGATCCTCGCCTACGAGCCCGTCGGCGGCAATCTGGTCATCGAGCAGATGTACGACCAGCAGAACGGTGTGCCGGTCGCCACGATCCCGCTGCTGCAGCTGGACATGTGGGAGCACGCGTTCTACCTCGACTACCGGAACGTCAAGGCGGACTACGTCAAGGCCTTCTGGAACATCGTGAACTGGGCCGACGTCCAGGAGCGCTTCGAGAAGGCGCGCACCGGGGGCCGGTCCATCATCTGATCCCCGCCCCGCACCGTCGGCGCCGCGCGCGTGCGACCCCGCGAGCAGGGCCCCCGGACCGCACGGTACCGGGGGCCCTGTGCTGTTCGGGGCACTGCGGCGTCCGGCTCCGGCACGCACTGCGGAGGTCCCAGGGCGTCACGCGAGAGGTGGCGGGTCTCCGCCGTAGGGCACAATGGTCGGGACCCTGTTCGCACTCGACGACGAGAGCACGAGGACCCCGCATGAGCGACGAGAATCAGCAGTCCGGCCCGATCACGCACGAGGAGATCTTCGCCGCCCACGAGGGCGGAAAGCTCTCCGTGGTCTCGAAGTCCCCGCTGGCCACCCGCCGTGACCTGTCCATCGCCTACACCCCCGGGGTGGCCGAGGTCTCCCGTGCCGTGGCCGCCGACCCGGCCATGGCGAACACCCACACCTGGGCCGGCCGGCTGGTGGCGGTGGTCTCCGACGGCTCCGCCGTGCTGGGCCTGGGCGACATCGGGCCGGCCGCGTCGCTGCCGGTGATGGAGGGCAAGGCGGCCCTGTTCAAGACCTTCGCGGACCTGGACTCCATCCCGCTCGTGCTCGACACCCAGGACGTCGACGAGATCGTGCGCACCGTCAAGATCCTGCGCACGTCCTTCGGGGCGGTGAACCTCGAGGACATCTCGGCCCCGCGCTGCTTCGAGATCGAACAGCGTCTGATCGAGGAGCTGGACGTCCCGGTGATGCACGACGACCAGCACGGCACCGCCGTCGTCGTCCTGGCCGCCCTGCTCAACGCCGCGACCCTGGTGGGCAAGGACCTGGCGGGCTTGAAGGTCGTCATCGCCGGGGCCGGGGCGGCGGGGATCGCGATCACCGAGATCCTGCTGGCCGAGGGCATCGCCGACGTGGTGCTGCTGGACTCCCGCGGCATCGTCTCCCGGGAGCGCGACGACCTCAACGCGATCAAGGCCGGCTACGCGGCCCGGACCAACCCGCGCGGACTGATCGGCGGGCCGAAGGACGCCCTCGAGGGCGCGGACGTGTTCGTGGGGGTGTCGGGCGGGAAGGTCCCGGAGGAGTTCCTGACCGAGCTGGCTTCCGACGCGGTCGTGTTCGCCCTGGCCAACCCGGACCCGGAGATCATGCCGGACGTGGCGGCGAAGTACGCCTCGGTGGTGGCCACCGGGCGCAGTGACTTCCCGAACCAGATCAACAACGTGCTGGCCTTCCCGGGCATCTTCCGCGGCGCCCTGGACGCCGGGGCGCGGCGGATCACGCCGGTCATGAAACTGGAGGCCGCCCGGGCGATCGCGGCGATCGCCGCCGCGGACGGCCTGACCGCCGACCACATCGTGCCCTCCCCCCTGGACCCCCGCGTCGCCCCGGCCGTGGCCGAGGCCGTGGCGGCGTGCGCTCGGGCCGGAACGAGCGTCTGACCCGGTCCACACCCGCTGACCCGCCACGGCCCGGGTGACCACGGAGATCCGTGGGCACCCGGGCCGTGGCATGCCCGGAGGCGGTGCGCTCAGGCGTAGAAGCGGTTGAGGAAGGTCGCGACCACGGCGGGCCGCTCCTGGCCCTCGATCTCGATCGTCCCGTCGGCGACCAGGTGCAGGCCGTTGCCCTTGACCTCCTGCACGTCGGTGATGGTCACGGTCATGCGGACCCGTGAGCCGACCTTGACCGGGGAGGTGAAGCGGACCTTGTCGAGGCCGTAGTTGACCTTGGTCTTCACATCGGTGACGTCGAAGAGCTCGGACCACATCGGGATGAGCAGGGACAGGGTCAGGAAGCCGTGGGCGATCGGGGCGCCGAACGGGCCCTCCTTGGCGCGCTCGGGGTCCACGTGGATCCACTGGTGGTCGTCGGTGGCGTCGGCGAACGTGTTCACCTGGTCCTGGGTGATCTCCCGCCAGGCGGAGTGCCCGAGGTCGGTGCCGACGAGGTTCTTGACCTCGTCGAAGGCGACGACGGTCTGGGGCTGGGCTTCGGTCATGGCGTGTCCTCCGTGGTGGTGTCCGTGGTGGGTGGCGTCGGGCGGGCGGCTCAGACGAAGGCGCTCCGGCCGGTGATCGACCGGCCCACCACGAGAGCGTTGATCTCGTGGGTGCCCTCGTAGGAGTAGACGGCCTCGGCGTCGGCGTGGAAGCGGGCGACGTCGTGGGCCAGGGTGATGCCGTTGCCGCCGACCAGCTCGCGGGCCAGCGCCACGGTCTCGCGCATGCGCAGGCTGATCCACATCTTCGCCAGTGCGGAGTCCTCGTCCCGGTAGACGCCGTCCTGTTGCCGCTCGGCGAGTCCGGCGACCATGGTCAGGGACGCGGTGACGTTGCCGAGCATGCGGGCCAGCTTCTCCTGGACGAGCTGGAAGCTGCCGATCGGGCGGCCGAACTGCTCGCGCTCCCGCACGTAGCGCAGTGCGGCCTCGTAGGCGCCGGCCTGGAGGCCCGTGGCGATCCAGGCGACGTCGGAGCGCATGGCACGCAGCATCGCGGCGACGTCCTGGAACGAGTTCACGGCCCCCAGCCGCATCGACTCGGGCACCCGCGCGCCGTCGAGGTGGATGTCGGCGTTCTGCATCATCCGCAGGGACGTCTTGCCGGGGAACTTCTCCAGCCGCACGCCCGGGGCCTGGCGGTCCACGAGGAAGCCCTTGATCTGCCCGTCGGCCTCGTCGCGGGCGAAGACGGCGAGCAGGTCGGCGGTGAAGGCGCCGCCGATCCAGCGCTTGTCGCCGGTCAGCACCCACTCGTCGCCCTCGCGCCGAGCCGTGGTGGCGAGCCCGCCGGCGATGTCGGAGCCGTGCTCGGGCTCGGTCAGGCAGAACACCCCGGTCATCTCGAAGGACGTGATCCTGGGGTCCCACGCGGCGAACTGCTCCGGGGTGCCGCCCACGCGGCAGGCCGTGCGGAACAGCCCGGCCTGGGCGGTGTAGAACGTGGCGATCGAGGCGTCGGTGCGGGCCAGCTCGAAGATCCGGAACCCGTGGTACAGCGACCGGGGCGGCGCGCCGTCGGCGGTGAGCTCGGGCGGGGCCATGAGGTCGAGGCCGTGCAGGGAGGGGGCAATCTGGTAGGGGAACTCCCCGGCCTCCCAGTACGCGGCCAGCAGCGGCCGCACCTCGTCCTCGAGCACCCGCCGCAGCCGGCGCAGGGGTGCCTTCTCGGCCTCGGTCAGCCTTCCCTCGATCCCGTACGGGTCGCAGTCGGGGTAGAGTCGCCCGGTCTCCGGCGGGGTGCTCACGGCCGTGCTCCGTCCAGGCCGAGCAGTCGCACGGCGTTGTCCTTGAGAATCTTGGGGCGGACCTCGTGGGTGAAGGACTGCTGCTCGAAGGCGCCGAGCCACTTCTGCGGGGTGATCAGCGGGTAGTCGGTGCCGAAGAGGACCTTGTCCTGGAGCATCCGGTTGGAGGCCTGCACCAGCGACTCGGGGAAGTACTTGGGCGACCAGCCCGAGAGGTCGATCCACACGTTGGCCTTGTGGGTGGCGATGGAGTTGGCCTCCTCCTGCCACGGCACCGAGGGGTGGGCCATGATGACCTGCAGGTCCGGGAAGTCCGCGGCCACCGCGTCCAGCAGCAGCGGGTTGGAGAAGCCCAGCTTGATCCCGCCCCCGCCGGGCAGGCCGGCGCCCATGCCGTTCTGGCCGGTGTGGAACAGGGCGGGCACGCGCAGGGCCTGGATCGCTGCATACAGCGGGTAGAAGCGCTGGTCGGAGGGGTCGAACCCCTGCAGGGACGGGTGGAACTTGAAGCCCTTCACGCCGTGCTCCTCGACGAGCTCCTTCGCCCGCTCGACCGCCGCGGAGTCCTGGAGCGGGTCCACGGAGCCGAAGGGGATCAGCACGTCGTTGTTGCGCGCCGCGCCCTCGGCGATCTCCTCGATCGAGTTCGGCTCGTGCCCCAGGGCCGTGGTCGCGTCCACGGTGAAGACCACCGCGGCCATCTTCCATTCCCGGTAGCGGGCTGCGACGGTGTCCAGGGACGGGGAGCGGTCCTCGGACTTGAAGTACTTCGCGGAGGCCTCGGTCAGTGCCGCGGGCAGGGACGGGTGTCCGTGGTCGGAGCACTCGATGTGCACGTGCATGTCGATCGCGTCGAGGGACGCGAGGTCGAGACCGTATTCGTAGCGCATGGTGGTCCTCCTAGGACTGCTGGGTCGCGGACTCGGGCTTCAGTTCCTCCGGCAGCGGGGGCAGGGTCTCGCCGACCGGCTGGAGGTTGCCCTCGAGGATCGCCGGCATCGCCTCGCGCAGGGCCTCGAAGCTCCAGCCGCCGTCACGGTACTCGGTGGCCACGGGGCGGGGGTGGGTGAAGACCTGGAGGCGGTCGCCGCCGGCGCCGATGGCCTGGCCCGTGATGTGCGCGGCGTCGTCGGAGGCGAGGTAGGCGATCAGGCCGGCGACGTCGGCGGCGGTGCCGAAGCCGAGCTCCTTGCGGAAGAACTCCGGCATCGGCTCCCCGCGGCGGTCGGCGGCGACGGCGGCGGTGAAGAAGGGGATGGTCTCGGTCATGGCGGTGGCGGCCACGGGGATGACGGTGTTGGCGGTCACGCCGGCCTTGCGCATCTCCAGGGCCCAGGTGCGGACCATGCCCACGATCCCGGCCTTCGCGGCGGCGTAGTTGGTCTGGCCGAAGTTGCCGTACTGGCCGGTGGGGGAACCGATGGTGATGATCCGCCCGGGGACCGCGTTGTCCTTGAAGTACCGGTAGGCCTCGCGGGCGCAGGTGAAGGTGCCGCGCAGGTGCACCTGGATCACCAGGTCGAAGTCCTCGTCGGTCATCTTCAGCAGGGACTTGTCGCGCAGCACCCCGGCGTTGGTGACGAGGATGTCGAGCCGGCCGAAGGCGTCGACGGCGCCCTGCACGAGCGCGGTCGCGGTCTCGGTGGAGCCCACCGGGGCGACGACGGCCACGGCGCGCCCGCCGGCGGCGGTGATGGCCGCCACGGCGTTCTCGGCGGTCGCCTGGTCCACGTCGTTGATCACCACGGCCGCACCCTGCCGGGCGAGCTCCTGAGCGTAGGCCAGGCCCAGGCCCTGACCGGAGCCGGTGACCACGGCGACCTTGCCGGCGAGAGGGGAGGTGCTCGGGGATGCGGTGCTGTCCTGTGCCATGGAGTGGCTCCTTCGCTGTGGGTCGTCGCTCGAGGACCGGCGGACGGGGTGACGCCCGTCCCTGCTCCGGGTTCGTCCCCATTCCACCGTTATTCGTTGATAATGTCAATGGTTAAGAACCTCCATCTATGCTGAGGGCACGGACTCCGTAGACTGGGGTCCCCGGCCCCAGGAGAGACGCTATGACCACGCCCACCGACCCCTCCGCCGGTCTCGAGCGCCTCCTCGAGACCGAGCTGACGGCGGAGCCGGTCTTCCTGATGGCCCGCGCCGCCTCGACGGGATCCTCGGCGGCCAACAGGAAGCTGGCGCAGCTGGAGCTGAAGGTGCGCCACTACTCGGTCCTGGCGCTGGCCTGCGGCGAGGAGCAGCTGACCCAGCGCGAGCTCAGCCAGTTCCTGGTGCTGGACCCCAGCCAGATCGTGGCCATCCTCGACGACCTGGAGCGGCGCGGCGCGGTGGAGCGCCGGACCGACCCGCGGGACCGCCGCTCGAAGATCATCGCGCCCACCGCGGCCGGCCGGACGCTGTACGCCCAGGCCAGGGTTCTGGTGGAGAACTCCACCGCGGAGTCGCTGTCCCCGCTCTCCCCGGTGGAGCGCGAGGAGCTGTCCCGGCTGCTGAAGAAGGTGGCCTTCTGACCGCAGGAGCTCCCGGACGCACCTGACGGATCAGGGTCGCGAACTCGACCCCACCCACCGCGGGAAACCCGGGACGCTCAGCCGGCGCTCTGCGCGAGGAGCCAGTCCCGGGCGGCGGCGATCTCGTAGGCCGGCTGGAACGAGGCCATGTGCTCGCTGCTGCCACCCATTCCGGAGCTCGCGTCGCTGCCGGCGGCCTCTAGGACCGATCCGGTGGTGAACGTCGCGAAGTTCGCGGTGTTCCCGTCGGCGACCAGCTCGGTGATGGCGGCCTCCTGATCGCCGGCCGGCGCCGTGGCATCCAGCGTTGTCGTGCCGTAGCCGACGCCCGCCTCGTCGAGCAGGCCCTGCACGTCGGTCTGACCTCCGGAGGCGTTCTCGTCACCGGCGGCAGCGAAGTACAGGAACTTCTCGCCCGTCAGGTTCGCCAGGTCGCCGGCGTCCCACTGTCCGGAGACGAGCAGCTCTGCGGCGAACAGCTCCGGGTGCTGCGCGGCGAGGTACATCACGGTCATGCAGCCCATGGACTGGCCGGTGCCGTAGACCCGGTCGGTGTCGACGCTGTAGTTCTCTCCGACGTCGGCCACCAGTCGGGCGGTCATCTCCACGTAGTCGGTGGTGGTGTAGCTGCCGTGGTCGTCGATGATCACCTCCGGGTACTCCGGGACGATCACGATGCTCTCCTGCTTCGCCTGCTCGCTGTCGCTGGCCCAGATCAGCGCCCCGTACTCCGACAGCGGCGCGGTGACGTCCTGGCCCACCAGGCTCGAGTCGGCGATGTAGAGCACCAGGGGGTAGGACGTCGAGGCGTCGTAGTCCTCCGGCAGGTAGATGTTGTAGGGCAGCGACCGGCCGGTCCCGGAGTCGGTGTAGGTCGCCTGGTCGAACTTCTCGGTCACCTCGGCGACGAGGGTCTCGAGGTCGGCACTCTCCTGGGCGCTCGACGTCGCGCTGTCACTCGTACCGGAGTTGGCCGTGGCCGTGGCGGTGGAGGCGGCGGCCGCTGCCGAGGTGTCCGTGGTCTGCGGGGAGCAGCCGGTGACCGTCAGCACCCCGATCAGGCTCAGAGCGGCAAGCGTCGTGCGGGCTCGGTGAGTGGCGATGGTCATGGTCATGGTGGGGTGTCTCCTCGGGATGCCGTGGGCTGGGGGGCGTCGGTCTCCATTGAAGGTCTCGTGCCTTTGCCGAACACACCCGCGTCCTGTGCCGCAACTGTGAACAGAGACGTGGACCCGATCCCGGAATCCGGCCTGTCGTCGTCCACCCGCCTGGGAGGGGTTCACCGTGCCTGCACCATCCTGCCGCTGCGCCACGGTGTTGCGCCGGTCCTTTCAGCCCTGGCTCTGGACAACGTGATCCAGCGCTCTCTACTCTGGAGGAGGAATAGTGGATGATTTCAACTATTGGCTTTGACGACTGTTCGAGGAGACGATCGTATGCGCAATCAGGGACTGGGATCCTGGCTCGTCCGGAGACTCGAGAAGTCGGGGCCCCGGACGGCCGTGGTCCACGGCGAGCGCGCGCTGACCTACCGTGAGCTGCACGACCGGTCCCGGCGCCTGGCGACGGCTCTCTCCGGTCGCGGCGTGGGTCCCGGGGACCGCGTGGCCTTCCTCGGGGAGAACAGCCCGGCCTTCCTCGAGACGATGTTCGCGGCGGGGGCGCTCGGCGCGGTGCTCGTCCCGCTCAACACGCGCCTGGCCGTCCCCGAGATCCGCTACCAGCTCGAGGACGCGGGCGTCTCGGTGCTGATCCACGACACCGCCCTGACGGGACTGGCCGCACCCGCCGCCCGGGAGCTGACGCACGTGGTCCGCTGGGTCGTGGCCGAGGAGGACGTGGACGGGATCCCCGCCCTCGAGACGGTGATCGCGGCGTCCGAGCCCTGGACGGAGGACGTCCCGGTGGGCCTGGACGACCTCGCCGTGGTCCTCTACACCTCCGGGACCACCGGCCGGCCCAAGGGGGCCTGCCTGACCCACGGCAACTTCACCTGGAACTGCTTCAACGTCCTGGTCGACTACGACGTGGCGGCCGGCGACGTCGCGCTCATGATCTCGCCGATGTTCCACGTGGCCTCGCTGGGGATGGGGGTGCTGCCGACGCTGCTCAAGGGCGCCACGCTGGTGCTCGAGTCCAAGTTCGTGCCCGGCCGGGTGCTGGAGCTCATCGAGCGGCACCGTGTCACCTGGCTGTCGGGGGTGCCGACCACCTACCAGATGCTGTGCGAGCACCCGGACTGGGACGCCACGGACCTGTCCTCCCTGCGCAAGCTCACCTGCGGCGGCTCCGCGGTGCCCATGCGGGTCCTCGACGCCTACGAGAACCGGGGGCTGGCCTTCTCCGCCAGCTACGGCCTGACGGAGACCTCCCCGGGCGCCACCAACCTTCCCGCGGCCAAGTCCCGCGAGAAGGCGGGCTCCTCGGGGCTGCCGCACTTCTTCTCCGACGTGCGGATCGTGGACGCGGCGGGGGAGCCCGTGGGTCCGGGCGAGGCGGGAGAGATCCTGCTCTCGGGGCCCAACGTCATCCGGGAGTACTGGAACCGCCCCGACGCGGCGGCCTCCTTCGAGGGGGAGTGGTTCCACTCCGGGGACATGGGTTACCTCGACGAGGACGGCTACCTCTTCGTCTCGGACCGGATCAAGGACATGATCATCTCCGGCGGGGAGAACATCTATCCGGCGGAGGTCGAGGCGGCCATCCTCGAGCTGCCGGAAGTGGCCGCGGTGGCGGTCATCGGC
This sequence comes from Kocuria nitroreducens, assembly GCF_042879195.1. NCBI lineage: Bacteria > Bacillati > Actinomycetota > Actinomycetes > Micrococcales > Micrococcaceae > Kocuria > Kocuria nitroreducens. The sequence goes on from NZ_JBHZTC010000003.1 coordinate 123,326, forward strand.
GTGCCCGACGAGACGTGGGGCGAGGTGCCGCACGCCGTCGTCGTCCCCCGGGAGGGCCGGGAGCTCACCGCGGGAACGATCCAGGAGCACCTGGCCGGGCGGCTGGCCCGCTACAAGGTGCCCAAGACGCTGAGCCTCGTGGACGAGATGCCCCGCACCGCGTCCGGCAAGATCCGCAAGAACGTCCTGCGCGAGCAGGCCGCCGGCTGAGGCGCGAGACCGGCCGGGCGAGGTCCGGCAGGACGTCCCGCGGGCCGTCGGCTGGACCAACGACCGGCTGCAGACCTCCGCCGCGGAGCGGGACCTCGTCGCGCAGACGGTCAGCGCGGCCACGGCCTCGTGGGAGTGCGTGGAGGAGGCCACCGGCGCGGTGGACGGGCAGGAGCGGCGGCCGACGACGAAGGCCTGGGCGCTCCGGGTCACCACCGTGCAGCGGGCCTCCGTGACGGGTGCCGTCACGGGCTTCGGGCTGCAGGGCTGCGCCGAGGACGCCGTGGCCCTCTCCGCGGTCGAGGGTCCCGATCTCGACGCCTGCCCCGAGAACGAGGACCAGACCTGGCCCCGGGGGCCCGGTCCACCCAGCAGGCGCAGGAGCACGACGGGCCTGCTCCCGAGGTGCCCCACCTGGGCGTGGGGCACCGGGTTCCCACCGAGCGGGACATTGTGGTCTGAGGCCGCGTTGCGCGGCACGGCATGTGTCGTCGCAGGTCGGGCGGGGGTCACAGAAGGGTCACACGGCTGGATCCGCCGTCGCGCCTGCATTAACGTTCGGAAAAACGACCCGGGAGTCCGTCCCTGGGGTCGGGGCACAGGCGAATGGGGAAGCACATGCACAAGGTCATCGTGGTACTGGCGGCTCTCGCGGCGGCGGGGGTGTCGATCGGGCTGGTGGCGCCGGCCTGGGCGGCCACGCAGCTCCACGAGGACGGCACCGGCTTCGTGACCGGCGCCGACGCCAGGGCCGCGCTGGGGTGGGACGACGAGACGCTGCAGGCTCACGCGGCCTCGCTCGAGTTCGTGGCCGAGTCCCAGTCGGTGAGCGAGATCTCGTGGGAGTGCGTCAGGCCGGGGACCTCCGAGGTCCTGGCGCAGCGGACGGACCTGGTGATCACGGAGACGCGGGGGATCGCGAGCACGCCGAGCACGCTGTGGTGGCGGACGGTCGTCGGCTTCCGGCTGGAGGGCTTCGACGGCCGGGGCGCCTCGAGCGCGGTCCCCGAAGGTCCCGCGCCCCACTCCTGCCCCGACCCCTCGTGGATGCTGGTGCCGGAGAGCTCGCGGACCGTGGAGGAGCAGGGCGAACCGGTCCTGGCGGTCGTGCACGGCGGGGTGCAGCACCCGGTCCCGGTCGGCTGACCGCGCTCAGCCGCGGGCCGCGCTCAGCCGCTCGACGACGTCCCGGGTCGCCGCCACGATCCCGTCCACCTGTTCCGGCGTGACCTCGGCGGACAGCGTGAACCGGACCGCGGTGGTGGCGACCTCGGGCGGGAACCCCATGGCGGACAGCACGTGCGAGGGCTCGGTGTCCCCGGCGGAACAGGCCGAGCCCGAGGAGACGAGCAGCCCGCGCGCCTCCAGGTCCACCAGGACCGTCTCGCCGTTGACGCCGGGGAAGCAGAACGAGGCGTTGCCGGGCAGCCGCGCCGCCGGCCGCTCTCGCGGGTCGGGGCCGGTCAGCACCGCCGAGGGCACCGCGGACAGGATCCCGGTGATCAGCCGGTCCCGCAGGGCGGCGAGCCGGGCCGCCCGGTCCGGGCGCTCCTCGGCGGCGAGCCGCAGGGCCGTGGCGAGCCCCACGGCGCCGGCCACGTTCGAGGTCCCGGAGCGCCGGCCGCGCTCGTGCCCGCCGCCGCTCAGCAGCGGACGCAGGGGTGTCCCCCGGCGCAGGAACAGCACTCCCACGCCCTTGGGTCCCCCGATCTTGTGCCCGGCGAGGCTCAGCGCCGCCACGTCGAGCGCTTGTACGTCCAGTTCCAGCGACCCGGCCGCTTGGACCGCATCCGTATGGAACGGGACGTTCCGCGCCCGAGCCACCGCAGCCAGTTCGGCGACCGCCTGAACCGTACCCGTCTCGTTGTTCGCATGCATCACGGATACCACCGCGGTGCCCGGACGAACAGCCCTCTCCAGGGACGCGGGGTCCACGAACCCGTCGGCGGACACGCCCAGCTCCGTGACGTCGAAACCGTCCCAGCGGGCGAGGTCCCGGACCGAGTCGAGCACGGCGTGGTGCTCGACCGCGCTCGTCACCACGTGCGTGCACGAGGGGTCCCGGTCCCGGCGACCCAGGGCTATGCCCTTGACGGCCAGGTTGTCCGCCTCGGTCCCGCCGGACGTGAACACGATCTCGGCGGGACGGCAGTTCAGCACCTGCGCGACCGTCCCGCGGGCCCGGTCGAGCCCGGCCAGCGCCCGCCGGCCCGCGTCGTGATGGCTGGAGGCGTTGCCGAATTCCTGGGTGAGGTAGGGCCACATGGCCTCCAGGACCTCCCTCCGGACCGGGGTGGTCGCGGCCGAGTCGAGGTACAGCACCGTCATGCCGTCCCGGTGCCGAGCCCGATGTCGAGGCCAAAGTCCAGGTTGCGGGCCGAGTGGGTGAGCGCGCCCACCGAGATGACGTCCACCCCGGTGGCCGCGATGTCCCCGATGCTCTCCAGGCTCACCCCGCCCGAGGCCTCGACGGTCGCCCGGCCGTCGATGATCGCCACACCGCTCACGAGGTCGTCCACCGAGAAGTTGTCCAGCAGGATCGTGTCCGCGCCCCCGGCCAGGACCGCCTCGATCTGGTCGAGCCGGTCCACCTCCACCTCGAGGTGCACCGTGTGGGGGAGACGACGGCGCAGCTGCCGCAGGGCGCCGGTCAGATCGGTGCCGTCGGCAGTGAGCAGGGCCAGGTGGTTGTCCTTGGCCATCACGGCGTCCGAGAGGGAGTGCCGGTGGTTGTGCCCGCCCCCGCTGCGCACCGCGTGCTTCTCGAGCGCCCGCAGCCCCGGGGTGGTCTTGCGGGTGTCGGCCACCCGGGTGCGGGTGATCGTGCCGGGCGGGAGGTTCGCGGCCTGCTCCACGCGGGCGACCGTCTCCTCGACGGCGGCGACGTAGCGGGCGGTCAGGGTGGCGATCCCGCACATCCGCTGGGTCAGGTTCAGGGCCACGCGCTCGCCGGTCAGCACGGCCCGGGCGGGACCGGTCACCACGGCCAGGGTGTCCCCGGCCTCGAAGCGGTCGCCGTCGGCGGAGACCAGTTCGACGGCCACCGCGGGGTCCGAGGCGGCGAACGTCGCGGCGAGGACCGCACCGCCGGAGAAGACGCCGGCCTCGCGTGCCACGAGCTCAGCCCGGGCGGTGGCGCCGGAGGGGATGAGGTGCTCGGAGGTGATGTCGCCCCAGGGGGCGTCCTCGGCGAGCCCTCGCTCCACGACCTCGGCGATGGCGGCTCGGGTCAGCATGCGGGGATCCTCTCGGGGATGGCGAATAGGTCGATGACAGTATGTTCACTGGTCAGCGTGTGTGCCTGGAGCACATGCGGCGCTGGGTCCTGGTGCCAGAACGTGCGCCGCGCGCGGGCCGGATCCGGCGCCGGGAAGTCCTCCCGGAAGTGGGCACCCCGGGACTCGGTGCGGTGCAGGGCCGCGGCGGTCACGGCGCGGCCCACGGTCAGCAGGTTGCGGTCCTCGACCGCGCGCCGGGAGAGGCCGGAAGGTGGTCGGAAACCGGCCAGCCGCCGGGCCAGTGCCTCGAGCCGCGAGCGGTCGCGCAGGACGCCGGCGCCCGCCCACATGGCGTCCTGGAACTGCGCACGGTCGAACGGCACCGTGCCACCTTCGACCGGCGCAGCCCTCCTGTCGAACGGCACGGCCTTCCCGTCGAGCGGCACCGTGTCCCGATCAACCGGGACGGGCTCCCTGCCGAACGGCGCAGCGCCCCTGTTGAATGGCGCAGCGCCCCTGTTGAACGGCACGGCGCCCCCGGGCCGGCCGGCCGTCGGCAGGAGTTCGGCGCGGCCCTGCAGGACGAGGTGCGCCGGGGTGTCGTGGCCGGTGCCGTCGGCCCGCAGCATGTCTGCCGGCAGCGCGTCCGCCACGCGGGCCCCGAAGACGGCGCCTTCCAGCAGCGAGTTGGATGCCAGCCGGTTGGCGCCGTGCACGCCCGTGGCCGCGCACTCGCCCACGGCGTAGAGCCCCGGGACGGTCGTGCGGCCGAGGCCGTCGGTGGCCACGCCGCCCATCAGGTAGTGGGCTGCCGGAGTGACCGGGACCGGCTCGCGGGACCAGTCGACGCCGTGCGCCCGCAGGGCGGTGTCGATCGTGGGGAAGCGCCGGGCGAGGAACTCGGCGGTCGTGCCGTCCCCGTGCGGGCCGGGGCCGGGCGGGGTCAGCCGGGTGCAGTCGAGCAGGACCGGCCGGCCGCCCTGGGCCAGGGACCGGCGGACGTTCTCACGGGCCACGACGTCGCGGGGGGCGAGCTCCGCGCGCGGGTGCACGTCCTCGAGGTAGCGCCGGCCCGTGGCGTCCCGCAGCACCGCGCCCTCGCCGCGGACGGCCTCGGACACCAGGAAGCAGCCCGGGGCCGCCAGCGCCGTCGGGTGGAACTGCACGAACTCGAGGTCCGCCACGGCGGCGCCGGCGCGCAGAGCCGCGGCGATGCCGTCGCCGGTGGCCACGGAGGGATTGGTGGTGTGGGGGTAGAGCTGCCCGGCCCCACCGGTGGCGAGCACCACGGCGTCGGCCGCGAGCTCCTGCAGCCGGTCCCCGGGGCCGGTCAGGACGAGGGCTCCGGCCGCGCGGCCGCTGGGGCCCAGCAGGAGGTCGACCAGCATGGTGTGCCGGGCAATCGTCAGGCGTCCCGCGGCCTCCGCCGCCAGCGCGGCGGTCAGGAGCGCGCGCTGGATCTCGCGGCCGGTCGCGTCGCCGCCGGCGTGCAGGATCCGGGGCACGGAGTGGGCGCCCTCGAGGCCCTCGAGCCAGGGGGAGCCCGGTCCGGCCTCGCGGTCGAGGACGACACCGCGCGCCACCAGCTCGTCGATCGCTGCCGCCGAGTCGCGCACGAGGACGCGCACGGCGTCGTCGTCGCACGTCCCCGCGCCGGCGGCGAGGGTGTCCTGGACGTGCAGGTCCTCGGAGTCGCGGGGCTGACCCGCCGGGAGCGCGGCTGTCATGGCCGCGATCCCGCCCTGGGCGCGGGCGGTGCTGGTCTCGTCGAGGGCGTCCTTGCTCAGCAGCGTCACGCCGAGGCCGTGGCCGACGGCGCCCAGGGCCGCGGTGAGACCGGCGATGCCGCTGCCCACCACGAGCACGCGCGGTGCCGGGTCCGTGCTCACCGCGGCAGCGCCGCCAGCATCCGCTCGAGCGCCACCTCGGCGTCCCGGGCGGTCGCGGCGTCCACGGAGACCTGGTTGATCACGCGCCCGGCCACGAGCTCCTCGAGCACCCACGCGAGGTAGCCGGGGTGGATCCGGTACATCGTGGAGCACGGGCAGATGACCGGGTCCAGGCAGAAGATCGTGTGCTCGGGGTGCTGGTCGGCGAGCCGGTTGACCATGTTGATCTCGGTGCCGATCGCGAAGGTGCTGCCGGGCTCGGCGGCCTCGATGGCCTTGCGGATGTGGTCGGTGGAGCCGTTCTCGTCGGCGGCGTCGACCACGGGCATGGGGCACTCGGGGTGCACGATCACCCGCACCCCGGGGTGCTCGGCGCGGGCCTTCTCGATCTGGGCCACGGTGAAGCGGCGGTGCACGGAGCAGAAGCCGTGCCAGAGGATCACCCGGGCGTCCTGCAGGTCCTGTGCGGTGTTCCCGCCGAGGTCCTTGTTCGGGTTCCACATCGGCATCTGCTCGAGCGGGATGCCCATGGCCTTGGCGGTGTTGCGGCCCAGGTGCTGGTCGGGGAAGAACAGCACCCGCTGTCCGCGCTCGAAGGCCCACTCGAGGACGGTCGCGGCGTTGGAGGAGGTGCACACGATGCCCCCGTGCCGGCCGCAGAACGCCTTGAGCGCCGCGGAGGAGTTCATGTAGGTCACGGGGACCACGGTCTGCCGGCCGTTGTCGCCGGTCTCCCCGAGGACGTCCATGAGCTGCTCCCACGCCTCCTCGACGGAGTCCTCGTCGGCCATGTCCGCCATGGAGCAGCCGGCGGCGAGGTTGGGCAGGATCACGGACTGGTGGCCGCCGGAGAGGATGTCGGCGGTCTCGGCCATGAAGTGCACGCCGCAGAACACGATGGCCTCGGCCTCGGGCCTGCTCCTGGCGGCGCGGGCGAGCTGGAACGAGTCGCCGAGGAAGTCGGCGTGCTTCACGATCTCGTCCCGCTGGTAGAAGTGGCCGAGCACCACCGCGCGCTCGCCGAGGGTCTCCTTGGCGGCGGCGATCCGCCGGTCGAGCTCCTCGGCGGTGGCGTGCTGGTACTCCTCGGGGATCACGGGCTGGGCGGGGGCGCCGGTGGGCACCACATCGGTCTCGGAGGCCCCGGGGCCGTAGCCGGCGGCGACGGTGGGCGCGAAGTCCCACGGGCTCGCCGCGAGGTCGGTGCTGCAGGTGCTGGTGGCCGGGGCGGTGCCCGGGAGGTCGGCCGGCTTCTCGGTCAGCAGGTCGATGCGGGTGGCGACGGAGGTCATGTCTGCTCCTGGGTGGTGCGGCCGGCCGGGGTGCGGTCGGCGAGGTCGAGGTCGTTGTTGTAGCGGTAGAGCCGGGGCGGGCGATGTCGCGTGCCCTCCAGGCGGGTGCCGGTGTCGAGGACGGCGCCGGACGCGAGCACCTGGCGCCGGAAGTTGGCCGGGTCCAGGGGGGTGCCGAGGATCGCCTCGTGGACCTCCCGCAGCGCGGCGAGGGTGAAGGTCTCGCCGAGGAAGGAGTGGGCCACGCGGCTGTAGGTGATCTTGTTGCGCAGCCGGTAGAGGGCGTAGTCCACGATGCCGCTGTGGTCGAACGCGAGGGGCGGCAGCTCGGTGGTGCGCATCCACGTGACGTTGAGGTCGGCGTGGAGGTCGGAGGCCTGGTCGGCGCGGATCGAGGCCCAGTAGACGATCGAGACGACGCGCTCCTCGGCGTTCGCCGAGCGGGTCAGACCCCCGAAGGCGTAGAGCTGCTCGAGGTAGCCGGGCTGCAGGCCGGTGGTGAGCTGCAGGGACCGGGCGGCGGAGGACTCGAGGTCCTCGTGCGGCTGAAGGGGTCCGCCGGGCAGGGCCCACATCCCTCGGAAGGGATCGCGGATGCGGCGGACGAGGGGCAGCCAGAGCTCCTTGCTGCCGTCAGCACCGGTGTCCCGGGCGGCGAAGATGACGGTCGACACAGCAAGGGCCACGTTCTGCGCGGTCATCGCCACCTCCATCGCGTTCGCTGCCTTCGGGTTGGACTGACTATAACACTGTTCAAGTCAGAGTGACATTAACAAAGTCGTGACCATGGTGCCGCTGACCAGGCCGCATGAGAACGCGGGTTTTCGGGTGTCCACAGGGGTTGCTCCCCGACAGCCGAGGACGTTTACCATCTGACCCATCCAGTCGGCCCGTCCGACCGTGGCAGAGCGAAGCGGGGAACTTCATGGTCCGGTCCAACCCAGTCGGCGCGGCGGTCGGGGGCGTCGTGCTGACGGCACTGCTCCTCACGGGGTGCGGCACCGACGACGACGGCGCCGCGGCGTCACCTTCCAGCGCTGCCTCGTCGGCTGCGGCGGCCTCATCGGAGCCCAGCCCGGACGCCACTCCCGCCGACTACGTGCCGGCCTCGCTCGACGGCCCCGCGCAGAACGTGCCGAAGCCCGTCATGCCGGACCTGGCGCGGGAGGAGTCCCGGGACGGGGCGCAGGCATTCCTCGACTACTGGTCCGACGCCATGTGGTACGCGTATCAGACCGGCGACACCTCATACGCGCGGGACATCACTAGCGACGCATGTGAAGCATGCCTCGATGAACTGGATGACCTGGATGCCGTCTATGAGGAGGGAAATTGGACAATCGGTGGCCGAGAGTCGATTAAAATCGCTCAGGCGGAAATGCTGCGGGCTACAGATGGCGTATATAAACCTATTGTCGTTTATAAACGAGAACCTGGGCAACTGATAAGCGATTCCGAAGTTGAGGTCGACGCGCCAGGAGAACCGAGAGATAGGTCCATACTTTATATGGACTTCTCAGACGGTAGCTGGATTTATATAACTCTTGCCCCCATTGCAGGCGAACAGCAATGAATGCTTTTCGCGCCGTAGCGTTATTGTCCTTGTCCATGGTTCTCCTACCTCTGACGGAGGCTCACGCGTTGGAGGGAGACGAGGGTGACTCCAGACAGACACTGTTCAAAAAGAATGAAATCCAAAAAAGCGAATCCTATAATTTCGATTCTTATGCGGACGGCGACGAGGTAAAGCTGTCGGTCGATGTGCGCCACGAGAGTGGACAGAAAAATTTGGAAAGTATTGCAGCTGTTAAGCACGGATTTGCCGCCCCGGTCGACTACGACCCCGACGAAGACCCAGCCTTCCAGAAAGCGCTCCGCCAGTACCTGAGCGACCAGGGCATCGACCGGCCGTTCAACCCGGACACGATCGCGCAGTCGAAGTCGCAGACGTTCGGCCTGCAGAACCCGTGCACCAACCGGACCGGTGACATCCTCGAGGACTGCCTGGCCGAGCGGGACTGCACCACGGCGGATGGTGGGGACGGCGTGTACATGAATGTCGTTGTGCGACAGGGGGACGGTCCGAGCACGCCGTGGGGCGAGCCCATGTGCGTCTCGGTCGCCGAGGCGGAGGGCGGCGAGGAGATCGTGGAGCTGCCGACGTTCACCCTGCAGGACTTCAGGACCTTGGCTGTTGCGCCCGCGGCCAGTGTCGTCCAGCCCGCGCCCGACACGCTGCGGGGCATGCACACCAACGTCTGGGCGGAGGCCAGGCCCCAGCAGTTCAGCACCGAGCTGGGCGGGTTCCCGGTGCAGGTCCGCGCCGTCCCCGTCCAGTACGCGTGGGACTACGGCGACGGCACCGGGCTCGGTCCCACCGAGCTCAGCGGCGCCCCGCTCGCGGAGGGGGCGTGGGACGTGGAGACCGACACCAGTCACGTCTACACCGAGACCGGCGACTACGCCGTCTCGCTCACCACCTGGTTCTCCGGCGAGTACTCGGTGGCGGGCGGCCCATGGCTGCCCGTGGCAGGGCTCAACGACGTGACGAGCGCGCCTGTGCCGATCAGCGTCTGGCGCTCCACGGTGCGTAACTACGCGGACGACTGCCTCGAGAACCCGCAGGGCACCGGCTGCTGATTTCCGCGCCGACCGCTACGCCGTCGGTTCCTGGTGGGATGATCGATGCACATGGTTCTCCGTTCCCCGGAGAACCCGGGCATCGGTCCCGCCGGTGCTCGCGCGCCGGGCGAGGAAAGGGGTGGAACAGTGACGATCTCCGGTCCGTGGGTGCTCCACTTCAGCTGGGGCTGCACCGACGACTACGGCAGGGTAGGCCTCGTGTTCAACGCTGACGGCAGCTTCTCGGGCGGCGGCTTCTCCGGAGCCTGGCGGCAGCACGACGGCACCCTGCTGCTCCGCTTCGTCGACGGCCCCGCACAGTACGGCGGCACGCTCACCGGCAGCGCGGGAGCAGGGGCGATGTCCTCCTTCGACGGCTCGCCGGGTGGCTGCTGGTACCTGGTCAGGCGGGAATCCGCCGGTTGGCCGGACTCCGCGGACAGCAGCGCGGGGCAGCCCGCGGACGTCGCCGGGCGGAGGCTGGACTCCGCGGGGACGGCGCCCGGTGAGTTGGGCTCCGCGGGGACGGCTCCCGGTGAGCTGGACGCCGCGGGCAACCGGATCTGATGCGGAGGGGTGGGGAAGTGATGACCACGAATCACGGACACCGGCACGGACCGTTCTGCGGTGTGATCCCGCCGTACGTGCACGAGCAGATGGCGGTGCACGGGGACGAGCAGACCCGCAGGAACGCCCTGGCCGCCCTCGCCGTGGACACCACGGTCCGGGCGGAACGGCTGATCGCGGACCTGACCGCTCGGGCCGTAGCGGCGCAGGCGACCGCTCACAAGGAGCGCAGGGTCCACTCGGCGGGCAACACGGCCGAGCTGCCGGGGACGCTCGTGCGCTCGGAGGGAGACCCCGCCAGTGCGGACCCCGCCGTGGACGAGGCGTACGAGGGGCTGGGAGCCACGTTCGACCTCCTGCAGGAGGTCTTCGGGCGCAACTCCCTCGACGACGCCGGCATGGCCCTGCTCGGCACGGTGCACTACCAGAACAAGTACAACAACGCGGCCTGGGACGGCCGGCAGATGATCTTCGGGGACGGCGACGGCCAGTACTTCAACCGCTTCACCGCCTCCGTGGACGTCATCGGGCACGAGCTCGCGCACGGCATCACCACCCACGAGTCCGACCTCCTGTACATGCACCAGTCCGGGGCGCTCAACGAGCACTTCTCCGACGTCATCGGGGCCATGGTCAAGCAGTACGTGGCCGTTCCCCGGAAGACGGCCGCGGACGCCGACTGGATCATCGGCGCCGGCCTCTTCACGAACGCCGTCAACGGCGTGGGTCTCCGCTCGATGAAGGCGCCCGGCACCGCGTTCGACGACGACGTGCTGGGCAAGGACCCACAGCCGGACCACATGTCCCGCTTCGTCCACACCCTGGACGACAACGGCGGGGTGCACATCAACTCCGGCATCCCGAACCGGGCCTTCTACCTCACGGCGACCGGACTGGGCGGTCACAGCTGGGAGAAGGCCGGCCGGATCTGGTACGCGGCGATGCGGGATCCCGAGCTGCGGAGCCTGCGGTGGACCGCGCAGTTCAAGGACTTCGCAGGCCTCACGCTCGAGCACGCCGTCACCCTGTTCGGACCCGCGGAGCAGACCGTGGTGGCGGACGCCTGGCAGCAGGTGGGGGTCACGCCCGAGGCGACCCGGTCCGTGGGCGCCCTCGCGGACGAGTGGGTGCTCCACTACAGCTGGGGCTGCACGGACTCCTACGCGCGGGCGGGCCTGACCTTCCACGAGAACGGCTCGTTCACCGGCGAGCTGTCCGGCCGGTGGCACCAGCAGGACGGCACGCTGCTCCTGTCCTTCGATGCCGGTTCGGCCCGGTACGCCGGCACGCTCGCCGGCGACGTCGCCACGGGCGCCATGTCGACCTTCGACGGAGCGGACGGGTGCTGGCGCCTGACCCGGAAGGGGGCCACGGGTATAGTCGGGAACTGATTTCCCACCGGCCCCGCCGGTCCCGCGCGGGACCGGCCCGGGCCATCCGCGTCCTACGGAGGGACGGTGCCGTTCATGGCGAGAGTCAGCTACCGCCTCGAGGGAGGCATCGCGTACTTCCCCGGGCTGGCCGTGGAGCGAAGCTTCGAGACCGAGTCCCTGCCCCGGGCGCAGCAGGACGCGCTGCTCGACCTCTTCGAGGCCGTCCGTGCGCACCGGCTGGGATCGACCGCGCCGACGACCCGCCACGGTACGGCCGACCAGCAGTCCTACGTGATCGAGGTCCGGGAGAGCTCCGGTGTCCGGCGCCTCGTGGTGAGCGAGTTCGACCAGGACCCGGCGGCCCAGGAGCTCGTGGCACGGTTGCGCGACTGCGCCGACCAGTGCGAGCCCGGCCGGGGGCCGTGAGGCGGAGCCGGGTGGTCCGGTCCTGGAGCGGCACCCGCACGGACGGCGTTGCGGAAACTGCGCAGCCGTCCCGGAGCAGGGGGGCCCGGAGCAGGGCGGCCCGGGGGTTATCCGGGGTCATCCCCCGGTGCCGAGACGCCTCTGGGGTGAGGCATTAGCTTCCGCAAAGGCATCGTCCCTTATCAGAAGACTATCGGGTGGTTAGACTCAGCGGAATCTGACCGCCGTGCCCACCACCAGGAGTCCGAGATGTCGAACAGATCGCGCGCTCTTTCCGTCACCCTGCTCGCGGCAGCCCTGGTCGTGGCGGGGAGCCCGGTCGTCGCGGTCGAGCCGACGCGGGTGCCGCAGCAGCCTGATGCTCCTCCCGTGATGCCGGCCGCCGATCAGCTGGTGGCCAGGGCCGAGACCTACCCGCAGGCGGACGCGAACGTCTACACGGTCTCGGTGGCCCGCAACGGCGGTCCCGAGGGGCGCGACGGATTCGCCCTGGACGTGCAAGAGGTGGTCGACGCCGCGCTGGAGGACCTGAAGACCCTGGACTCCTCTCCCGCGGACCCCCTGCTCGTGCTCGACCCCTTCGGCACCAACACCACCGGTGTGCTCGCCCAGTTCGACACCGAGGACAACGGCACCCTGACGTACACCGTCAGCTCTCCCGGCACCGAGGACTTCACGCGCGTCGCCAAGGACCACGACCCGAGCGCCTCGTCGTTCGAGGGGCAGCTCATCGGAGTGGTCCCGGGCGTCGAGAACACCGTGACCACCACCTGGCAGCCCGACGGCGGCGAACCCACGGAGTTCTCGTTCACCATGACCGCTCCACCGAGCGCTTCGGGCGACCGCACGACCCTCGACCGCACCGTGGTGGGGGACGCCGAGGAGCTCACCGAGGGCCTGTTCGCCGTCATGGGCCTGAAGCGACACATCGACTACACCCTGCTCTACGACAACGCGGGGGTGCTACGCGCGGAGTTCGACCTCGAGAGCTACCGCACTGACCGCCTGGAGTTCTACGGCGACACCATGGTGACCACCGTCGGGGCGGACAAGGTCGCCCGGATCGACGGGCTCGGCCGGGTCGTGGCCACCCACGTCCTGGACGGCTACGAGATGCACCACGACTTCGACGTCACCGACGACGGCAAGCTCGTCATCCTGGCGACGGAGACCGCCAAGGGCAGCGTGGAGGACGTCCTGGTTTCCCTGGACCTCCGAACCGGGGCCTACGAGAAGACGGTCGACTTCACGGAACTCCTCGCCGACTACAAGTCTCGCACCCAGCCCCAGGGCCCGAACGGGGTGGACGACTGGCTGCATCTGAACTCGGTCGACTGGTCCCCCGACGGCGACTCCGTGATCGTCAGCGCGCGCGAGACCTCCGCGATCCTGAAGGTCGACGACGTCCACGGGAACCCAGCGGTCGAGTACATCATCGGTCAGCGCGAGGTCTGGGCCGGCACCGACGCCGAGGACCTGCTCCTCGAGAAGGCGGGGGACTTCCCCGACACCGGCGGGCAGCACTCGGTGGTGCGCCACGACGACGAGTCGCTGGCGGACGGCCAGTACTACCTCACGATGTTCGACAACTCGTTCTGGAGGATGAGCAGCCGCCCGGACTACACGGCTCCCGTGCCCGCCGGGGCTTCCCCGGTGCCCACGGCAGACCCCTCCCTCCGCTCGGAGTACCGGAAGTACCTCGTCGACGAGAACGCCGGGACCTACAGCGAGGTCGAGACCGTCCCCGTGCCCTACTCCGCGATCGTCAGCAACGTGCAGGACCTCGGCGGTCCGCTCGTGGTCAACAGCGGCCAGGCCCTGACGTTCGCCGAGTACGACGCTCAGCGCCAGGTCGTCGCTCGCTTCGACTACGCCCTCGAGGGGCCGACCGAGAACGACTTCGCCTACAAGGTGCTGAAGTACGGGTTCGGCGACTTCTGGTTCACCGGGGACTGAGCCGGCGCGCTCACGCCAGCGGGGACGGGCGGCGCCACCAGGACCACCGTGAGGCAGTCCTGCTTCAGCTCGTGTTCAGCAGGTGGTGGTTGGCTGGATCGTGCGAGGGGATCCCCGGGACACAGGGAGAAGCTGACGGTCCCGGTCGAGGGTTGGAAAGCCGCGACCGGGACCCGTCCCGGAGGCCGGGCCCCGCGCGCGTCCGAGGAGTTCGCGCGCGGGGCCCGGACCCTCGCCCGCAGGGGTGGAGCCCCGTAGAGTGCGCGTCCTGGCACCGGGGGCGGACACCTCCGTCCGGTGCGCACGGCAGGACATCCCGCTCGAAGCGCGACCCCGACGACACCGGAGAACACTGTGCCCATCAGCGCCACCGACTACGCCCACGTCCGGCTCACGGTCACCGACATCGACCGATCCCGCGCCTTCTACGACGCCGTCTTCGGCTTCCCGGTCGCCTTCGAGGCTCCTCCGGCGGACGCCGACCAGGAGACGAAGGACCAGCTGGCCTTCCTCTTCGGCGGCGTCATCTACCAGTTCGGCGGTGGCCTGCTCGGACTCCGGCCGGTGGCGCCGGACGGGGACCGGCACGACGCGGACCGGGTGGGGCTGGACCACTTGTGCTTCACCGTGGCGTCGCAGGCCGACCTGCAGGACGCCGTCGTCGTGCTGGACGACCTGGGGATCGCCCACGAGGGGATCAAGGACATCGGCGTCGGCCACATCCTGGAGTTCCGCGACCCGGACGACATCGCCCTGGAGCTGCACGCCCCGGCCGCCGACCCCCGGGACGCCTGAGCCGCGCGGCGCTTCACTCCTGCCCCATGGACTCCGCCCACTCGGCGACACGGGCGTTGCTCTGCTCCTCGGAGAGATCCTCGACCCGGGTCATGACCGACCAGCGGACGCCGATCGGGTCGCGGATGCTGCCGTAGCGGTCGCCGGAGACGAACGTGCTGACGGGTTCGCGGACCGTGGCGCCGGCGGCGACGGCGCGCGCCACCGCGTCGTCGACGTCCGGGACGTAGAGGCCCAGCGAGTAGCAGTCGTCGTCGCCCGCGGGTGGAGGCACGAGGTGGAAGGCGGGGTTCACCTCGCCCAGCTGGAGCCGTCCGCTGCCGAGGTCCAGGGTCGCGTGCACGACGACGGGAGTCCCGTCCGGCCCGGGCATGTCGGTGCGGTCGACGAGGACGGCACCGAAGACGCGGGTGTAGAAGTCGATCGCCGCGGCCGCGTCGACCACCGCGATGAAAGGGGTCAGGGACGTGTACCCGTGGGGCGTCCCGTCGGAGGTGTGCGCTCCGGTGACCCCACGGAGGTTCTGCTCTGTGCTCATGCCCCGAGCCTAGTGAGCGGTCCGCGGCCGGTCTTGAAGATTTCCGCCACCCTCGGGTGGCTACGCTCGTGCCATGAGCGAGCCGCCCACCACGCGGGGCCACCTCACCCCGGGACCGCACGCCACGGTCGTGCGCCTGCCCGCGCCCGACGACGTCGCCCACCTCGTCCGGCAGCTGTGGATCCCGGAGTGGGACCTGCCGGCGGGGGAGCGGGCCGAGCAGCTGGTGCTGGGCTATCCGGCGAGCAACGTGGTGGTCGAACCGGACGGTGTGGTGCTGCACGGGCCCACGAGCCGCGCGTCCACCCGGGTGCTCACGGGCCGGGGTTGGGCGGTCGGCGCGCTGCTGCGACCGGCGGGGGTCCTGCTGTTCACGGAGCGCCCGGCGGACCTGCTCGACGGGTCCGCGCCGGTTCGTGCGTCCGGGCTGCACTCGGCCGTCGCGGGGGCCATGACAGGGGACGGCCCGACCGGCCGGCACGCGCGGTCGGCGGTCCTGCTCGCGGGCCACATCCGGGTGCTGGCAGCGGAGGTTCCCCCGGCGGCGGCGCGGGACGGTGCCCTGGCCAATCGCATGGTCGACCTCCTCGAGGCGGGCACCGATGTGCGGAGCCCGGCCGACCTGGCACGGCAGCTGCACGTGTCCGAGCGCTCACTGCAACGGCTCGCGGCCCGGTTCGTGGGAATGCCGCCGCAGCTGCTGCTCCGTCGTCGTCGGCTCCAGGAGGCGGCCGAGCGGATGCGCGCCGACCCGGCCGCGGACCTCGGGGCGCTCGCCGCGGAGCTGGGCTTCGCGGACCAGTCCCACCTCACCCGGGAGTTCCGGTCGGTGCTGGGGGCCACCCCGCGCGGCTACGGCCGCGCTCGCTCCGGCCGAGGGGGCGGATAAGAGGTCCTGGCGTGCCGGCTCGGGGGCCGCGCCGGGCCGCTCGTTCTGGATCCAGGGTGCAGGGGTGCCGCCGGCTGTGAGGAAGGAGACAGCGGCGGTGCAAATAACTCCGGGGGATCTTCCGTTGACACGGAAAGAACCCGTGCTCTGATGAAAGGTCTCCCCGTGCCGAACTCCACCTTGTCCACCCCCTTCACCCTCGGTTCCCTCCAGCTGCCGAACCGTCTCGTCATGGCGCCGCTCACCCGGATGCGCTCCGGCCGTGACGGCGTCCCCGGAGAGCTCAACGCGGAGCACTATGCCCAGCGCTCCTCGATGGGCCTCATCGTCACCGAGGGCACCTACCCCGATGAGGTGGGGCAGGGCTTCGCCTACCAGCCCGGCATCGCGACGCCGGAACAGGTCGAGGGCTGGCGCCGTGTGGCCGAGCGTGTCCACGCCGCCGACGGCCGGCTCTTCATGCAGGTCATGCACGCCGGGCGCGTCACGCACCCGGACATCAACGGCGGTTCCCAGCCGGTGGCTCCGAGCGCTGTCGCGATCGAGGGGAGAACGCACACCTATCGGGGCAAGGCGGACTACCCCGTCCCGCACGCCCTGACCGACGAGGAGCTGCCGGCCGTGGTGGAGTCCTTCGTCCAGGCCTCGCGCAACGCGATCGAGGCGGGCCTGGACGGTGTGGAGATCCACGGAGCCAACGGCTACCTGCTGCACGAGTTCCTCGCGCCCGGCGCCAACCAGCGGACCGACGAGTACGGCGGTTCCCCGGAGAACCGTGCCCGCTTCGTGGTCGAGGTCGTCCGAGGCGTGGCCGAGGCCGTTGGTGCGGACAAGGTCGGCCTGCGGATCTCTCCCGAGCACAACATCCAGGCCGCCTGGGAGACCGACCACGAGGACGTCCGGGCCACGTACTCCGCTCTCGTCGACGGCATCGAGGACCTCGGCCTCGCCTACCTGTCAGTCCTGCACAAGGAGCCGGCGGGGGACTTCGTGCAGGGGCTGCGCGCCCGCTTCGGCGGCGCCTTCCTGGCCAACAGCGGTTTCAGCGACGTTCCGACCACCCGCGAGGAGGGGGTGCGGCTGATCGAGGAGGGCGTGGCGGACGGCGTCGTCGTCGGGCGCCCGGCGATCGCGAACCCGGACCTGGCGCGGCGCTGGGCGGAAAGTCTGCCGGAGAACGTGCCGGACCCGCGGACGTTCTACACGCAGGGCGCCGAGGGCTACACGGACTATCCGTTCGCGCAGGCCTGAGCGGTTCCCGCCTCCTGCCCGGCCGTGCCGGGCGGAACACGGGGTTCTTCTTGGTGATCCACGTCACGTCCTAGCGTGTCGGAGCAGGCTGGGATCATGAACCATGGCCGCCACCGCCGTTCCGCCGCGAAGCCTGGAGGATGCCCTCCGGGAGGAGACGGACCTGGCCGAGATCGGCGAGGAGTTCTCCGACGGCGTGCGGGCACTGGTCGAGGAGTCCCGTGCGGAGGCCAGGGCCGCGGGACGCCAGTACCGGCTGCTCCACCGGCTCTGGCAGCTGCAGGAGGAGGCCCGCGAGCAGCGCTGGATGGTGGAGGCGCTCTGGATGCCGCCTGAGGCGGACCGGTTGGGCCCGCACTCCCTCGAGCCCGATGAGCAGACGGTGCGGGACGTGGCCGACGAGATCGGTCCGGTCCTCCGGCTCCCCGCGGGCACCGCGCTGCGCCGTGTCGAGGACGCCGTGATGCTCGCGGAGGCCCTGCCCGAGGTCCTCGAAGCGCTCGAACAGGGCCTGGTGGGAGTTCGGCAGGCGGGGGTGCTCGTCGAGCTGTGGCGCGAGCTCGTACGGGACGCCGACAGCCTCCCGCCGGAGCAGCAGGCGCCGGTCGAGAGCGTTCGCCGGATCGTCGACGAGCTGCTCTTTCGGGCGCCGGACAGCACCGTGGCCCAGCTGCGCGCCTTCGCACGCCGGCGCCGCGCGGGTCTGCTGCGGGAGACCGAGGAGCAGCGCCACCGGCTGGCGCTGCGGGACCGGCGCGTGTGGGTCGAACCCCGGGAGGACGGCATGGCACAGCTGTGCGCCCTCCTGGACGCAGCCACTGCGCACGCGATCCAGGACCGCCTCGACACGCTGGTCGGTCGCGCGGTCCCCGCGGCCCCCGTCGAGGTCCTCACGGCGCAGACTCCGGCCTCGTCGCTGCCCGCGTCGTCGGCCACGGCCGCGTCGGACGGAGGGTCGCTCGAACTCGCTCCCGGGTCTCCGGAGCGTCGCACGGTGCCCCAGCTGCGGGCCGACGTGCTGGCGGATCTCCTGCTCGACGGCGAGCCCGCCGACCTGCCCGACCACCTCCGCGGCATCCGCGGGCACGTGACGGTCACCGTGCCCGTGCTCGCGCTCCTCCGAGACGCGGGGGAGGGGATCCCGGGTTCCGTCGAGAGTCTGCCGCGCACCTCCCGCTGCGCGGAGCTGGAGGGCTACGGGCCCATCCCGGTCGGTCTGGCGGAGCGGATCGCGGCTCGCGCGCCGTCCTGGTCACGGATCCTCACCCATCCCGTCACCGGAACCGTCCTGGACCGGGACCGCAGCACCTACGCGGTGCCCGCGGATCTCAAGCACCGTCTGCGAGCCAGAGACGGCACGTGCCGCTTCCCGGGCTGTCGGCGCCGGGCGTCTCGCTGCGACCTCGACCACACGATCGCATGGGCGGACGGCGGCCGGACCTCGGCGGACAACCTCGCACACCTGTGCCGGCACCACCACCTGCTCAAGCACCGGGACGGCCCGTTGGGCCGGTGGCGGGTGGAGCATGTGGCGCCTGAGCGACTGGAACCCGGGCACCTGGAACACGGGGGCTTCAAGCCGGGGCGATCGGACCCCCGGCAGCCGCAACCCGGACGCGAATACCCTGTCCCCGAAGAGTCCGGAGAGGCAAACTTCCTGCACCACCACGGCGTGCTGGAGTGGACCTCCCCTGCGGGACAGGTCCACCGGACCTACCCGCAGGAGCACCATCACCCGGACCCGGCACCGGACAGAAAATCGTACGTCGTCCCGGCCCCTGCCCCGCGCCCAGGACCGGATCACGCGCCGCACCGTGTCACGGGCGCCGCTCCGTGCTCCGTTCCTCGGTCTGGTCCTGGAGTCGATCCGGCCGGCGATCCGCCGCCGTTCTGACATCCTGGAACCTGGAACCTGGAACCCGGGGAGTCGGGATCCGGGGAGTCGGGATCCGGTACCTGCCGCCCGCCCTGTTCCGGGCTCGCCCGAGCGCACCAGGACCGGACCTGCACGGATGGGCCCGCCCGAAGGCGTCCACGACCGGACTTGCCCGAACGCTCCCACGGGCGGATCCGCACGGACGGGGCCGCCCGAACGCACCCATGACCGTGCCCGCACGGAGAGGAGCCGACCGTGACCACCCCGTCGCCCACCGAGATGCGCTCGGCGCTGCTCGACCTGGTCCGCCTCCGCGGGCCCGAGAAGACCGTCTGCCCGTCCGAGGCGGCCCGCGCACTGGCCCCGACGGCTGGCGGCACCTGATGGAGGACGTGCGTCAGGAGGCGTACAGGATGGCCGACGACGGGCTCGTGGACATCACCCAGCAGGGCCATGTGGTCGACGGCCGGACGGCCCGCGGGCCGATCCGCGTCCGACTCCGCTGATCCGGACACGGGCTCCCGGGTAGCGTGTGGGTCATGACGACCGCACCGATCAGCACCCTCCTCGGGTCCGCCGCCCGCGCGCCGTTCGTCCTGCTCAAGCAGTTCCGACCCCAGAGGCCCATCCACTCGGAGGGTGTCGGGCTCGAAGGCCTCCTGACCCGGGCGGGCGGCGGCACCAGCGGCATCCACTGGATCGACGAGGCCGGTGAGGACCCGGTGCGCGCCCGTTTCTCCCGCTCCATCGGCTTCCCGCAGGGATGGCCCGACATCCTGGGTCTCGCCCTGCGCTGCCCCGTGCCGCCCTCCGGGCAGATGGAGGGCCGCAGCGACGGCCGGGCCGACGTCCTCCTCGCGACCGCCGGCAGCGGGCAGTTCTCCCGCTTCGTCCCCACCTTCCATCGGCACGTGCCGGACAGTGCGTTCGCCTCCTTCATGCCCTATCGCGGTCTCGGCGGCCCCGTGCTGGTCGCCGCCCATCCCGAGCCGCGCACGGAGCGCCTGCCGGCCCGCCCCGACCTCTTCCGGGCGTCGGTCGCCTCCGAGCCGTGGGTCCTGGGGCTGTACTGGGCCACGCCCCTGGGGCCGTGGCAGCGTTTCGGGACGGTCGAGCTCGGTCCCGGCGCGCCGTTCGGGGAGGACGAACGCTTCGACCCCCTGGTCAACGTCCCCACGGGTGCCGAGAACTACGAGTGGACGTGCCGGCTGCGGGAGCCGTCCTACACCCTGGCCCGCACACCGCGGGGGCAGCTGCGCCGGGCGTAGAATCGGCCCATGGGACTGAGACTGAGCCCGGCACCCACCACCTCGACCGTCCGCCGTCACGCCGTCGTGGAGTCGCCCATCGGCCCGCTGGCACTTGTCGAGGAAGCAGGGGCGCTCGTGGCGCTCTCCGTCGAGGAAGCACGCCAGGGGCCGATCCCCACCGCTTTCGGGGCACGAGACGACAGTCTGCTCCCGCACGTCCGCGAGCAGCTCGGCGAGTACTTCGCGGGACGGTTGCAGGAGTTCGACGCCGACGTCGTCCTCCACGGGACGCCGTTCCAGGTGCGCGTGTGGAACGCCCTCGCGCAGATCCCGTACGGCACGACCGGCACATACGGGCAGGTGGCCCGTGTCATCGGGGCGCCCCGCGCCGCCCAGGCGGTCGGGGCCGCCAACGGCCGCAACCCCGTCAGCCTGCTCGTCCCGTGCCACCGGATCATCGGCGCCAACGGGCGGCTCACCGGCTACGCCGGCGGCATGGAGCGCAAGGAGTACCTGCTGCGGCTCGAGGGTGCGCTGCTCTGACCCCTCACCGCTGACGCGCCACCAGGAGGACCCATGCCCCGTCTCGACGACCTCGCCACCGCCAATCTCCGGAAGGCGCGGGCGTCCGGTGCCGGGCGCAGCGCAGAGCTCGTGGTCCACGACGGCGTGCTGCGGCAGACGATGATGGCGCTGTGCGCCGGCAAGGAGCTCGCCGAGCACGTCTCTCCTCCCGCCGCCACCCTGCAGCTGTTGCGCGGCCGGGTCCGGGTGCTCAAGCGCGGTCAGCTCGCCGAGGAGCTCACGGCCGGGGAGCTGCTGTCCCTCACCGACTCCCGCCACTCGGTGGAGGCCCTGGAGGACTCGGTGTTCCTGCTGACCACGGTCTGCCGGCCGTCGGACGGCTACGATCCCCGGGTGGCGTGACCCGGGTGCCTCGGTTCAGAACGCGTAGCGGACGTCACAGTACGGCAGCTTCTCGTGCAGCAGGTCGAGGAACTGCTCCAGGTACCGCTGTTTGTCCCGGAACCGGTACCGCACGTTCAGGGCCCCGTTCTGGGAGCGCTTCGTCTCCTGGAGGTCCGGGCGCCACAGCACCTCCTCGGCCTTGGGGTGCCACTGCGTGTTGACCTCGTGGAGCTGGGCGTTGTGGGTGAGGAAGATGACCTCGGAGGCCAGCTGTTCCTTGGCCGCCGTGCTCAGACCGTCGTCGAGCTGCTCGAAGAGCTCGGCCCAGTCCTCCAGCCACGTGTCCGTGACGATCACCGGCGAGAAGTTCACGTGCACCTCGTACCCGGCCGCCACGAACTCGTCGATGGCGGCGATCCGCTCCGGCACCGGCGTGGTCCGGATGTCCGTCAGCTTGGCCAGGTGCGCCGGCATCAGCGAGAACCGCACCCGGGTCCGTCCCTGCGGGTCCCAGTCCAGCAGCTCCCGGTTGACGTACTTCGTGGCGAAGGACGCCTTGGCCGTGGGGTGGCGGCGGAACAGGTCCACGAGGTCCTGCACGTTGTCGCTGAGCAGCGCGTCCACCGAGCAGTCGCTGTTCTCCCCGAGGTCGTAGACCCACGCGTCCGGATCGCACTGGTTGGGCTCCGGCTTGGTGCCCTGCCGGCGGATGTGCCGGTCCAGGTAGCCGGTGATCTGCTCGATGTTGGCGAAGACCGTCACCGGATTGCTGTAGCCCTTCCGGCGGGGCACGTAGCAGTAGGCGCATGCCATGGCGCACCCGTTGGCCGTGGACGGCGCGATGAAGTCCGCCGAGCGGCCGTTGGGCCTCGCCGCCAACGACTTCTTGACCCCCAGCACCAGGGCCTCGCGCTTGATCCGCACCCACCGCCGCGCGTTGGTCTCGTCCCCGTGCAGCTCCGGGATCTGCCAGTGGCTCGGCACCTCCACCAGGGTGGCGTCCGGCCACCGTTCGAGGACCTGCCGCCCCCGGGGCAGCTCGGCGGCGGCAGGTTCGTAGTAGATGCGGGTGATGTCGACCATGGACGGTTCCGGGGGCATGAGGACGAGTCTAGGAACCGCCTCCGACAGCCGGTGCGCAGGGGTTTCCCCGGAAATGGGCAGTGGACTTCGTACCAGGTGGCCACCAGGATGGCATCACGGTCCGACCGCCCCGACCGCACCGACCACGAGGGAGCTCCTCCATGAAATCCGTATGGCTCGACACGTACGAGGTGCCGTCCACCGCGTCGGACCAGTTCGTCCCGGGGGTGCACTACGACACCGTCGTGGCGGGTGCCGGGCTGACCGGGCTGACCACCGCGGTGCTGCTGGCGCGTGCGGGCCAGCGGGTCGCCGTGCTCGAGGCCCGCTCCGTGGGTGCCGTCACCACGGGCAACACGACGGCGAAGCTGTCCCTGCTGCAGGGCACCACGCTCTCCCAGATCCACCGGCACCAGTCGGACACGGTGCTGCGCGCCTACGTGGACGGGAACCGGGAGGGTCAGGAGTGGCTGATCCGCTACCTCGAGGATCGAGGGGTCCCGTTCCAGCGCCGCGCCGCCTACACCTACGCCACGACGTCGCAGGGCACCTCCGCCCTGCGCAAGGAGCTCCAGGCCGCCCGCATCGCCGGTCTGCACGTGAACTGGACCCGTGACACCGGTCTCCCCTACAAGGTCTCCGGTGCCATCACGATGCCGGACCAGGTCCAGTTCCACCCCATGGAGGTGCTCGGCGCCCTGGTGGCCGAGCTGCGGGAGCGCGGCGGCACGCTCGTGGAAGACGTCCGGATCACCGGTGCCGGCGTCCGCTCGCCGCTGACGGTGCAGACCTCGCAGGGGTCGGTGCGTGCCGACCGGCTCGTGCTCGCCACGGGCACCCCGGTCCTGGACCGCGGCGGGTACTTCGCCAAGCTCTCCCCGAACCGTTCCTACGCGCTGACCTACCGGGTTCCCGGGGCGCCGGGGTCCATCCCGGAGGGCATGTACATCACCGCGGACAGCCCCGGCCGGACCCTGCGCACCGTGCCGGTCGACGGGGAGGAGCTGCTGCTGGTGGGCGGCAACGACCACGTGGTGGGGCGCTCCGCCTCCCCGCAGGCCGCCGTGGACGACCTCGAGTCCTGGACGCAGCGCTGGTTCCCCGGGGCCGAGCGCACCCACGCGTGGGCGGCGCAGGACTACCAGTCGGTCAACCTGATCCCCTTCATCGGCGCCCTGCCCCGCGGCGGCGGCAGCATCTACCTCGCCACCGGCTACAACAAGTGGGGGATGAGCAACGCCGTCGCCGCCTCGATCGCGCTGAGCGCCGAGATCCTCGGCGGCAGCGTTCCGTGGGCCGAGACGCTGGGCCGGCGCGTGACCACGCCGTCGGACATCCTCACCGCCCTGCGCGTCAACGCGGGCGTGGGCCTCAACGCGCCCAAGGACTGGTTCAGAGCCGAGCGCAAGGAACTGCCCGGTGGAGCGCCCGCGGAGGGTCGGGGCGTCGTCGGCCGCGAGCACGGCCGCCCCGTGGCCGTGTCCACCGTCGACGGCACCACCTGCAAGGTCTCCGGCGTCTGCACGCACCTCGGCGGCGTGCTGCGCTGGAACGACGCCGAGCGCTCGTGGGACTGCCCCCTGCACGGTTCCCGGTTCGCCGCGGACGGCTCCCTGCTCGAGGGCCCTGCCGTGAAGGACCTGCCCCGGGCCGGGCACTGACCCGCCCCGGACACGGCGGCGGCCCCCACCCGTGAGGATGGGGGCCGCCGCCGTGTCCGGGCACGCGCTGTCCGGGGGACCTACTTCTTGGAGGAGGTCTCCTCAAGCTTCAGGGCCACGCCGATCGCGAAGAAGGTCGGGGTCCACTCGCCCACGAACAGGCCCCAGCGGTCGGCCTGGGGCTTGGACTTGCTCTTGCCGAGGCTGACCGTCCAGGAGAGGACGGACAGGCCGATGGAGGCGAAGCCCGCCGCGTAGGCGTGCTCGCTGCGGACACCAAGGTTCTGGATCGTGCTGATCATGGAAGTACCTCTTTCCTGTGGCGGTCACCGTGAACGGTGAGTTCCTCGAGCGGTGTTCGCCCAGTCTCACATGAAACGAGGCAATACGAAAGCAGGCTGACTATAAAGTCCGCTGAGAGCAAGAGCCGGGCGCTCGGCGCAGCAGGCGCCGGACCACCAGTGGACCGGTCACCAGCAGGCCGGCTGCTACGATCCGCCGCTGCGCCGTCCTGCGCCGACCCGCCCATCCGCCGGAGACCGCCGCGGTCTCGGGGTTCGGCGAGGGCTGGTGCAGGTTTCCGGTGCTGTCCGTCGCGGTGTGCTCGTCCGAGAGGTGGGAGGCGTCCACCTGCCGCGCCATCATCGCCTCCATCGGCCCCGGGGCCAGCCGGTGCTCCAGCACCATCGAGCGGCTCATGGCTCCCACGACCACCTCCCTGCGGGGCCTCCGCGCGACCGAGACGACCGCGCGCGCCACCGCCCGGGGATCGGACACGGGCGCCATCGGCTGGACGGCCCGGCCGGTGTAGTTGGCGGCGTGACGGAAGAAGGGTGTGTCGATGCTCGCGGGGAGCACCGTGCACACCTTCACGTCGTCGAACCCGTCCAGGCTCAGCTCCTCGCGAAGGCTCACCCCCAGGGCGCGGACGGCGGCCTTCGACATCGAGTAGGCGGAGGTGTAGGGCTGGGCGATCTCGGCCACGACCGAGGACACGTTCACGAGCACCCCCCGGCCCTGGCGGCGCATCACGGGCAGGGCGGCACGGGCGCCGTGGACGTAGCCCATCACGTTGACGTCCAGGACCCGCCGGAAGTCCTCGAGCGGCACGTCCAGGAAGGGCGAGAAGAAGCCCACGGCGGCGTCGTTGACCCACACGTCGAGGCGGCCGAACTCCTCCACCGCTCGCCGGGCCAGCTCCTCCACGGCCTCGGGGTCGGTCACGTCGGTCGGCACGGCGACGGCTCGGGCACCCCGCCGGCGGCACTCCTCGGCCACGGTGTCGAGGGCCTCGGCCCGGCGGGCCGCGAGGACGAGGCTCGTTCCCCGCCCGGCGAAACGGAGGGCAGTCGCCCGGCCGATGCCGCTGGACGCTCCGGTGATCACGACGACGGACTCCGGCTTGCGCATGCTGCTCCCTCTCCTGGTGGTGCCACGGCAGCCTGAGCAGGTGCCGACGGCGCCCAGTCAACCACTCGAGGGCGGGACGGGACCAGGGCCCGGTGGGTCCGTGAGGGGAGATGACCGTGCCGATGTGGGCAGATGTGGGGTCGCCCGGACAGCCATCAACAGATGCAAAAAACTGTTTCCTCATGCAAACTGATGCATACCCGACCCGGTGGCGACCACCGCGGCCGGGCGGACGTCGAACCGGTCGGGGGGCCGGTGGCGTTCTCGGCGCGGAGCGAAGGAGCTTCCGGGCCGGGCCGATCATTTCTGGGGGGAAACATGTTGCCATCTGTCGTGGGTGCTCTGCTGAGCACCGTCGTCCTCGTCTACGTCCTGTCGAACGCCGCCTACACACGGCACAAGCGGTTCATCGCCGGGGCCAGGACGCTGCGCCAGGCCATCGTCGTCGTCTACGCGGTGCTCCTGGTGCTCAACCTGTGGTGCGCCACGGTCATGCCCGTGACCCTGGTGTGCGACGCGATCGCGGTGGCCACCCTGGTCGCCACCGGAGTCTTCGGCTTCGTCATCGCCGAGCGGCGGATTCCCGCCACCACCGTGGTCGAGCGGCGGAGGGTGCTGGCCGTGGGGGCGCACCCGGACGACCTCGAGCTCGCCTGCGGGGCGACCCTGGCCAAACTGGTCGACACCGGTCACGAGGTCCGCGGCCTGGTCATGAGCTCCGGGGAGGTCGGCGGCAACGTGGGTCTGCGCCCGGCGGAGGCCCAGCGCGGCGCCTCGTTCCTGGGGCTCACGGGCCTGCGGGTGCACGACTTCCCGGACACGAAGCTGGAGACGGTCAGCAACGACATGGTCCGGGCCATCGAGGCCGCGATCCGGGAGTTCGAACCGGACGTGATCTTCACCCACTCCGCCCACGACCAGCACCAGGACCACTACGCGGTGCACCAGGCCACCCTGCGCGCCGCGAGGGCCCACCACTCGATCCTGTGCTTCGAGTCCCCGTCGGTGACCCGCGACTTCGACCCGTCCGTGTTCGTGGACATCGACGGCTACGTCGACGTCAAGGTCGAGGCCGTGCTCTCCCACCGGGACCAGGCCGGCAAGCCCTACATGACCCCGGGGCGGGTGCGCGGCATGGCCGCCTTCCGCGGGGCCCAGGCCAAGAACATCAACGCGGAGGCCTTCGAGCCGGTCCGCCTGCTCGGCTCCGCGATCGGGGACCTTTAGCCCGCGGGGTGCAGGGCGTCCTCACGGACATCCCGGCACCCCGGCGGACCTGGACGGCGACCGCGACGGCGACCGTGACGGGGACCGCGACAGGAATTTCGACAGCGACTCCGACGGGAACCCCGGCAGGGACCGCGACAGGAACCCCGACAGGGACCGCGACAGCGACTCCGACGGGAACCCGACGGCGACCCCGACGGGAACCCCGGCAGGAACCTCGACAGGAACCCCGACGGCGGCGCGGCAGGGACCCCGACGGCGGCGCGGCGGCGCCCGGCCACGGTCCGGCCGGCGCGCCCCCGTTCAGACGGGGCCCGAGCTGCCGGCCGGGTACTCGAGGAGCGGGACACGGCCCTCCTTGAAGGCGGCCAGCACCTCGTCGACGATGCGCCACCCCTGCTCCGACGCGTCCCCGCGGACGCTGAAGGTGTGGTCGCCCTCAAGGATGCCCCGCAGCACACTGCCGTAGGCGGTCAGGCCCGGCCGGGCCATCCCGGACGAGAGCGTCACCCGGGTCATGCCGCGGGAGTCGAAGGGTCCGCCCACGTTCAGCTCCAGGCTCAGCTGCTCCTCCTCGAGGCCCATGCGCAGCACGTTCGGGGCCACGTCCCCCGAGCGGGGCAGCTGCTCGTAGTCGTGCGGCGGGCGGCGGAACGTGACAGCGATCTCCTGGCGGGGGTTGCCGACCGCCTTCCCCGAGCGCAGGGTGACCGGCACGCCGTTCCAGCGCCACGTGTCGACCTCGAGGACCACCTGCGCGAACGTCTCCGTCCCGCGCTCCGGGTTCACGCCGTCCTCGGCCGTGTAGTCGGGCAGCTCCCGGCCGTCCACGCTGCCGGCGGTGTAGCGGCCACGCGCCGCGGCCCCCGCGACGTCCTCCTGCCACAGCTTCGTGGCCCGCAGCACGTGACTGGTCAGCGTGGGGATCTCCACCGGGTCGAAGGAGGAGGGCGGTTCCATCATGACGAGGGCCATGACCTGCAGCAGGTGG
This sequence comes from Kocuria nitroreducens, assembly GCF_042879195.1. NCBI lineage: Bacteria > Bacillati > Actinomycetota > Actinomycetes > Micrococcales > Micrococcaceae > Kocuria > Kocuria nitroreducens. The sequence goes on from NZ_JBHZTC010000003.1 coordinate 150,759, forward strand.
GACTGGACCATGTCCCGCAGCGCCCCCGTGGCGTCGTAGAACTCCGCGCGGCCCTCCAGGCCCAGGGTCTCGTCGAAGACGATCTCCACCGACTCCACGTGCTCCCGGCTCATGAGCGGCTCCAGCAGCCGGTTCGCGAAGCGCAGCCCCACGAAATTGAGCACCGCCGGCATGCCCAGGAAGTGGTCCACCCGGAAGGTCCGCTCCTCGGGGACGATCCTGCCCAGGAGCCGGTTCAGCTCCCGGGCGGTCTGAGTGTCGGAGCCGATCGGCTTCTCGAGGGCCAGCACCAGGTCCTCCGGCAGGTCCAGCCCGGCCATGGTCTCGCGCGCCTGCGCGGTGACCGCCGGAGGCAGGGCGAAGTACAGGCAGACGGGGCCCTCGACGTCGTCGAGCAGGCGCCCGAGGTCCCCGGCCTCGGTGACGTCGCCCGCCACGTAGCGGGCGGTCTCCCGCGTGTGCGCGGCGGCGGGTCCGCTCGCGCCCACGGAGTCGAAGGCCTCCGCCACCACCTGCTCCCAGCTCTCTGCGGGCTCGCGCGAGGAGCCGACCACGTCGATGCGCAGATCCGGGGCCGAGCTCAGCAGCGTGCCCAAGCCCGGCAGGAGCAGGCGGGACGTGAGGTCGCCGGTGGCGCCGAGAATGATCAGGGTCCTGATGTTCGTCATGCCAGCACGCTACCCCGGCCTCCGAAAAGCACGTCTCCCGCGCCCTGTGCCCACGGACGGTCGGCGACGACGGCGACAGCCACCGTGCCGTGACCGACCGGATGCCCGGCCGCGGCTGGTTGAATGGGCGGATGAGCGACGACGTGACCCGCCCCCCGTCCACCCCCCTGGAGGACTACGCGCTGCTGTCCGATCTGCACACCGGGCCGCTCGTGTCCCGGGACGGCAGCGTCGACTGGCTGTGCTTCCCCCGCTTCGACTCGCCGTCGGTCTTCGCGGCCCTGCTGGGCACGCCGGAGGACGGGCGCTGGAAGCTCTCCGCCGTCGACGGCGAGGTCACGTCACGCCGCTACCTGCCCCGCACCTTCGTGCTCGAGACGACGTGGCGCACTCCCACCGGGAAGGTCGTGGTGACAGACTTCCTCCCCCCGGTCGGGGCCCACGACGACCACCCGAACCACGCCGACCTCGTGCGGCGGGTCGAGTGCGTCTCGGGCACGGTCGAGATGGAGCACGACCTGCGGATCCGCTTCGACTACGGGCGCGCCCGACCCTGGACGCGGCGGGTCGACACCGACGGCAACGGCACGTGCGGTCAGCTCTCGATCGCCGGTCCGGACGCCCTGCTCCTGACGGGGCCGATGCTGCACCCCGAGGACTTCCCGCGCGTCGACCCGCTCCAGAGCGCCGCCCCGCGGGAACCGGGACACCCCGACGAGGCCGAGGGCGCTGTCGCAGACCGGCTCGGCGGACGCTTCCCGCTCTCGGCGGGGGAGTCCCTCGACTGGGTGCTGACCTGGCACGAGTCCCACCACGAGCTGCCCACGCCCGTGGACCCCGCCGCCGCCCTCGACCGGGCGGTGTCCTTCTGGACCGAGTGGTCCTCCCACGTGAGTACCCACAAGCGCCACGAGCAGGCGGTCCTGCGCTCGCTGCTCGTCCTGCGGGCCCTCACCCACCGCGGGACCGGAGGGATCGTCGCGGCCCCCACCACCTCGTTGCCCGAGGAATTCGGGGGCGTGCGCAACTGGGACTACCGCTACACCTGGCTCCGGGACGCCGCTCTGACCATCGAGGTGCTCGTCGCCCACGACTTCACCGACGGCGCGCTGCACTGGCGCAACTGGCTGCTGCGGGCCGTGGCCGGGGACCCCGACCAGGTCCAGATCATGTACGGCCTCGCGGGGGAGCGTCGGCTGGCCGAGAGCGAGCTGGGTCATCTCGGCGGCTACGAGGACTCGACTCCCGTGCGGATCGGCAACGGTGCCGTGGGCCAGTACCAGGCGGACGTCGTCGGGGAGGTCATGCTCGCGCTCGCCGCCCTCCGGGACGCCGGCGTGGAAGAGGACCAGTGGTCGTGGGGGCTGCAGAAGAACCTGCTGCGCTTCTGCGAGCGCAACTTCGACCGGGCCGGTCACGGGATCTGGGAGATGCGCGGGCCGTCCGCGTTCTTCGTGCACGGTCGCGCCATGATGTGGGCGGCCTTCGACCAGGGCGTGCGCGCCGTCGAGGAGCACGGGTTCACCGGGCCGGTGGAGCGGTGGCGCGACCTGCGGGACCGGCTGTGCGCCGAGATCCTGGAGCACGGCTTCGACACGGAGCTGAACACGTTCACGCAGACCTACGACAACACCGAGGTGGACGCCTCGCTGCTGCAGCTGCCGCACACGGGCTTCGTGGCCTACGACGACCCGCGGATGCTCGGCACCGTTGCCCGGATCGAGCGGGACCTGCGGGGACCGCACGGGCTGGTGCACCGCTACCGGACCGCCTCCGGCCTGGACGGTCTGGAGGGCGACGAGTACCCGTTCCTCATCTGCACGTTCTGGCTCGTGGAGCAGTACGCGCGCAGCGGCCGGGTGGACGACGCCGGTGAGCTCCTGGAGCAGCTCGCGGGCTACGCGAACGACCTCGGCCTCTACGCCGAGGAGTACGACCCCGAGAGCGAGCGGCTCGCCGGGAACTTCCCCCAGGCGTTCAGCCACCTCGGGTTCATCCGTGCCGTCGACGCCGTGGTGCGGGCACGGGCCGGCGTGGCCCACGTCGAACGGCTCCAGACGTAGGCTGGACGACGGCGGGACGACGGCGCGCCACCGGCCGGACGTCGGCAGCGCCTCGGCGCGGACGTGGGCGCGGAGCAGCACGGATCGAGTGGAACGGACGGCATGAGCACCTTCGACCGGGCGGCCGGCCTGCCGCACGACCTCACCGACGACCTCCTCGACGGCCTCGGGGCGGAACGAGCCACCCCTCTCGGGGGCGGCGACACCGCGTCGGCCTTCCGCCTCGAGACGGCGCAGGGACCCCTGTTCGCCAAGACCATGGTGGACCCGCCCGCCGGGATGATGGCGGCGGAGGTCGCCGGCCTGCACGCACTGCGGGAGCACGTGCCGGACTTCCTCGGAGTGCCGGAGGTCGTGCAGTGGACGGACGACGGCATCGTCCTCGAGTGGATCGACGAGGCTTCGGGCCGGCGTCGGCCCGGCACCGAGGAGGAGTGCGGGCGCGGGCTCGCCGCGCTGCACCGTGCGCAGGGACGGGCCTTCGGCGGGCTCGCCCCGGAGCTGCCCGGAAGGATCGGGTCCTTCGAGGTGGACCTGTCCCCGACCCAGGACTGGGCGGCGTTCCTGCTCGACCGGCGGATCCGCCCGCTGCTGCGGGCCGCGGTCGAGGCCGGCCGGATCGCGCCGCACGCCGGGGACCTGCTCGAGGAGCTCGTCCCGCGGGCCGGGGAGCTCGCCGGGCCGCAGGAGCCGCCCACCCTGGTGCACGGGGACCTGTGGGCCGGGAACCGGCTCGTGGACGTCCGCGGGCGGAACTGGCTGATCGACCCGTCGGCGTACTGGGGGCACCGCGAGGTCGACATCGCGATGATGCTGCTGTTCGGCGGGTTCGGCGAGGAGTGCCTCGCGGCCTACGACGCCGAGCACCCGCTCGCGCCCGGCTGGCAGGAACGGGTGCCGTGGTACCAGCTGCCGCCGCTGCTGGTGCACGCCGTCCGGTTCGGCGGCGGCTACGGGGACGCGGCCGTACGGGCGCTCCTGCGGCTGCGCGGCTGACGAGCCGCACGTCCGATCGCCGGCGGGAGCACGAGGCGGGTCCTCAGCGCTGCTCGTGCACCGTCGGGTCGGTTCCCGCAGCCCGATCCGCGTTGTTCCGGCCGGTTCAGTGCTGGTCCGCACCGTTCTGAGCGGCGCCGTTCCGACCAGCACCGTCCCGGACCCCGGCGCGCCGGCGCAAGGACGCCGTGGCCAGCACCACCAGAACCGCCGCCGCGGCCGCGCCCCAGGCCAGGAGCACGGACCGGGGTTCGTCCGTGGCCCGGCCGACCGCGATCCAGGACAGGCCCCAGGCCGAGGCGGCGGCCACGGCCCAGCGGCCGCCGACCCGTCTCTGGACGGCGGCGACGACCGCGGCGAGCCCGAGCACGACGGCGACGCCGATCCACTCGGCGCCCCGGCCCTCCTGCGGCACGTCCGAGTCCACGAAGGCGGCCGCCACGTTGGCCGCCGTCGCGACGGACACCCATCCCAGGTACAGCCCGAAGGTGCCGTCGACCACGAGCAGGTCGAGCGGGCCGCGCCGGCCCGGGAGCTCCGTCAGGCGCACCACCAGCAGGCCCAGGACCAGGACCAGGGCAACGATGATCCCGACGCTGGTCCAGATCCAGCCCTGCTGGGTGACCAGCAGCCAGCCGGCGTTGAGGAGCATGGACGCGGCGGCGAGCCAGCCGGTGGCGCGGGCCCGGGGGTCCGTCGCCCGCGAGGGCAGCCACTGCCAGACGGTGTAGGCGAACAGTCCGAGGTAGATCACCGACCAGATCGAGAACGCCGTGCCGGCCGGGGCGAGCAGGGTGGCGTCCGCGGCGAGGCTGCCGCCGGACGACTCCGCGACCCGGGTGCCGAAGACGCCGATCCCGACGAGCGTGCCCAGCAGGCAGGCGATCTCGCTGACGGTGACCGCGATCTGCCGGATGCGGTCCGCGGTGGTGGGCCGCAGCTCGGTGCGGCGGGAGCTGGCGGGGGAGGCGGTCACGGCGGGGCCTTTCTCGAGTGGCACTGATCGGGAGTCATGGGCCGGACGTCATGGGCCGGAATTCACGGGCCGGGAACCACGGGCCGGAACGCACGGGTCCCCGACTGCCACGCTAGGCCCCGGACCCGACCGCCACCAGGGGAGGTGCGGCGTCCGGGGGACCCTGTTCCCGGCCGGCGTCCGGGCCGTTCCCCTAGAGTGGCCGGATGGAACCCGAGCACAGTCCCCGGCCCGTCGTGGGCCTCCTCGGCGCCACCGGCATCACCGGGCGCGTGGCACTGGCCCATCTGCTGGCGCGGGCGCCGGAGGCGGGAGCGGACGTCGTCGTCGGCGCCCGGGACCCCGAGCGCGTGCGTGCCCTGTGCGCCGATCGGGATCTTCTCGTCCCCGAGGTCCTGCACGCCGACATCGACGATCCCGACTCCCTGCGCGCGTTCGTCCGCCGGGTCGACGTGCTGGTCGATCTCGCCGGGCCCTACACGCGGCTGGCGCCCCCGGTGCTCGCCGCGTGCGTCGCGGAGGGCACCCACTACGTCGACGTGACGGGCGAGTCCCAGCTCGTGCACCGGACCGACCGGGACCTGCACGAGGCCGCGCGGGCCGCCCGGGTCGCGCTCGTGCACACGGCGGGTTTCGAGGCCCTCCCCGCGGACGTCCTCGTCGACGCCGCCCGCCGGCACGCCGCCGCACGGGGCGAGACCCTGCGCACCGCGGACCTCGTGACCTCCGTGCGCACCCCGCCGGGAACCGGCTTCTCGGAGTCGGTCTCGGGCGGGACCGTGCAGAGCCTCGTCGAGGTGCTGCGGGACCCCGGCCCCGCCCGCACCGGGGACGTCGCCGCCCGCCTCCCGGACCCCGCGCCCGGCAGCGGGGCCGCCGCGGACCCCCGGGCGGTCCGGGCGTTCAGCCCACTGCGCCTGCGCGCCCGGACCGCCGAGGGCCGGGTGCTCGCGGCCATGAGCCCGCTCGCCGCGATCAACCCGCCGGTGGTGCACCGCACCCAGGCTCTCAGCCCCGTCCCGGGAGCCGCAGCGCACCCGCTCGCCTTCCGAGAGGCCATGGCCCTGGGGCGCTCGGGCGGGCTCCGGGGGGGCGGGGCGCTTCCTCGCGGCGGAGTCGGTGGCCGTCTTCCAGGCGCTCGCCGGGCTCGCCACCGGCCTGCCGCACCCGGTGCGCGCCCGGCTCGCCGGCGTCCTGGCGGGCGTCCTGCCGCAGGCGGGGACGGGTCCGGTGGGCGACGTGCGCACCGGCTGGTCGTGGACGACCCGCGGCACGTTCACCACCCACGAGGGGGACAGCTTCGCCGCCGTGCTGGAGGCGCAGGGCAACCCCGGCTACGGCACCACCCCCTGGATGCTCACGGAACTCGCCCTGCGCATGGCGGTGCGCGGTGTCCCCGACGCCGCGCTCGGCTCGACCACGCCCGCTCTCGCCCTGGACGGTGACGTCGACGCCCTGCTCCCGGCGCGGGTGCACATCACGGTCGGCTGACACCGTGGGCCGAGAGCACGCCGGCCCCCGTCCTTCCTGGGGGACGTGGGCCGGCAGCACGCCCGCGGTGCGCGGGTCTACGGCTTGAGCACCACCTTGATGCAGCCGTCCTCCTTCTTCTGGAACGTCTCGTACATCTCCGGCGCCTGCTCCAGCGGCACCTGGTGGGTCGCCAGGTCGAGCACGCCCAGCGGGTCCGACGGATCGTCCACGAGCGGGAGCAGGTCGTCGATCCACCGCTTCACGTTGCACTGGCCCATGCGCATCTGGATCTGCTTGTCGAACATCGTGAGCAGCGGCAGCGGGCTCTTCGTGCCGCCGTACACGCCGCTCAGCGAGATCGTGCCGCCGCGGCGGACGGCGTCGATGGCGGTGTAGACGGCGTCGAGACGATCGGTGCCGACGGTCTCCATGGCCTTGCGGGCCAGAGGGGACGGCAGCAGCCCGACCGCCTGGTGGGCCATGCCTGCCACCGGCGAGCCGTGCGCCTCCATCCCGACCGCGTCCACCACGGAGTCCGGGCCGCGGCCGTCCGTGAGGTCCTTCAGCCGCTCCGCCACGTCGCCGGAGGACTCCATCGTCTCGATGCCGTGGCGCTCGGCCATGGCCCGGCGCTCGGCGACCGGGTCCACCGCGATCACGCGGTAGCCCAGGTGCCGGCCGATCCGGGCGGACATCTGGCCGATCGGGCCCAGGCCCAGCACGGCGAGGGAGCCGCCCTCCGGGGGCGCGGCGTACTGCACGGCCTGCCACGCGGTGGGCACCACGTCGGAGAGGTACAGGTAGCGCTCGTCCTCACCGGTCTCGGGGACCTTGACGGGCCCGTAGTCGGCGTGGGGCACCCGCAGGTACTCGGCCTGCCCGCCCGGCACCGAACCGTACATGCGGGAGTAGCCGTAGATGGCGCACCCGCTGTTGTACTCCCGGACCTGGGTGGTCTCGCACTGCGACTGCAGCCCCTGGTTGCACATGAAGCAGTGCCCGCAGGAGATGTTGAACGGGATCACGACACGGTCGCCGGGCTTGAGGTCCGTGACGGCGGAGCCGACCTCCTCGACGATGCCCATGGGCTCGTGGCCGACGATGTCACCCTTGTCCATGAACGGGCCCAGCACCTCGTACAGGTGCAGGTCCGACCCGCAGATCCCGGACGAGGTGATCCGGACGATCGCGTCCGTGGGCTCCTGGATCTGCGGATCCGGGACCTCCTCGACGCTCACCGAGCGCTTTCCCTGCCATGTCAGAGCCTTCATCGATCCTCCTTCTCAGAGCTGTCCTCCCGAATCGGTTGGACAGCATGCTGATCTGTTCGGTCGGATCGATCCTACAAGCCGGTGCCTCGCTCCGCACAGTGCTCCGATCCGGCCGGCGGCCCGTCGGCCGGATCCGCGGCCACCGGCCCGGTGGCCGTTCCGCCTTCCGTCGCGGCTGCACTCCCGCCCTCCGTCGCAGCTGCGCCGCCGTCCGGTTCACCGTTCACCTCGCCGTTCGACTTCTCGCTCGACTCGCCGCGCAGGAAGTACGCACCGACCGAGCCGGCCAGGGTCGCGAAGACGGCCACCGAGTAGAGCGCCAGCGCCACTTCCAGCACGCGGGGGAAGCCGCCCTGCGCCCCGAGCTCCCGGCCCGTGACCGTGGACATCGCCGCGTCGGAGAGCGCCGGGCCGTACTCCGCGTAGTAGCCGAGGACATAGAGCAGCTGGCTCGAGACCAGTACGACGACACCGGTGGTCGCCGCGAGCCAGCCGATCCGGCTGGACAGCAGCTTCCCCGCCGAGCGGGAGCCCCGCACCCCGGCCGACAGCACGCCTCCCGCCCGCGTCAGCCGGGTGAGGCGGAGCAGCCGGGCGGCCTGCAGCGCGCGGATGAAGCGCAGGAAGGGCAGCAGCAGGAACAGCACCTGCCACCAGTTGCGCTTCCAGAACCGGACGGAGAACCGGGCGATGTACGCCCGGAGCAGGAACTCGCCGACGAACACGGCCCAGAAGAGCCAGCCGACCACGTTGAGGACGGCCACGAGCCCTGGCTCCTCGGCGAGCAGCTGGCCCAGCACCACGAACAGGAACAGGATCCCCAGCACGCCCATCGGCCGGTCGAGCCGGCGCGCGATCCCCTCCGCCAGGCCGAGCTGCTCGGCCTCCTCGACCGGGCGCCGGCTCTCGCGCCGGGCGTTCTCGTTCCTCGCCACTGCTGTCCTCTCCGTCGCTCCGTCCGGTCATGGCCCCACGGTAGGCCACGGTGACATTGCCGTGCGGCAGGGCAGGTCGCCCTGCTCCGAGCGGTCCTGCTGCTGCTCGAGCGAACAGTGGCCTCGGCGCACGGGTCCGGACGGCGCGGTCTACGGTCCTTCCAGCGCCCCCGGACGAGGCGGCCCTCCATGCCGCCGGCGACGTTCACGATCTCGCCGGAGCACATCCCGGAGGCGACGGGGGAGGCCAGCCACACGATCGCCGCGGCCACGTCCTCGGGGGTGGCCAGCCTCTTCAGCGGCCTCGTCGCGGTGGCACGCTCCGCCGCCGCCGGCTCGGGCGCGGCGCCGCCGGTCAGCGTCCAGCCCGGCGCCACCACGTTGACCCGGCCCTCGGGGGCGATGCGCACGATCTCGTTCTTCAGCGTCCGGGCGAACCCGTAGGCGACACCGGCCTTCGCCGCCGCGTAGTCGGCGTTGCCGGCCTCGCCGAAGGCCGCGCTGACCGAGGACACGAGCACGATGCTGCCCACCCCGGTGTCCTGCACGTGGCGCAGGTAGTCCCGGCACGTCAGGAACGGGACCACGAGGTTGTCCTCGACCACCCGGTGGAAGCGCTCCAGGGACAGCTCTCACACGGGCAGGTCCTCCGCGTCCCAGCCGCCGCTGTTGGCCACGCACACCTCCACGGTCCCCAGCGCCGCGACGGCCTGGTCCATGACCGCGGCGGCCTCCTCGGGTCGGCGCAGATCGCCCTGGATGGACGACATGGCCGCCGATCCGGCCCGCGAGTTCCTCCGCGCGCTCACGGTTGCGGAAGCAGTGCACCGCCACGCGCGCGCCCTCTGCGGCGAAGGCCGCGGTCGTCGCCGCTCCGATGCCGCCGCTCGCGCCGGTCACCAGGACGCCGCGCCCTGACAGTCCGAGATCCATGGAGTCCTCCCGGTCCGAGGTCGGAGACTTCCGGTCCGCGTCGCCCCGGCGGGGCGCCGCACGGCGGGGTGCGGTGTCCCGTCGAGCGACCGGCCGACGGAGACGGTGCGGGCGCTCGCTCGCGTCCGTCGTGGTGTGGGCAGGGCGGCACGACCCCCTGCCACCCGTGCTGATTGCCTGACAACAACGGGCTCGCGAAAGGCGCGTCAATCGTTGCGCTGCCTCGGCTCGGGGTGCTCCGGACGGTTCGGCACACCTCGACCGCTCGGGTCGAGACCTGGGTCGGGGATCTCGCGCCCTCGGCGGGAGGGGCGCTGAGGACCCGTCGGAGGCAACGAGGATGTCGTAGCAATTCCGACTCAGGGGTGGACGTGGCACCGGTCACATGCTTTGCTTCTCTGCAACGCGCATTGTCTGACATTCCGACATCCAGGCAACCCATTTCAAGAGTGAGCCTCCAGGACGGGGAGGCGACGGGCCGGTCCGGAATCCCTCGGGGCCCGGCCGGCGGATCCGCACCCGGGACACCGTGAGGGACGCCTCCCGGGGACATGGAACTCTCTTCACGCAGACGGAGCAGCACATGGAAGCATTCCTCGCCACCACCTACGACGTCATTTGGAATCCACTGGTGTACGTCACCCTCATCACCGGAACGGTCTACACCATCGCCACTCGTGCCGTGCAGGTGCGGCAGTTGCCGGCGATGATTACGTTCCTCTTCGCACGCGCAGAGTCGAAGGACGGCACGACCTCCTTCCAGGCCTTCGCCATGGCCCTGGGCGGCCGGGTGGGAGTCGGGAACATCGCCGGCGTCGCCACTGCGATCGCCTTCGGCGGACCCGGTGCCCTGTTCTGGATGATCGCCACGGCACTGCTCACCGCCTCCATCGAAGCCACGCTCGGGCAGATCTACAAGGTCAAGGTCGACGGGGAGTACCGTGGCGGCATCCCCTGGTACATCGAGATGGGCCTGGGCCTGAAGTGGCTCGGGGTCACCGCCGCCACCGTGGCCGTGCTCAGCTACACGACGCTGATCCCCGGGGTGCAGTCCTCGACCATCGTCACCTCCCTGGACGCCGCCTTCGGCATCCCGACCTGGATCTCCGGCCTGGTCCTGGTGGCACTCACCACCCTCGTCGTCTTCGGCGGCACCAAGTGCATCGCCCACTTCGCCCAGACTGTCGTGCCCGCCATGGCCGTCGCCTACATCCTGCTCGCCGTCGTGGTGCTGATCATGAACGTCCAGGCCATTCCCGAGGTCGTGCGCCTGATCGTCTCCTCGGCGTTCGGAATGGACGCCGTCTACGGCGGCATGATCGGTGCGGCCGTGTCCTGGGGCGTCCGGCGATCCCTCTACTCCAACGTCGCCGGTGTCGGCGAGGGCGGCTACGCCGGTGCGGCAGCCTCCGTCACGCACCCGGCCAAGCAGGGCCTGGTCCAGGCGTTCTCCGTCTACGTCGACACCGTCCTGGTCTGCACGGCGACCGGTGTGATGATCCTGTCCACCGGCGCCTACAACATCCTGCCCGAGGGACGCCCCGCGCTCACCGAGAACCTTCCGGGGGTGGAGCCGGGAGCGGCCTTCACCCAGACGGCCGTCGACACGATCGCCCCCGGGCTGGGCCTCGGCGGCGGCATCGTGGCCCTGGCGATCTTCTTCTTCGCCTTCACCTCGATCCTGTCCTACTTCTACTACGGCGTGACGAACATCGTCTACCTCACCGGCAGCTCCCGCGGCGTCCTGGCCCGCATCGTGCAGGTCCTGGTCCTGCTGGCTGTCTACCTCGGCACGGTCCGGACCACCGAGACGGTGTGGATGCTCGGCGACATCGGCTACGGCCTCATCGCCTGGTTCAACATGGTGGCCATCGCCCTGCTCCTGCCGATCGCCCTCCGCGCCCTGCGGGACTTCGAGCGCCAGCAGAAGGAGGGACTGAACCCGCTCTTCGATCCCGCCGCCGCCGGGATCAAGGGGGCCACCTTCTGGGAGTCCGCCGACGCCCCCGTCACCGCATCCATCAACCGGCTCTGACGGTTCCATCCCGCCGGCTCCGGGGCTGCGTCCCGGATCCGGTCCCTGATCCAGCAGGCGCCGCTGCCGACCTCCCTGGAGGACGCCATCCGCACCGCCGACGAGGAGCTGGCCGGCGCCCGGCCCGGCGGTGCGGAGGTGTCCTGGGCGGTGCGCTCCGACGTCGGGGCCTCGGGGTGCTGTTCACCACGGACACCGAGTCCGGGTTCACCGACGGGGTGTTCACTACCTCGTCCTGCGGGACGGCCACTAGGATGGCCCCGGAATGTCAAACAATCAACCAATCGACTGCTCCATCGGACAGGACCGACCGACATGCCCCCACTCCCGCCCGCGGCCGCTTCGGCCGCCGATGCCCCCCGTCATCAGCTGTCCCCCGCCCCGGTGCTCTCCCGGCGGGACAGCGTCGTCCAGGAACTGCGCCGGGCGGCCGTCCGGGGAACCCTGCGCCCCGGGGACAAGCTGACGGAGGTCAACCTGTCGGAGACCCTGGCCGTCAGCCGGCCGACCATCCGGGAGGCCCTGAGCCAGCTGGCCCAGGAAGGGCTGCTCGTCCAGGAGCCCTACCGCGGTCTGCGTGTTGCGAGCCTGGAGTCCGCCCAGATCCTCGACATCGCCAAGACCCGACAGGCTCTTGACATGCTCGCCGTGGACGCCATCCTCGAGGACGAGAGCGGGGGGCGCATGACCGCCGTGCAGGACTGCTGGGCGGAGTTCTCGCGGTGGGAGAACGACCCCGATCCGCTCACCCGCCACGAGGCTCACGTGGCCTTCCACCGCGGGATCTGGGCCGCCTCGGAGAACTCCATGCTGCTGCGGATGTGGCCGGTGACCGAGGCCCATCTCACCATCGCCCTCGCCCACGACCAGGCCATCCGCTCGGACCCCGCCCGCGCCAGTGTGGTGCACCAGCACCTGATCGACGCGCTGATGTCCCGGGACCGGGAGCAGATCGAGACGGCGTTCAAGGAGCACACGATCGACAGCGCGTGCGAACTGGTCGCCATCATCGGACGAGAGAACGAACGAAAGGACGACAGATGAAGAAAGTGCTCGTGGTCGGCGCCAACGGACTCGTCGGAGGCACCGTGGCCGACGCCCTCGCGGATTCGCACGAGGTGGTGCGCGCGTCCCGCAGCGAGGGCGAACGCGTGGACCTCTCGGACCCCGCCTCCGTGCGGGAACTCTTCGACCGGGTCGGCCCCCTGGACGCCGTCGTCTGCTGCGCCGGGGTGGTCCCCTTCAAGCCGCTCACGGAGCTGACCGTCGAGGACTACCGGGCGGGCTTCGAGGACAAGGTCCTGGGACAGATCAACCTCGTGACCGAGGGTCTGCCCCAGGTCCGGGACGGCGGGTCCTTCACCTTCATCAGCGGTGTGCTGTCCCGGGAGCCCATCGCCACCGGCGTGGCCGCGTCCGCGGTCAACGGGGCACTGGAGTCCTTCGTGATGGCGGCGGCCGCGGAACTGCCGCGCGGGGTCCGGATCAACGCCGTCAGCCCCAGCGTCCTGTCCGAGGCGGACGGCTACCATCCGTTCTTCCCGGGCTACCCGCACGTGCCCGCCGCCGAGGTGGCCCGTGCCTACGTCCGCTCGGTGGACGGCGTGGAGACGGGCAAGACCTTCCGGGTCTGAGCCGGAACCCGCGCACCGACGACGCCGGCCTCCTCCTGGGAACAGGAGGAGGCCGGCGTCGTCCGTGGGTGCTGGAGGTTCAGCGGGGAGCGTCTGACAGTGCTCCCGAGCCGTCCGGGCGCCGCCCGCTCACCCGGGCGCCGCCCGCTCACCCGGGCGCCGCCCGCTCACCCGGGCGCCGCCCGCTCACCCGGGTGCCGCCAGCGGCACCGGTCACCCCGGACGTCGTGCGCTCGAAGCGGCGCGCGCCCCCTCCCGGCCCATCACTCGCCCAGGGAGAAGACCGTCCGGTGCCAGTCACGCACCGACTCCCCGCTGATGTCGAACATGACGTGCTTGACCACGGTGTACTCGTCGAAGGAGTAGGTGGACATGTCCTTGCCGAAGCCGGACTGCTTCATGCCGCCGTGGGGCATCTCGCTGAGGATGGTGATGTGGTCGTTGATCCACACGCAGCCGGAGCGGATCTCCCGGCTGGCCCGCATGGCGCGGTACACGTCACGGCTCCACGCCGAGGCGGCCAGCCCGTAGGGCGTGTCGTTGGCCAGGGCCATGGCCTCGTCGTCGGTGTCGAACGGCATCACGGCCAGTACCGGTCCGAAGACCTCGTCCTGCATGATCTCGCTGTCCGTCGGGGCGTCCGCGACCAGGGTGGGCCGGAAGTAGGAGCCCTCGGCGGGCAGCTCCTCGGGCACCCCGCCGCCGATCACGCGGGCGTAGCCGCGGGCCCGGTCCACCATGGCCGTGACCTTCTCGCGGTGCTCCATCGAGATGAGCGGGCCCATGTCGGTGGCCGGGTCCTCCGTGGGACCGAGCCGCACCCCGGCGTAGAGGGCGGCGACTCCCTGCACGAATTCCTCGTAGACCGACCGATGCACGATCGCGCGGGTGGCGGCGGTGCAGTCCTGGCCAGCGTTGATGAGGCTGCCGGCGACGGCGCCGTGGATGGCGGCCTCGAGGTCGGCGTCGTCGAACACGACGAACGGGGCCTTGCCGCCGAGCTCGAGGTGGACCCGCTTGGCGGTGGTCGCGGCCGCGTCCAGCACGGTGCGCCCCACGCCGGTGGAGCCGGTGAAGGAGAGCATGTCCACCTCGGGGTGGCGCAGCAGGCGCGCCCCGACGGTCCGGCCGCCACCGCACACGACGTTGAGCACGCCGTCGGGCAGACCTGCCGCGGTGGCGACCTCGGCGAACAGCAGCGTGGTCAGCGGGGTGTTCTCCGCGGGCTTGAGCACCACGGTGTTGCCGGCGGCGATCGCCGGGAGAACCTTCCAGGCGGCCATCTGCAGCGGGTAGTTCCACGGGGCGATCGAGCCGATGACACCGATCGCCTCGCGCCGGATCTGCGAGGTGTGGTCCGGCGAGTACTCCGCGGTGGCCTTGCCCTCGAGGTTGCGCGCGGCGCCGGCGAAGAAGGCCACGTTGTCGATCGTGCCGGGGACGTCGAACTCCCGGGTCAGTCGGATCGGCTTGCCGGCCTGGCGGCTCTCGAGCACCGCGAACTCCTCGGCCCGCTCCTCGAGCAGAGCGGCGAAGCGGGTCAGCACCGCGGAGCGCTCCGCGGGGGTCGCCCGGGACCAGCCCGGGAACGCGGCCCGCGCCGCCTCCACGGCCGCGTCGACGTCCTCGTCCTCGGCCAGGGCGACGGTCGCCACGACCGTGCCGTCGGAGGGGTTGATGACCTCGGAGGTCCCGCCCGTGGTGCCGGCGGTCATCCGCCCGTTGATCCAGAGACCGGTCTGCACCGGCGTCCCGGACTCGGTCGCACCCTGCAGGGTGGATGCGGTGGTGGTCGTCTCGCTCATGATCAGTCCTTTGCTTCTGTGGGGACGAGAGGGGAGGCCGTCGCGCCCGGGGCCCAGATGTCCCCGACGCTGTATCCGCTCGGGAAGGGGTCCGAGTCGTCGAGGACCCATCTGCCGTGGCCGGTCACCCAGCCGCGGCCGGTGATGGTGGGGAGCACCGCCGGCCGTCCGCCGGAGGTGGTGGTTCCCACCAGCCGGCCGACGAACTCGGTGCCGATGATGCTGCGGTGCCGGAACGGCTCGTCGAGCCCCAGCCGGCCCCGGGCGTGCAGCGCGGCCATCCGGGCGGAGGTGCCGGTCCCGCACGGGGAGCGGTCCAGGACGCCGGTCCAGCTCTGCGGGTCGTCCGCCCGCACCGGTCCGTTGGTCAGCACCACGGTGTTGCGGGAGGCCTCGCCGGGCACGGGGTCACCGCTGTGCAGCATCACCAGGTTGACGCCCCGGATACCGGGATTCTCCGGGTGGACCACGTCGATCTGCTCGGTGGCCGCCAGCTTGATCAGCGCCCCGGCGCGGGCCAGCTCCTTGCCCCGCGCCGGGTCCAGTTCCAGGCCCAGGTCGGCGACCCGTGCCTGGGCGAAGAACTGGCCGCCGAAGACGATGTCCACCGGCACCGGCACCGTGCCCAGCTCAGGGACCTCCAGGGGCCGGTCGAGTTCCACGACGAACGAGGGTACGTTGGCCACCGTGACGGAGAGCACCTTGCCGCCCTCCACACGGGCTGTGGCGTGCACCGTGCCCACGGCCGTGTCGACGGCGACCAGGACCTCGGGGCCGGGACGGTCGATGATCCCGGTCTCGATCGCGGCGGTCACGGCGCAGATGGTGTTCGATCCCGACATCGGGGTGAAACCGCCCTGCTCCAGCACCACGATGCCGAAGTCCGACCCCGGGGTGACCGGGGGCAGGAGGATCACGGCGCACATGGCGGGGTAGCCCCGCGGTTCCTGGAGCACCAGCCGGCGCAGGCCGTCCAGGTGCTGTCGGCAGTACTGCAGGCGCTCAGCCATAGTGTCGCCCTCGACGAAGTGCGCGGCCGAGGTGAGGATCCGGCCCGGCTCGCCCTCCGCGTGCACCTCGACCGCGTCCAGGCTGAGGATCTCGGTCATGCCGTGGCGGGCTTGAGGACGCCGGCGGTCTCGAGGATCTGGGCGAGGCGCTGCCGGTTCTCCTCCGAGAGCGGCTGGATCGGGCGGCGCGGAGGACCGGCCGGCACACCGATGAGCTCGAGGCCGGCCTTGATGCCGGCCGGGTAGTTCACCGACTCCAGGAAGGCACTGATCGCGTACAGGGTCTTCCACTGCTCGCGGGCGGCGTCGAGGTCCTTGCGCTCGGCCAGGGTCTCCCACAGCTCCACGGCGAGCTCGGGCACCAGCCCGGCCGCGCCCCACACGGAGGCCTTCGCGCCGCTGGCGATGCCGAAGAAGGTCAGGGTGTCCCAGCCGTTGAAGGCGGTGATCTTGTCGGCGTGGTTGATCAGCAGATCGCCCAGGGCCACGGCGTCGTCGGAGGTGGACTTGAGGTAGTCGATGCCGTCGATCTCGCCGAGGGACGCGATCTGCGCGGCGTCCAGGTGCAGGCCGGTGGCGCCGGGGACGTTGTAGTAGACGATCGGCAGCGTGACCGAGGCGGCGACGTCGGAGAGGAAGGCGACCAGGGCGTCGAAGTCCAGCGGGTCGTAGAACGGCGGGACGAGCATGAGGGCGTCGGCACCGACGGTCTCGGCGTGCTGGGCCAGGGAGATCGCCTTCTCGGTGGACAGCGCACCGATGCCGGCGATCACCGGGATCCGCCCGGCCACGGCCTCGACGTAGAGCTCGATGACGCGCCGGTACTCGGCGTCGGTGAGGGTGGTGAACTCCCCGGAGGTCCCGGTCGGCACGATGCCGTGGATGCCGGCTGCGACGAGGCGCTCGACGTGACGGCGCAGGGCCTCCTCGTCGACGGCGGAGGCGTCGGCGGTGAAGGGGGTGGTGACGGCGGCGAGGATGCCGCGCAGTTCGACGTTCTTGCGGTCGCTCATGGTGGGTGTCCTTTCGGGGAGGGGTGTCAGGCGGCGGAGCGGGCTGCTCGCCGCTGGCCGGTGAAGCGCTCGGCGGCGAAGGGGTCGAGGGCGGAGGGCATCCGCCCGTGCAGGATGAGCTCGGTCAGGGCCGAGGCGGTGCCCGGGGCCAGGGTGACGCCCATCATCCCGTGGCCCGTGGAGACGTAGGCGTTGGACATCGGGCCCAGACGGCCGATGATCGGCAGGCCGTCCGGGGTCATGGGGCGCATGCCGGTGCGGGCCGCGAGCGGCTCCGTGGGCGGTTCCCAGTCGCGGAAGTAGGCGCGCGGGGCGCGGAGGATGGCATCGACGCGCACCTGGTTGACGTTCTCGTCCAGTCCGCCGAACTCCATGGTGCCGGCCAGGCGCAGCCGGTGCTCGAAGGGAGTCACCGCGACCTTGGCGTCGGAGAGGTTCACGGCGCTGCGCAGACCGAACGTGGGAACCTCGATGCTGTACCCCTTGCCGGGGCGGACCGGCAGCAGGAGGCCGAAGAGCTTGGACACCTGTCCGGTCCACGCCCCCGCGGCCAGGACCACGGCGTCGCCGGTGAGCCGGCGTTCTCCGGCTCGGACCGCGGTGATGCGGTCCCCAGAGGTCTCGACCTCGTCGACCGGGGCGTTCTCGACGATCTCGACGCCCATCTCCACGATGCGCTCGGCCAGTGCCCGGGTGAGTGCGCCCGGGTCCAGGTGGCGCTCGTGGGGGTAGTAGATGCCGCCGATCACCGCGTCGCTGAGCAGGGGCTCCTGCTCGCGGACCTCCTCCCCGCGCAGCACGCGCGGGTCGCGGTCGAAGGCCCTGGCCAGGTCCAGGTTGTCCAGGTGGTGCTCCAGGTTCTCCTCCTCCCTGAAGGCCATGAGCAGTCCGCTGGTGTGCATTTCGAAGTCCATGCCGTCGCTGCGGTACTCGTCGAAGACCTCGAGGGTCTCCCTCGCGAGGGTCAGGTGTCCTTCGAACCCGGCACGCTGGGCCTTGGCGTTGGAGTGCCGCCACATGCCGGTCATGAACTTCAGGAACGCCGGCTCCAGGGAGGGCTTGATGTAGAGCGGGCTGTCCGGGCGCAGCATCCACTTCATGGACTTGAGGACGACCCCGGGGCCGGGCACGGGGGCGGACTCCGCCGGGCAGACCCACCCCGCGTTGATCTCCGAGGTGCCCAGGCCGGTACCGCGGGCGTCCACGAGGGTGACCTGGGCACCTTCTCTTGCCAGGTGGTAGGCGGTGGTCAGCCCGACCACGCCACCTCCGATGACCACAACGTGCATGTCGTTCCTTCCTGGCGGGGCCGCCACGGGTGAAGGACGCCCCTGAACCGCGCGATACCGTGCTCTTTCGTCCGCCGGCCGAGTGTTCCGGCGCGCCCGGCGCCGGAACGGGAGGTGGGCCAGCGTCGTCCGAGCTGTTTGATTGTCAGGCAATCAGTGCTGTCTTCAGCGTAGGCACGTGATGAGGGCCACGTCTACCCCTGCCGGCATCTTCCGGTGCTCCGTTCGCGACCAGTGTTGTGCTGCCCCTCCCTGCGGCGGGGACGGCGGGGACGGCGGGGGCTGCCAGGACGGCGGGGACCGCGGGGGCTGCCAGGACGGCGGGGACGGCGGGGGCGGCGAGGGCAGCGGGGACGGCGGGGACGGCGGGGGCGGGGAGGGCAGTGGGGGCGGCGCGAGCGGGGTGACGGTGGCCCGGCCGGCTTCAGCCCAGGCGGACGTGGTACTCGCGGAGGTCGATCATCTTCCGGACGCCCAGGCCGTGCTCCCGGATCCACAGGACGCCCGACCCCGGCATGATGTCCTCCACTTCGCCCTGGTAGTGGAGGACGTCGTACCGCCACGCCTGCACGGTGGAGCCGGGACGCGGCCACGCAGTCCCGCTGATGAGGTGCGGACCGCTGCTCACGACGGGGGCGTTCATGACGCGACGTCCCGGGCCGCGGACCCGTCACCGCGGTGGACGATGACCTGTCCCCCGGTGCTGCGGGTGATGTTCCAGGCCCACTGGAGGGCCTCGGAGCGGCTGGGGGCATGCAGCCCGGCGCGCGGGGCACCGGGGATCCTCACCTCCCAGCATCCACTGGGACAGGGGGCGATGATCCGGTCCTCGGGGTGGGACATGGTGGTGCTTCCTTCCTGTGGCAGAGGCCGTAGTGAGCCGCAGCCATCGGCGCGGGAGGGGCCGGGGGAGCGAAGGGTCCCTGTGCCCGGAGCTGCGGGTCCTGGTGGTCGAGCGGGGAGGTGAAGGGCGAGCACGCTCGGGCGGTGGTCCCGAGCGTGCTCGTCCCGTCGGCTGCGGCTGCAGGAGCCGTTGGCCGACTCCTGCGCGTGCTCGCCGGGGGCACCGACCGATCGGGTCGGCGCCCCCGGTGAGGCCTCATGCCGCCCGGGCGTGCCGGTCGGCCACGTCCAGGGCGGCGTCCAGGATCTCCAGGCCGCGGCGGGCGTCGGCCTCGCTGATGTTCAGCGGGGGCACCACGTGGATGCGGTTGAAGTTGGCGAACGGCAGGAGCCCGGCGGCCTTCAGCGCGGCCATGAGCTCGTTCATCGCGGGCGAGGACCCGCCGTAGGGTGCCAGGGGCTCCTTGGTGCCACGGTCCTTGACGAGCTCGACGGCCCAGAAGCACCCGGTGCCCCGGACGTCACCCACCGAGGGGTGGCGCTCGGCGATCTCGCGCAGCCCGGGGCCGAAGACGTTCTCGCCCAACCGCGCGGCGTGCTCGACCATGCCTTCGTCGCGCATGGCGTTGATGGCCGCCACCGCGGCGGCGCACGCCAGCGGGTGGCCCGAGTAGGTCAGCCCGCCGGGGTAGGGGCGGTCCCGGAAGGTGCTGTGGATGGCCTCCGAGATCGCGACGCCCCCGAGCGGGACGTAGCCGGAGTTCACGCCCTTGGCGAAGGTGATCAGGTCCGGCTCCACGCCCCAGTGCTCGACGGCGAACCACTTCCCGGAGCGCCCGAAACCGGCCATGACCTCGTCGGCGATGTAGACGATGCCGTACTTGCGGGTCAGCTCCCGGACACCCTCCAGGTAGCCGGCCGGGGGCAGATAGATCCCGGCGGTGCCGGGGATCGACTCGAGGATCAGCGCGGCGATGTTCTGCGCGCCCTCGAGCACGATAATGTCCTCCAGGTGCCGCAGCGCCCGCTCGGTCTCCTCCGCCTCGGTGGTGGAGTCGAAGTAGGAGCGGTAGCGGTAGGCGGGCATGAAGTGCACCACGCCGGAGTCGGAGTAGTCGCTGGCGAACCGGCGGGGGTCCCCGGTGACGTTCACCGCCAGGTGCGTGCCGCCGTGGTAGCTGCGGTAGGCGGAGAGCACCTTGTGCCGGCCGGTGTGCAGACGGGCCATGCGGATGGCGTGCTCCACGGCGTCCGCGCCGCCGTTGGTGAAGAACACGTGGTTCAGGTCCCCGGGCGTCAGCTCGGCGATGAGCCGGACCGCCTCGGAGCGGGCCGCGTTCGCGTGGGGCGGGGCGATGGTGCACAGCGTCTGCGCCTGCTCGACGATGGCGGCGACCACCTTCGGGTGCTGGTGCCCGATGTTGGTGTTGACCAGCTGGGAAGAGAAGTCCAGCAGGCGGTTGCCCTCGCCGTCCCACACGTAGGAGCCCTCGGCCTTGAGCACCGTCATGGGGTCGAGAGAGCCCTGCGCGGACCAGGAGTGGAACACGTGGGCGCGGTCCAGCTCCCGGGCGCGGCGGCCGGCCTCGATGTCCTCGGCGGTGGGAGCCGCAGTGGTGGTGGTGGTCGTGGTGGTCACGGTGATCTCCTCAGGAGTGGGTCGGGAAGCCGAGGTTGAGACCGCCGTGGCTGGGGTCCAGCCAGCGGGTGGTCACCACCTTGCCGCGGGTGAAGAAGTGCACGCCCTCTGCGCCGTGGGCGTGCGTGTCGCCGAACAGCGAGTTCTTCCACCCGCCGAACGAGTAGTAGGCCATCGGGACGGGGATCGGCACGTTGATCCCGACCATGCCGACCTGGATCTCGTTCTCGAAGCGGCGGGCGGCGCCGCCGTCGTTGGTGAAGATCGCGGTGCCGTTGCCGTAGGGGTTGTCGTTGATCAGCGCCACGCCCTCGTCGTAACCGGAGACCCGCACCGCCGAGAGGACGGGACCGAAGATCTCGTCGGTGTAGATGGACATGTCCGCGGTGACGTGGTCGAACAGGGTGGGGTCGAGGAAGAAGCCCTCGCCCTCGGAGTCCGGGTCGACCTGGCGGCCGTCGAGCACCAGGGTGGCGCCCTCCCGCTCCCCGGCGTCGATGTAGCTCGCGACCTTGTCGCGGTGGGCGGCGGTGACCAGCGGTCCCATGTCGCAGCCTCGGGTGCCGTCTCCGATGCGCAGCGTGCGGGTGCGTTCGGCGATCTTCGCCACCAGCTCGTCGGCGACGGACTCCACGGCCACGATCGCCGAGATCGCCATGCAGCGCTCGCCGGCCGCTCCGTAGCCGGCGTTGACCGCCGCGTCGGCGGCGAGGTCGAGGTCGGCGTCCGGCAGCACCAGCATGTGGTTCTTGGCCCCGCCGAGGGCCTGGACCCGTTTGCCGTTGGCGGTGCCGCGCTCGTAGACGTACTGGGCGATCGGGGTGGAGCCCACGAAGGAGACGGAGGAGACGTCCGGGCTGTCCAGCAGCGCGTCCACGGCCTCCTTGTCGCCGTGCACGACGTTGAAGACGCCCTCCGGCAGGCCGGCTTCCTTCCACAGCTCGGCCATCCAGATCGCTGCGGTGGGATCCTTCTCGCTGGGCTTGAGTACCACGGTGTTGCCGGCGGCGACGGCGACCGGGAAGAACCACATCGGCACCATGGCGGGGAAGTTGAAGGGGGAGATGATGGCCGCGACGCCCAACGGCTGGCGGATCGAGTGGACGTCCACCCTGGTGGAGGCGTTCTCGGTGTAGCCGCCCTTCAGCAGCTGCGGGATGCCGCAGGCGAACTCGACCACGTCCTGGCCGCGGGACACCTCGCCGAGGGCGTCGTCCAGGACCTTGCCGTGCTCGGCGGTGATGATCTCCGCCAGCTCGCCCTTGCGGGCGTTGAGCAGCTCGCGGAAGGCGAAGATGATCTGGGTCCGGCGGGCGATGGAGGTGTCGCGCCATCCCGGGAACGCCGTGGCGGCCGCGGCGACGGCCTCGTCGACCGTGCCGGCGGAGGCCAGGGCCACGCGCGAGGTGACCCGTCCGGTGGCCGGGTTGGTGACGTCCGCGAAGCGGGATCCCGTGCCGGGGGAGCTGAGCTCACCGTTGATCCAGTGGGTGACGGTCCGGGTGGTGGTCTGCGTGGCGGTCTGCATGCGCTGCCCTCTCGTGCGGGGGACGGGGTGCGGGGAGCTCCCGCGGATCTGGTGTCGAGTCCATCCTGACGAGGTCGGACGCCGCCCTCCAGTGACATCGTGTATGGATGTGCGCCACGTTCGATACATTGTGTCAATGCAGAGCGGAGAGCCCGATCCTGCCGGGGGCGCTGCGGACGGCGACCGGGTGCCGCCGCCCGTGCCCCGGGTGCCGCCGGGCGCGCCGGAAGGCCTCGGGGCCGCAGTCACCGGTCCCGTCACCCTGCGGGCCGTGCTCGAGCAGCCGGAGATCCGCACGGGAGTGCCGGACGTGCTCTGCGGTGCCGAGGCGCTGGACACCCCGGTGCGGTGGGTGCACATCGCCGACACCGAGCACGTGGGCCCTCTGCTCGAGGGTGGTGAGCTCGTCCTGAGCACGGGCCAGTCCTTCCGCGGCTCGCCCGGGGCGACGAGGCGCTTCCTGGACGACCTGCAGAGCGCGGGAGCTGCGGGCGCCGTCGTCGAGCTCGTCGACGCCGACGGGCAGCCGGCGACAGCGGCGATCGAGGTCCTCCGCGCCGCCGCGCGGGGCCGCTCCCTGCCCGTGGTGCTGCTGACCCGGACCATCCGGTTCGTCCGGGTGACGCAGGTGGCGCACCGGATGGTGGTCGGCGAGCAGCTCGCCCGGGTGGAGCGGGCCCGGCGCGTCCACGAGGTCTTCACCCAGCTCAGTCTCGAGAGCGCCAGCGAGCAGCGGATCGTCGACCGCACGGCCGAGCTGCTCGCCGCTCCCGTGGTGCTGGAGGACGTCGCCCACCGGGTCCTGGCCTTCCAGGCCGCCCCTGTGGATCCCGCCGTCCTGCTGCTCGACTGGGTCGAGCGCGCGCGCCTGGTCGGCTACCGCGAGGAGACCGGGCGGCGGGCGGACGCGGAGGACTGGCTGCAGACCCCGGTGGGCGTCCGGGGCCGGCGGTGGGGCCGGCTGGTCGTGCCCACGGCGCTGCCCGACGACGCCGATGCCGCCCAGGTGCTGGAACGGGCCGGGCAGGCCCTGACCATCGCGCGCATGGCCGGCCGCGACGAGCGGGACCTGCTGCACCAGGCCCAGTCCGGCCTCCTGCACGAGCTGCGCCAGCCGCACACCCTGACCGAGCGGGAGGCGCGCACCCGCGCCGGGGCGCTGGGGATGGGACGGGCCGCCTTCTACCTTCCGGTGGTGGTGAGGCTGGACCGGCTTCCCGGGGAGGATCCCACCGGCCTGCAGCTGAGGGAGCGGGCGATGCTGGAGGCGCTCGCCGACGTCGTCCGCCGGGCCCGCCGGTCCATGCTGGCGGCGAGCATGCACTCCGGGTCGCTGGGCGTGCTGCTCGCCGTGCCGGCCCGGCGGCTCGAGGACCGGACCCTGGAGCGCATCTGCGACGAGCTGGCCGGGTCCGGGGAGCGGGGCACCAGGTGGTCCGTGGGTGTGGGCCGCAGCCGGGAGTCGCTGCTGGAGGCCGCCGCCGGGCTGGACGAGGCGGCGCAGGTCGCCGACATCGCCGGCAGCCCGGAGATCCGCCGCCGCCCCTACTACCGCTTCGCCGACGTCCGGCTTCGCGGCCTGCTCACCCTGCTGGGCACGGATCCCCGCGTCAAGGCATTCGCCGAGGCGGAGCTGGCACCGCTGCTCGAGGGCCAGGACGCCGCGGCCCTGGAGCTGCTGGAGCTCTACCTCCAGCACGGCGGCAACAAGTCCGCGCTGGCCCGCACGGGGTATCTGAGCCGCCCCGCCCTCTACGCGCGGCTGGCCAGGCTGCAGGACCTGCTGGGCGTGTCCCTGGACGACGCCGAGTCCCGCGCCGCCCTGCATGTCGCCCTGCTCTGGCACCGGCTGCGAGCAGTCGGCTCGGAACCCGCCTCCTGAGGCCGGCGGGGAGCCCGGTCCATGGTGGGGTCCCGGCCCCACCGGCACCGGGCTCCTGCGATCGATGCCGGGGGCCGGCCGGGCAGCCGGCACGGTCGGGCACGGCATGGTCCGGGCGGTTCCCGGGCGACGGTCCGGCCACGGGAACTCGTGCCCCACGGGATCTCGTGCCGACCGG
This sequence comes from Kocuria nitroreducens, assembly GCF_042879195.1. NCBI lineage: Bacteria > Bacillati > Actinomycetota > Actinomycetes > Micrococcales > Micrococcaceae > Kocuria > Kocuria nitroreducens. Next base: position 174,930 of record NZ_JBHZTC010000003.1, read on the forward strand.
GGTGTCAGGCGTAGCCTCGCCTGCATGACGACTCGGCGGGCGCTCCTCGCCGCGGCCGCTTCCCTGGGGCTGACGGCATCGGTCTCCGCCTGCACAGGAACGAGGACGCGGATGAGCCCGGACGGAGACAGCGCGAGGCAGGGCCGCGCCTCCCTGTCGGCTCGTCCGGATGCGGCCGATCCCACCGAGCCCGCCGGCCCGGGCGAGCACGAGCTCGGCGTGGCGGACGGGCGGAACGCGCTGCTCTACGTGCCCGCCGAGGCGGAGCGGCCCATGCCGCTCGTCGTGTCGCTGCACGGGGCCGGCGGCAGCGCGCGCGGCGGGCTGGACCTGCTTCGGCACGCGGCGGGCGAGCACCGGTTCGCCGTTCTCGCCCCCGCCTCCCGCGGCTCGACGTGGGACGCGGTCGGCGGTGACTACGGGCCCGACGTCGCCGTGCTCGACCGTTCCCTGCGGCGGACGTTCGAGCTCGTGCGGATCGATCCCGAGCGGATCTCCGTCGCAGGGTTCTCCGACGGGGCCTCGTACGCCCTCGGTCTGGGGCTCGCCAACGGCGACCTGTTCGGCGGCATCGCGGCGTTCTCCCCGGGTTACGTCCCGTCCGCCGACCGGGTGGGAGAACCGCGGGTCTTCGTCTCCCACGGGGTCGCGGACGAGGTGCTCCCGATCGGCCGGACCAGCAGGCGGATCGTGCCCGCCCTGGAACGTGACGGCTACGACGTCACGTTCGTCGAGTTCGACGGCGGCCACGCCGTGCCGCCGGACATGGTGGAGCAGGCGGCCGGCGCGCTGGGGTGGGCCGGCGCTCCGGGGGCGCCGTGACGTGACCGACTGCACGCCGTGCAACTTTGCACTCAGTGCACTATTGCACCTATGGTCACGAGTGTGACGAATCTGCCCGCCGAGCCGGCTCAGGACCGCCCTCCGGAAGACCGCCGGGAGGCGGTGAAGTACCACAACCGCCGCGCCATCATCGACGCCGCCGCGGCCCTGGCCGCGGAGCGGGGACTGGGCCGCTTCACGGTCAACGACCTCGCCGAGCGGGCCGGGGTCTCCCGGCGCACGATCTTCAACCACTTCGCCTCCGCGGACGACGCCGTCTACGCACGCTTCAGCGAGCTGCTCGGAGTGTTCGTCGACAACTTCGCGCGCGTCGTGGAGGCCACCCCGCCGCCCGCGGACCCGAGCCCCGGTGCTGTCCTCGAGCAGCTGGCCGACGTCATCGAGCGCACCGAGCTCGTTCCTGCCATGTGCCACATCGCCCATCTCATGGGCGCGAGCGCGGACAGCCCCATCACCGCGATGTGGGCGCATGAGGTGTTCCAGACCCTCACCGCCCGGTTGGCTTCCGAGATCACCGACCGGGTCCCCGACGCCCCCTCCTTCACCGTGGACCTGCTCGCGAGCCTGCTGCTCCACGCCCTGGCCGTGACCTTCGAGCGGTGGGTCGAGGAGACCGGAGCGGTGGACACCCCGGACAGCCGCACGACCTGGCACCGGCTGCTGCGCACCGCCGTGGACCGCCTGCGCCACGGCTTCGCGGACTGACCCGCCCGCACGCCCGGCGCGCCCGGCACGACATTCCCGGCACGACACTGCTCACCCGACGTTTCCGACACGACGTTCCTGACACGACCGACAGAGAAGAGACATGGCACATCTGCTGTACCGACTCGGGCGCTTCGCCGCCCGCCGCGCCTGGGCCGTGGTCGCGGCCTGGGCGGTGGTCCTGCTCCTCGCCGGCGGCGCCTTCGCCACCTTCGGCGGACAGCTGACGAACGCGATCACCGTTCCCGGCACCGAGACACAGCGGCTGGCCGACCGCCTGCAGACCGAGCTGCCCGACGCCGGCCACGGCACCGGCCGGATCGTGTTCCGGACCCAGGACGGCGGCCCGTTCGCCGCCGGCCAGCGCGAGCAGATCGGCGACGCGCTCGCCGCGGCGGAGGAGTCCCCGGGAGTCGACGGCGTCCTGGACCCGTTCGCCGCCCAGGACGAGCGCGAGGCGCAGGAGCGGCAGCTCGCGGACGGGCGCGAGGAGGCGGCCGACGGCCGCGCGCAGCTCGACGCCGCCGAGGACACGCTCGACGAGAACCAGGAGAGGCTCGACGCCGCGCGGGAGCGGGCCGAGCGGATCGACGCCCCCGACCAGGTCCTGGACGAGCTCGACGACCGCCAGGAGACCCTCGAGGACGGCCGCGCGGAGCTCGAGCGCAACCGGGAGCAGCTCGCGGACGGGCTGCCCCAGCTCGACCGCGGCGAGCGGATGATGGCCCTCGCCGAGGAGACCCGCACGGTCTCCGAGGACGGGAGCACCGCGATGGCCGTGGTGACCTTCGCCGCCGAGCAGCAGGCGGTCACCGCCGAGGAGAAGGAGTCCCTCCAGGCCGCCGTGGACGGCGCGGAGATCGAGGGCGTGCAGGTCGAGTACTCCCTGGAGATCGCCCAGGACATCTCCCAGATCGTCGGCCCCGCCGAGGTCATCGGCGTGGTCATCGCCGGGATCGTGCTGCTCGTCATGCTCGGCACCCTCGTGGCCGCCGGCCTGCCCCTCCTGATGGCGCTCACCGGCGTGTCCGTCGGTGCCCTGGGCGTGCTGTCCTTTTCTGGGGTCCTGGACATGATGTCGGTGACCCCGATGCTGGGCGTCATGCTCGGACTGGCCGTGGGCATCGACTACTCGCTGTTCATCCTCAACCGGCACCGCCAGCAGCTGCTGGCCGGCACGGAGCTGCACGAGTCCATCGGGCTGGCCACCGGGACCGCCGGCAACGCGGTGGTGTTCGCCGGGCTGACCGTCATCATCGCCCTGGCCGCGCTCAACGTCACCGGCATCCCGTTCCTGGGGGTCATGGGCACCGCGGCGGCGGTCTGCGTGGCCGTGGCCGTGCTCATCGCCGTGACCCTCACCCCGGCGCTGCTGTCCCTGGTGGGCGGGCGGCTGCTGTCCGCCCGCGCCCGGGCCCGCGCGGCCCGCCGGCCCGCCCACCTCGGGGAGCCCCGCCCCGGCGTGGCCACCCGCCACCCGGTGCTGACCCTCGTGGCCGGCGTGCTCGCGCTCGTCGTCGTCGCACTCCCGGCGGCCTCGATGCGCCTGGGCCTGCCGGACGCCTCCTCCGAGCCCGAGGACTCCACCCAGTACCGCACCTACCAGGTCCTCGACGAGAAGTTCGGCGCCGGCGCCAACGGCCCGCTGCTCGTGGTCGCCGACCTGCCGGAGGGCACGGACGAGTCCGGCGCCGCCGATCTGCAGCTCACCGTGGGCGAGGAGCTCATGGCGGACGACGACGTCGTCTCCGTGGTCCCGGCCGGGCTCTCGGAGGACCACCGGACCGCCGCGTTCCAGGTCGCTCCCGTGGACGGCCCCGCCGCCGAGTCCACCGAGGAGCTCGTCAACGACCTGCGGGCTCTGTCCCCCGCCCTGGAGGACGAGCACGGTGTGCGCATCGGCGTCACCGGCCAGACCGGCGGCAACATCGACGTCTCCCAGCTCCTGGCCGACGCGCTGCCGCTGTACCTCACCGTGGTGATCGGGCTGTCCCTGGCACTGCTGGTGCTCGTCTTCCGCTCGATCCTCGTGCCGGTCGTCGCGACCGCCGGGTTCATGCTCTCCCTCTTCGCCGCGTTCGGCGCCGTGGTGGCGATCTACCAGTGGGGCTGGCTGGGCGGCCTCCTCGGCGTGCACGCGCCCGGCCCGGTGCTCAGCTTCCTGCCCACCATCCTCGTGGGCGTGCTGTTCGGCCTGGCCATGGACTACCAGCTGTTCCTGGTCTCCGGGATGCGCGAGGCGTTCGTGCACGGCCGCTCGGCGCGGGCCGCCGTGCAGGAGGGGCTACAGGCCGGCCGGGCCGTGGTCACCGCCGCGGCGATCATCATGATCTCCGTCTTCGCCGGCTTCATGTTCTCCCACATGGCGATGATCCGGCCCCTGGGCTTCGGCCTCGCCTTCGGCGTGCTCGTCGACGCCTTCGTGGTGCGCATGATGCTGATCCCCGCGGTCATGCACCTGCTCGGGGACAAGGCCTGGTGGCTGCCCCGCCGGCTCGACCGGATCCTGCCCGACGTGGACGTCGAGGGCGACTCGCTGCGCCGCGACCGCACGCCCCTTCCGGAGGACCCGGCCCACGCCGCCGGGCCGAGCGGCTGGGGCGACGGGGCGCCGGGCCCGGACGCCGAGCGCGAGCTGGTCGGCGCCGGCCGGCGCGACTGACGCGTCGCCGGGACGCCCCGGTGACAGCGGCGCGCCCCTCCACCTGCAGCGGGTGGAGGGGCGCGCCGTCGTCGTGGGCCCGGTGTCGTGCTGTCAGGCGATGCCGTTCTCCTGCAACCACATCTCCAGCAGGCCCAGCTGCCACAGCACGTTGGAGCGCAGCGGTGTGTGGTGCTGGTTCGGGTCGGCCAGCAGGGTCTCCACGACCTCCGAGTTGTAGAGCCCGCGCCGCACCGCCGACGGGTCGGTCAGGGCGGCCTCGACCCGGTCCAGGGTCCCGCCTTCGAGCGTGCGGATCGCCGGGACGGGGAAGTAGCCCTTCTTCCGGTCTATCACCTCGTCCGGGACGACCCCGCGCGCCGCGCGCTTGAGCACGCCCTTGCCGCCGTCGGCGAGCTTGAGCTCCGGGGGGACGCGCCCGGCGAACTCGACGAGCTCGTGGTCGAGGAAGGGCACCCGCGCCTCGAGGCCCCAGGACATGGTCATGTTGTCGACGCGCTTCACGGGGTCGTCCACGAGCATCACCGTGGAGTCGGTGCGCAGGGCTGCGTCCACGGCGGTCTCCGCGCCGGGGCGGCCGAAGTGGCGCTCGATGAACGCGGTCGGCGCGTCGTGGGTGGCCATCCACTCGGGGGAGAGGACCTTGGCGAGCCGGGACCACGGCCGGTCGAAGAACGACTCCGAGTAGGTCTTCCGGGCGTCGTCGCGCGCGACGTCGGCCAGCGGCGGGTACCAGTGGTAGCCGCCGAGCACCTCGTCGGCGCCCTGCCCGGACTGCACCACCTTGACGTGCTTCGAGACCTCCTCGCTGAGCAGGTAGAAGGCCACGCAGTCGTGGCTGATCATGGGCTCGCTCATCGCGGCGACGGTCCGGTCGATCGCCGGGACCAGGCGGGCGTCGTCGATCGCGATCTGGTGGTGGTCGGTGCCGAAGCGGCGGGCCACGAGGGACGAGAACTCGAACTCGTCCCCGGACTCCTCGCCCCGGGACTCGAAGCCGATGCTGAACGTCTGCAGGTCCTCCTGCCCGCTCTCCGCGAGCAGGGCGACGACGAGGCTCGAGTCGATGCCGCCGGACAGCAGCACGCCCACGGGGACGTCCGCCACCATGCGCCGCTTCACCGCGGTGCGCAGCTTCTCGACCAGCCCGTCCTGCCAGTCCTGCCCGGACCAGCCCGAGCGGTCCTCGTCGCGGGTGAACTGGGGGTTCCAGTACTCGTGGTCCGAGGCCGAGCCGTCGGGCTCGACCGTGCGCACGGTCGCCGGCGGCAGCTTCCGCACGCCCTTGAGGACCGTGCGCGGGGCCGGGACCACCGAGTGGAAGGTGAGGTAGTAGGACAGGGCGGTGCGGTCGATCGAGGTGTCGACGTCCCCGGCCGCCAGCAGCGCCTGCACCGTGGACGCGAACCGCAGCCGCGTCCCCGTGTGGTCGACGTAGAGCGGCTTGATGCCCAGCCGGTCGCGGGCCAGGACCGTGCGCCCGCTCGTGTGCTCGGTGACCGCGAAGGCGAACATGCCGTGGAAGTGGTCGACGCACTCCCGGCCCCAGCGGTGGTAGGCCTTCAGGGCGACCTCGGTGTCCGAGGTGGAGAAGAACTCGTAGCCCATCCCGCGCAGCTCCTCGCGCAGCTGCCGGTAGTTGTAGATCATCCCGTTGAACACGATCGACAGGCCCAGCCGGGAGTCGACCATCGGCTGCCCGCCCGAGGGGCTGAGGTCGACGATCTTCAGCCGGCAGTGGCCCATGGCCACCGGTCCCTGGGCCCAGGCGCCCGATCCGTCCGGGCCGCGGCCGGACTGGGCGCACGTCATGCGGTGGATCGTGCCCGGGTCCGCGGCGGCGCCGTCGAACCGGACCTCACCGGCGAGACCGCACATCAGCGCTCACCCCGCTCCGGTGCCGGGACGGGATCGGGAAAGATGGTCCGTGGAGGGAGAGCATCCTCCAATGTTACGGGGGCCTCCCGCCGGTTGCCCGGTGGGAGGCCTGGAGGAACCGTACGGTGCCTGTATGACCACGGACCCCACCGACCTCTGTCTGCTCTCCGCCCGGGACCTCGCCGCGGCCGTCCGGGCGCGCACGGTCTGCGCGCGGGAGGTGCTCGACGCCCACTTCGCGCGGATCGACGCCGTGAACCCCGCCGTGAACGCCGTGGTCACGCAGGTCCGCGAGCAGGCGTACGAGGCCGCCGCCCGAGCCGACGAGCTCACCGCCGTCACGCCCGCCGACGAGCTGCCGCCCCTGCACGGGGTGCCCATGACGCACAAGGACACCCACGCCACCGCCGGCATCCGCACCACCTCCGGCTCCCCGGTGTTCGCGGAGCACGTCCCGGAGCACGACGACCTGATCGTCGCGCGGTTCGCAGCAGCCGGTGTGATCAGCACTGGGAAGAACAACGTGCCCGAGTTCGCCGCGGGCTCCCACAGCTTCAACGAGCTCTTCGGCACCACGAACAACCCCTGGGCGCTCGACCGCAGCGCGGGCGGGTCCAGCGGCGGGGCGGCCGCGGCGATCGCGTCCAGGATGCAGCCCCTGGGCGACGGCTCCGACATGGGCGGGTCCCTGCGCAACCCGGCCGCGTTCTGCAACATCGCCGGTTTCCGGCCCTCCGCCGGGGTGGTGCCCTCCGCGCCGACCGGGCACGCCTGGGCGTGGCTGGGCCGCGCCGGTCCGCTCGCCCGCAGCGTGGACGACCTCGTCCTGGCCATGTCCGTGCTGGCCGGCCCCGATCCGCGGATCCCCCTGGACTGCCCCGCGCCGCGGACGGGCTTCCGGGCGCTGGCGGCGGAGGACCCGCCCGATCCTGGGGCCCACCCCCTCGCCGGCGTCCGGATCGGGCTGAGCACGGATTTCGGCCTCGGCGTCCCCGTGGAGCCGGAGGTCGTCGAGGCGCTGGTCGCCCAGGCGCGGGTGTTCGAGGAGCTCGGTGCCGTGGTCGAGGAGGCCGTCCCGGACCTGCGCGACGCCGACGAGGTGTTCGACGTGACACGGGCCTTCGACATGGCCGTCAACCTGCGCACGGTGGTCGCGGAGCACCGCGAGCTCGTGAAGCCGGAGGTCGTGTGGAACGTCGAGAAGGGGATGGCGCTGACCGCCGAGCAGCTCATGGACGCCGCTCTGGCGCGCACGCGCCTGCACGAGGCGGTGCGCGCGTTCTTCGACCGGTGGGACGTGCTGCTGACGCCCACCTCCCAGGTGCTGCCGTTCCCGTCGGAGGAGCGCTGGCCCCGCGCGGTCGCCGGTATGCCGATGCAGACATATGTCGAGTGGATGCGCTCGGCGAGCCTGATCTCGGCCACCGGGTGTCCGGCCGTGTCGGTGCCGGGCGGCTTCAGCCCCGGCGGTCTGCCGGTCGGGCTGCAGCTCGTCGCCGCGCACGGGCGCGACGTCGACCTGCTGCGGACTGCGCGCGCCTACGACCACGCCACCCGGCACGCGGACGTCGCGCCGCGCCTCTGAGCTCCGGGCCGCTGATTCGCCCAACCCCGAGCGCGTCTCCGGGGCTGCGCACGTCGGGGAAGCGCGTCTCCGGGGCCGCGCACGCCGGGGCCGGGCACTCGGGGCCGCGCCTCCTGGGTCGCGGGGCACGGGCCGGGCGCCCTCAGGCCGCGGCCTCGAGCTCCAGCAGCGCCGTCTTGGCCTCGAGGCCGCCGATGTATCCGCCCAGGCCGCCGTCGCCGCGCAGCACGCGGTGGCACGGAACGACCACCGGCAGCGGGTTCGTGGCGCAGGCCGTGCCCACCGCCCGCACGGCCTGTGGGCGCCCGACCGAGCGGGCCACCGCGCCGTAGCTCTGCGTGCGGCCGTAGCCGATCTCGGGCAGGTGCTCCTGGACCAGGCGCCGGAACCCGTGCGAGAGCGATCGGTCCAGGGGAAGGTCGAAGCGGGTGCGGGTCCCGGCGAAGTACTCCTCGAGCTGCCGCACGGCCGGTGCCAGGCGGGCCGGGGCGCGCAGCACCCGCGGGCTGATCCGGCGTGCCAGGTCCTGCAGGACGGCCTCGTGGTCCTCCCTGGCGTAGGCCACCCGCACCAGGCCCTCCTCCGTGGCGGCGAGCAGCAGCAATCCCACCGGGGTGGCGACGGTCGTGTACGCGACGTCGAGCAGTCCGGTCCCGGCGGCACCGTCCTCCAGGCGCCGGTGCAGGCCGCGCAGCACGGTCCCCGCCGGCACGGGGTCGGCTCGGAGGTCGCTCAGGGGTGATGTCAGGGATGAGCTGAGGGATGTCGGCGTCATCGGTCCTCTCCTGTCCGGTCGGGCGCAGCACGGGTCTCCGTGTGGGTCGCAGGGTGGGTCTTCGTGCGGTACTGCGTGCGGTTCTGCGTGTGGGTGTCGGCGAGGGCCCTGCGGAGGGAGGCCACGCCGTCGGCGGCGGCCCGGCGGGCGGCCTCCGGGGTGCCGCCCAGCAGCTGGGCGATCTGCCGGTAGGGCAGTCCGCCCAGGTAGCGGTAGGCCACGGCGTGGCGCTGCTTGGGCGGCAGGGCGGCCACGGCGGCCCACAGCGGGGAGTCGTGCTCGCCCGGGGCGTCCCGGTGCGCCGGTGGCTCCGGGAGCGAGGCCACGGGCACCGCCGCCCGGGACCGGGCCCGCACGACGTCGACGGCCTTGCGGTGGGCGATCGTCACCAGCCACGCCTGCACGTTCGCCGTGACCGGGAGGTCCGGATACGCCCGCAGGGCGGCCAGGAACGTCTCCGACCACGCGTCCTCGGCGTCGGCGTGGGTGCTCAGCACGGCCCGGCAGACCCGCCACACGACGGGGCCGTGCCGGGTCACCACGGTCTCGAAAGGCTGTTTCGTCTCCATCACCCCGTAGACGGCTGCGCCTGCGGAAACGTGAGGTCGCGACGCAGGGCGCCCTCCCATCCTCGCGGACCCGGTCCGGCCACGCGCGGTGCGCCGAGGGGTCCCGGCGCACCGGTGGTCCCTGCGCCACCACGGGTGCCGGTGAGCTCAGTGCACCAGGGCCTTCCCGCGCAGCCGCATGGTCCTGCGCACCCGGCCGGCCGGTGCAGACCTGCCGGGTGCAGACCTGCCGGGTGCAGACCTGCCGGGTGCAGACCTGCCGGGTGCAGACCTGCCGGGTGCGGGCGGTCGGGTCAGAGGAACGTGACGCCCTGGGCGAGCGGCAGCTCACCGGAGTAGTTGACGGTGTTGGTGGCCTGGCGCATGTAGGCCTTCCACGAGTCGGAGCCGGACTCCCGGCCGCCGCCGGTCTCCTTCTCGCCGCCGAACGCCCCGCCGATCTCCGCGCCGGAGGTCCCGATGTTGACGTTGGCGATGCCGCAGTCGGAGCCGGCCGAGGAGAGGAACCGCTCGGCCTCGAGCTGGTCGTCGGTGAAGATGGCGGAGGACAGCCCCTGCGGCACGCCGTTCTGCAGCTCGATCGCCTCAGCGAGCTCCGAGTAGGTGAGCACGTAGAGGATCGGGGCGAAGGTCTCCTCCTGCACCACCGCCGTCTGCGCGGGCATCCGCACCAGGGCCGGCCGGACGTAGAAGGCCTCTGGGCGCTCCTCGGCCAGCACCCGCTCGCCGCCGGTCAGGACGGTGCCGCCCTGCGCCTCGGCCGAACCGAGGGCCTGCTGCATGGCCTCGTAGCTGCTCTCGTCGATGAGCGGTCCGACCAGGTTCGTGGCCTCCCGGGGGTCCCCGATGCTGAGGGTGCCGTAGGCCTGGATCAGCTTCTCGGTGAGGGCGTCCACGACGGACTCGTGCACGATCAGGCGCCGCAGGGTGGTGCAGCGCTGACCCGCCGTGCCCACGGCGGAGAACACGACGCCTCGCAGGGCGAGGTCGAGGTCGGCGCTGGGCGCGACGATCGCGGCGTTGTTGCCGCCGAGCTCGAGCAGGCAGCGGCCGAAGCGGGCGGCCACGCGCGGGGCCACCTCGCGGCCCATCCGCACCGACCCGGTGGCCGAGACCAGCGCCACCCGGGGGTCGTCCACGAGGCTCTGTCCGCCCTCGCGGCCGGCGAGCACCAGCTCGTGGATCCCGGCCGGGGCATCGCAGTCCTCGACGGCACGGCGCAGCAGCGCGTCGGTGCCGAGGGCGCAGAGGACAGCCGTCTCGGAGGGCTTCCACACGACGGTGTCCCCGCACACCAGGGCGAGGGCCGTGTTCCAGGAGTGGACGGCCACCGGGAAGTTGAAGGCAGAGATGACGCCCACGACGCCCAGCGGGTGCCAGGTCTCCATGAGCCGGTGCCCGGGGCGCTCGGAGGGCATGGTCCTCCCGTAGAGCATGCGGGACTGGCCGACGGCGAAGTCGCAGATGTCGATCATCTCCTGGACCTCGCCCAGGGCCTCGGAGGTGATCTTGCCGGCCTCGGCCTGCACGAGCACGGCGAGGTCCCCCTTGTGCTCGGTGAGCAGCTCGCCCCACCGCTTGACCACGTTGCCGCGCACCGGGGCCGGGACGTCGCGCCAGGCGGGGAACGCCTCGGCGGCGCGGCCGACGGCTGCGGTGACGTCCTCCTCGGAGGCCGGCGGCAGGGTGACCAGCACCTCACCGGTGAGGGGGCTGCGGGCCTCGAGACCCCCGGTGAGCCCGTCGACGTCGACCCCGCAGGCGCGGAGGGCGCGGTGGACGTCGGCGGCGAGGGCGGTGTTCTGCAGGGTCTGGGACATTGCTGCTTCTCCTGGTGGTGTGGTGCTGTCCGGTGGTGTCGGGCGGTGCGGTCGGTGGTGAGGCGGTCCGAGGCAGGGGGTGGGGCTCAGGCGGCGACGACGGCGCCGAGCCGCTCGCGCAGCCGGGCCAGTGACGCGTCCTGCTGGCGCTGGTACAGCTCGTGGGGGTCGGTCACCGTGCGGCCCACGACCTGGGACATCACGGTGATGTCGTAGTCGGTGCCGAGCTGGGCGTCGTCGCGCGAGCCCTCGTCGGTGAGGTTGGACTGGAAGATCCCGGCCGCGGAGCGGGGGAGGAAGTCCTCGTAGACGATGGGCTGCGGGACCACCACGCCCGAGCGGATCAGCGACCCGAGCTCGAGGTCCGCGCCGGCAAGAGGCGCCTCCCGGCGGCCGAGGGCGTGCTCGTCGAGGGAGTAGGTGAAGTAGGCCAGGCCCCGCAGGGCCAGCTCCTCCTCGGTGCGGGGGAGGTGCTCCTCCCAGACGGTGCGGGCCACGTCGACGCGGACCCCGTTGCCCTGCCCCTCGGCCAGCCTCCGGTCGGTCTCGGCGACCATCCGGTCGTAGAGGTCACGTCCTGCGCGGGTGAGGGCGATGCCGCGCTGCTCCACCTCGCCGAAGCGCACCCGGAGCGCGCCGGAGCCCACAGTGCCGTCCTCGAAGCGGAACACCCGGTCCTCGGCGAGCGCGCGGAACGAGGTCTGCCGCAGGAGCACGTCCGGGCCGTCCCACCGCGGAGGCCCCTGGATCTCGTCGATCATGGTGATCCCCCGCGCCTCCATGCGGGCGTAGAGGTCGTCGATGTCGAGCACGCGCGGGGTGAGGTGGTTGATGTGGGTCGTGCTGACCCCGCCGATGTCGGAGGCCACCGCGGAGACGGCCTCGAGCTCCCGGTACCAGGCGTGGTCCACCGGCTCGTCGGAGAGCTCGAAGCAGCGGGTGGCCAGCCGGAGCAGCCGCTCGGCGTCGTCGGTGTCCAGGCCGCCGTCGGCGGCCGACCGGTCCGCCAGCTCCAGCAGCTCCCCGGGGAACAGGGTGCGGCGGTCGATGAACTCCCGCAGCCGCTGCTGCAGGTCCTGGTCGAAGAACCGGGGGTCGTCGGCCGCGAGCATCGAGGTGAAGACCCGGAAGGGGTTGCGGGCCAGCTCCTCCGGGTCGACGGGGCGGAAGGCGGTGGAGACCACCGGCACGGAGGACGCGGAGGCGTCGCGCAGGTCGTAGAAGCCCACCGGGTGCATCCCGAAGGCGGCGAAGACCCGCGCCACCTGGGCCATCTCCCGCGGCGAGCCGACGCGGATCGCGCCGTGGCGCTCCGCGGTCACCCGGCCGATGCTGCCCAGGCGCTCGGCGTCGGCGCCGTGGCGGGCCATGAAGTCCTCGTTCACGGCGGTGGAGACGTCGACCAGGGTGTTGTAGGCCGGCACCTCCTCGCCGTACATGCGGGACAGCCGGCGGGCGAACTGGGCCCTCAGCTGCCAGAGCGGCTGGAACGTCATGACGGGTCGTCCTCTCGGTGTGCGGGAAACGGTGCGGGAAGCGGCGTGGGACCGGATCGGGTGCTCAGATGATGTTCACCTCGTGCAGGACCGAGGCGGTCCTGCAGAAGCGGTCGGCGGAGAAGCGGCCGGCGTCCAGGAAGGAGGGCCGGCCCAGGTAGAGGTCGGCGACCAGCTCGCCCACGGCCGGGCCCTGGAGGAAGCCGTGCCCGGAGAACCCGGTGGCGTAGAAGAAGCCGGGCAGCTCGCCGGCCTCGCCGATGAGCGCGTTGCGGTCGGGGGTGTTCTCGTAGAGGCCGGCCCAGCCGCCCTCCAGGTCGGGGTGCTCCAGCTGCGGGGTGCAGACGGCGGCCGCGGCGTTGAGCTCGGGCAGCCAGTCGTGGTCGAACTCGCGGCAGAACCCGGGCTCCTGCTGGTGGGAGATGCCCAGCAGCAGGCCGTTGCGGTAGTTGTGGTGGTAGAAGGTGGTCGAGAGGTCCAGGGTGAACGGCACCCGGGGATAGGGCAGGGAGCGCTGCCGGGTGAGGCCGATGAGCCGCCGGACGGGAGTCACCGGCAGGTCCACGCCGACCATCGCCCCGATCCGGGCGCTCCAGGCCCCGGCGCAGCACACGACCGCGTTCGTCCGGATCGTGCCGCGCTGGGTGGTCACCGACTCGATCGCGCCGGTGCCGCGCTGGACGTCCAGGACCTCGGTGCGGTCGAGGATCGTCACGCCGAGCTCGACGGCCGCGGCGGCGTAGCCGGCGATCACCGCGGAGGGGGCCGCGAACCCGTCGCCGGGGGAGAACGAGGCGCCGGTCAGGGCCGCCGGGTCGAGCAGCGGATTGATCTCGGCGGCCTCCTGCGGGGACACCATGCGGCTGTCGATCCCCAGGCCGTTCTGGATCCCGGTGGCCCGTTCCAGGTCCGCCACCTCGGCGTCCGAGCGGCACAGGAAGAGATAGCCCACCTGCTGGAACCCGATGTCCACCCCGAACTGGCGGGGGAACCGCCGGAAGGCCTCCAGGGAGCGCCGGCCGAGCTCGATGTTGCCGGGGTCGGAGAAGTTCGCCCGCACGCCGCCGAGGGGCTTGGCGGAGGACCCGCTGCCGAGGTCGGCGCGCTCCAGCACCACGATGTTGCGCACCCCCTGCGCGGCGAGGTGCCAGGCCGTGCTGAGGCCCATGATGCCGCCGCCGATGACGACCACGTCGGCGGCCGGGGGCTGCGCGGTGGCGTAGGTCGGGTCGAGCCTGACGATCTGGTCCGGCACGGGAACCCCCTTCTGTCCGCCAGCTCGGAACGGTGTCCGCCGACAACCCGCAGCAAGTTATGAGTTATCGATAACTCATGGTGAGCTGACAGCTCGGTCCACGTCAAGGGCAGCGGGCCGCTTTCCGGGCGAGAGGAGGGAAAGGCGGCGGATCGCACCCCGCTCCTGCTCCCCGGCTCAGGGGCGGGCGTAGTCCAGGTGGCGGATCATCCGCTGCGCCGCGAGTTCCGGGTCGCCGGCGACGACGGCCTCGGTGATGCCCCTGTGCTCCGCAGCGCTGCTCCGGACCAGCCCCCGCTCCTGCAGGTGGTAGGAGCCGCTGATGCGGGACTGGTCCCGCAGGTTCTCCACGATCGCCGTCCACCGGCCGTTGCGGAGCAGGTCCACGAGCGCGACGTGGAAGTGCTGGTCGGCCTCGAGATACTCCAGCATGCCCTCCGCACCGGCGGCCTCCACGGTCCGCTCGGTCAGCGTCCGCAGCAGTGCGGCCTGCTCGGCGGTGACGCCGGCGGCGGCCACGCGGCGCACCGCCTCCACCTCGATGAGGCGGCGGAGGTCGTAGACCTCCTGCTTGTCGGGGTCCGTGAGCTCCACCACCCGGAAGCCGCGGTTGCGCACGAGCTCGAGCAGCCCCTTGTTGGCCAGTGACATCATGGCCTCCCGGGCGGGGCTGTTGGACACTCCGAGACGGGCGGCGAGGGCGTTGGCGGAGTAGATCTCGCCGGGCCTCATGGCCCCGCTGAGCAGTGCGCGGCGGATCAGGGCCTCGGTCGAGTCCTTGAGGGTGGAGCGGGAGAGCTCCGCGAGCTCGAGGTCATCGCCCCATGCGTGGCTTCGCCCCATCTGCCCTCCATGTTCGCCCTGGGTCCGGCCCGGGCCGGTGCACGCCGTGCGGACGTGTGCCGACGTGCTGAAAACATAGCAGTCGGGCTCCGCGGCGCGGTCGGCCGCCCGGCGAGAAGGGGGTGCCCTGGGTTGTCGACCCGCGGCAGGAAGGCCACGGGATCCGGCTTCGGTGGCAGCGGGCCGGTGGAGCGCATCGACCACACCGTGGGGTCGATCGCGATCGCAGCACCGCGGGGACCGGTTCGACATGCAGCGCCCCGCCCCGGGGTTTCCCGGAGCGGGGCGCTGCAGCACGCGGTGAGTGCGGGGACTACACGTCCCGGCGGGCGCGGTTGACGATCTTGGACCGGACCGTCAGCGCCAGCACGATGAAGAGCAGGCCGTAGAGCACCAGCGGGATGGGCCCGGCGACGAAGATCGAGTAGTCGCCGTTGGAGGACAGCAGGGCGTCGCGCATGCTGGTCTCGGCCAGCGGGCCCAGGACCATGCCGATCATCAGCGGGGCCAGGGGCACGCCGTGGCGGCGCATCGTGAAACCGACCAGCGCGATGCCCAGCAGCAGCAGCAGGTCGAACACCGCCCCGGAGGTCGCGTAGACGCCCAGCCCGCAGAAGACCGTGATCCCGGCGTAGAGGTAGGGCTTGGGGATCAGCAGCAGCTTCGCCCAGTACTGGGCGAAGGGCAGGTTGATGATCAGCAGCACGATCATCGCGAGGAAGAAGCTGGCGAGCAGGGCCCACACGAGCTCCGGGGCGCGGTCGAAGAGCAGCGGACCGGGCTGGAGGCCGTACTGCTGGAACGCGGCGAGCATGATCGCCGCGGTGGCCGAGACCGGCAGGCCCAGGGCCAGCAGCGCGCCCATCGCCGTGCCCGTGGTCGCGTTGCCGGCCGCTTCGGGGGCGGCCAGGCCGCGGATCGCGCCCTTGCCGAAGGTGGGGTTCGTCCGGCGGCGGTCGATGCGCCGCTCGACGTCGTAGGAGATGAAGGTGGGGATCTCCGCGCCGCCGGCGGGGATGACGCCGAAGGGCAGGCCGATCGCGGTGCCGCGGGCCCAGGCCGGGGCGGCCTCCTTGAGCTCGGCGCGGGACAGGAACGGGCGTCCCGCGGCGGAGATCTGCATGGCGGCGGGGTCGCGGCGGATGCGGGAGGCCACGAAGAACACCTCGCCCAGGGCCAGGATGGCCACGGTGACGGTCACCAGGGAGATGCCGTCGAACATCTGCGGGAGCCCGAAGCTGAAGCGCTCGGTGCCGGAGATCGAGTCGATGCCCACGGTGGCGAAGCCCAGGCCCAGGACCAGGGCGGCCAGGCCCTTGACGGCCGAGTCGGAGACCACGGAGGAGGTGGCGATGAAGGCGAAGATCGCCAGGGCGAAGAACTCGGCCGGGCCGAAGTTCGCGGAGAAGTCCGCCAGCGCCGGGGCGAGGAAGACGACGACGCAGGCCGCGATCATGCCGCCGATGAAGGCGCCGATCGCCGCGGTGGCCAGAGCCTGCGGGGCCCGGCCGTCCTTGGCCATCTTGTGGCCCTCGAAGGTGGAGGCGATCGCGGAGGCCTGCCCCGGGGTGTTCATCAGGATGGCCATGGTCGAGTCGCCGAACATGCCGCCGAAGTACACGCCGGCGAACATGATGAAGGCGGCGGTGGGGTCCAGGGCGAAGGTCATGGGCAGCAGCAGGGCCACGGCCATGGAGGAGCCCAGGCCCGGGAGCACGCCCACGGCGGTGCCCAGGAGGCAGCCGATGAGGACCCACAGCAGGTTCATGGGCGTCAGTGCGCCGGCGAAGCCGCCGGCGAGCAGTTCGAGTGTTTCCATGTCAGAATCCGCCTCCCAGGATGCCGGACGGGAGGTTCAGGCCCAGGCCGGCGGAGAATGCCAGGTAGATCGCACTGGACAGGACCAGGGCGAGCGAGATGTCGAACAGGGCCCGGCGGCTGCCGAAGCCCCGGGCCACGGCCCAGAAGAGCAGGGCGGCGGCCAGGATCCAGCCGAGGAACTCGATGCTCAGGGCGAAGACCAGGAACCCGGCCACGGACCAGATCACCGCGGACCAGTCCGAGTGCGTCCGGTACGTGCTCTCCGAGAGCTCCTCCGGGTGCTCGGGGGAGCGCAGGTAGTGCAGCACCAGCAGGGCGGCCAGGGCGTAGCCGGCGACCATGAGGATGCCGGGGAAGAACTTGGGGCCCGGGAAGTCGGTGCCCTCGGGCACCTCCATGGTGAGGATGCCGATCAGCAGGTAGGTGCTGAAGGCCGCCAGCAGCAGCGGCACGACCAGCCCGCTGCGCCCGCGCATCCGTCCTCCGCGGGGCTGCACGTCACGGTTGCCGGAGGCGCCGCCGTGGCCGTCGTGCGCGACCTGGTCGGACGGGGTCGTGGGAAACGATGTGCTCACAGGTCCAACTCCTCGATGAGGGCTTCGATCTCGGCCCGGTCCTCTGCGATGAACTGCTCGAACTCGGGTCCGGTCAGGTAGACGTCCGTCCACTGGTTGCGCTCGAGGGCTTCGCGCCACTCCGGGGTCTCCACGGTCTCCGCGATGATGGCCTGCAGCTCGGCGAACTCCTCGTCGGTGATGCCGGGGGGCGCCACCATGCCGCGCCAGTTCGTGAGCTCGACGTCGTAGCCCTGCTCCTTGAAGGTCGGGGCGTCGACGCCCTCGAGCCGCTCGGGGGCCGCGATCCCCAGGATCTTCAGGCGTCCTGCCTCGACCTGGTCGGCGAACTCGCCGAAGCCCGAGGTTGCCGCCTGGGCGGTGCCGGAGGAGATCGTCTGGATCGCCTCGCCGCCGGAGGTCTTCGGGATGTAGGTGATGTCCGCGGGGTCGATCCCGGCCTTCAGGGCCAGGTCCGCGATGATGAGGTGGTCGATCGATCCGGCCGAGCCGCCGGTGAACGGGAAGCCCTTCGGGTCCTCCCTCCAGGCCTCGACCAGGTCGTCGAGCGAGTTGTACGGGGAGTCGGCGGGCACGACGAGCGCGTCGTACTCCTCCGCCATGCGGGCGATCGGCCGCACGTCGTCGAGGCCCACGGGGGAGTCGTTGAGCGCGACGCCGCCCAGCATGACCGTTCCGGTGGACATGATGGTGCTCGCCTGCCCGTCCATGGTGGTGAGCTGGCCCAGGCCGATGGTCCCGCCGGCGCCCGGGATGTTGACCACCTGGGCGTTGTTGACGATGTTGTTGGTGCGCATCGCCTGCTGCTGCTCGCGCACGAACGTGTCCCAGCCGCCGCCGGCGCCGGCCGGGGCGATAAGTGTCATGTTGGCGCGCAGGTCCTCTCCGCTGCTCGCCGACTGGATCGACATGAACGAGGCCAGCCCGATCACTGCGGCGGCGGCGACGCCGTAGACCGTCATGGCGACGGGGTGCCGCCGCCGCGTGCCCGTCTCGGGCTGATCTGGTGGTGAACTCACGGGGATCCACTTTCCTGGGACGTAGGTTGCGGGTGCATGGCTCTGTCCGAGCCGTTCCCCCGACCATAAGTGACCCGGGTCACGCTGTGGTCATTGTGCGCGCTTTCGCGCGTAGTGATCGTTGTGCTGGTTCTGCGCATTCTGCTCACGCCCGGAGAGACGTTCCTCACACATTCGGCCGTAGGGTGGACCTCGTTTTGTCCGTCGTTTTCCCACGCATCGTTTTCCCACCACCCGATGTCCCCACCCCACCGCGGAGGCTCCCATGACCGTCGTCGTTGCCCGAACCAGCACCCCCGAGGGCGAGGCCGCGCTCGCGGCCGCGGTCGAGGAGGCCGGACGTCGCCAGGAGGACCTGCTGGTCTTCAACCTCGGGGGCGCCCAGCTCGATCCGGAGGGGAGCGAGCTGAACGGCGTGCCCGTCACGTTCCGCACCCCCGACACCCGCAACCGGGACGCCGTCGGCGAACTCCTCGACGCCGCGGAGGAGGTGAACGCCTCGGCCGTGGTGATCGGCGTGAAGCACCGCAGCCCCGTGGGCAAGCTGCTGCTCGGCAGCGCCGCCCAGCAGATCCTCCTCGAGGCCAACGCCCCGGTGATCGCGGTCAAGCCCCAGCGCTCCTGAGGCATGGCCCGGGGAGTCCGTGCTGCCCGGCCCGGGGCGTGGCTCTGGTTCCTGGTGGTCAGCGCCGCCCTGACGCAGACCGCCCTCAACCTGGTGCGGCCCGTCACCACCTACAAGCTGCTGTCCCTGGACGCAGACTCCGTGACGGTCGGCCTGGTCACGGCCGCCTATGCCGTGATCCCGCTGGTCACGGCCATGTGGCTGGGCCGGGTGACCGACCGGGTCCGGGAGCTCAGGACCATGGTGCTCCTGGGCGCCCTGGTCCTCGCGCTCGGCTCGGTGGCGCTGAGCATCGCGCCGAACGTGGCGCTGGTCGCCGTGGCGAGCGCCCTGCTGGGCATGGGGCACCTGGTGTTCACGATCGCCGGGCAGTCGGCCATCGCCCGCCACGCCCCGGACGACCAGCTCGACCAGGGCTTCGGCTGGTTCACCGCCGCCTTCTCGGTGGGACAGCTCGCCGGGCCGCTGCTCGCCGGCGCGCTGCTGGGTTCCGGCCGCTCGGTCGACTCCCCCGAGCGGCTGGCAGACATCGACCTGGCGTTCTGGATCGGCGCCGGCCTGTCCTTCCTGGCGGTGCCCGTGCTCCTCGTGCGCGCCCGCACGGCACGGTCCGGCCGTGCGGACCCCCGGGGCGACGCCGCCTCCGCCGCGGAGCAGGCCGCTCCCGCCACCGGTGAGCTCGAGGTGGTTCAGGGAGCGGCGCCGCGCGCGTCGATGCTGCGGATCCTCAAGGTCCCCGGCGTCCCGTCCCACATGCTGGCGTCCCTGGCCCTGCTGGCGATGCTCGACATCCTCACCGCGTTCCTGCCGCTGGTGGGGGAGCGGGCAGGGGTCTCCCCGGCGTGGATCGGCGTCCTGCTGGCCGTGCGCGGCGGCGCCTCGATCGTCTCGCGCGTCCTGCTGCCGTGGCTCGCACGCCGGATGTCCCGGCGGACCCTGCTGCTGATCAGCCTCTACGGCGCCGGGTGCACCCTGGCCGTCCCGCCGGCCGTCATCACCGTGCCGTGGCTGGCCGCGGTGCTGCTCTTCGTGGGCGGCTTCTGCCTGGGCCTGGGCCAGCCGATCACCATGACGCTGGTGTCCACCTCCGTGCCGTCCTCGTGGCGGGGCTCGGCGCTCGCCGTGCGGCTCGTCGGCAACCGGGTGGGCCAGGTCGCCATGCCCCTGCTGGCCGGCCTGGTGGCGGCACCGCTCGGCCCGGCCGGGGCCATCTGGTTCACGTGCACGGTGCTGCTGGTCAGCGGGTTGGAGAAGACCCTGCGGCGGTAGCCGGGC
This sequence comes from Kocuria nitroreducens, assembly GCF_042879195.1. NCBI lineage: Bacteria > Bacillati > Actinomycetota > Actinomycetes > Micrococcales > Micrococcaceae > Kocuria > Kocuria nitroreducens. Next base: position 194,676 of record NZ_JBHZTC010000003.1, read on the forward strand.
CCGCGGGACCACGTCGACAGGCCCGGCACAGGAACGCCACAAGGGCGGCACAATCCGGCCTGGTCAGCTGGAGGACGAGAAGGACCGAAGGGTCCGGGCCGGCGGGTGGGAGCCCGTCGGCACGTCCGACAGAAGGAACCCGCCGCCATGGTCAACGTCCACCACCCTGCACCCGGTGCACGGTCCGCAGAAGAGGGTCCGGCCCTGCCGCTGGTCCGGAGGCGACGGCTCGTGGGGGTCGACGCCGCCCGGGGCCTTGCCCTGGTCGGGATGATGTCGATCCACATCCTCCCCGCCTGGAACCCGGAGACCTACGGGGCCACGCTCCAGTGGGAGCTGTTCGCGGGCCGCGCCGCGGCCCTGTTCGCGCTGCTGGCCGGGGTGGGCCTGGCCTTCTCCTCCGGCGGGCGCACCCCGCACCGGGGCCGGACGATGACCGCGGACCGGGTGGGACTGCTCGTCCGGGCCGTGCTGATCACCGTGGTGGGGCTGCTGGTCAACCAGGTCATGCCGTGGGACCCGCCCGCGTACGACATCCTCGTCTACTACGGCATGTTCTTCCTGCTGGCGATCCCCTTCCTGCACCTGCCGGTGCGGGTGCTGTTCGGCCTCGCCGCCGCGGCCGCCGTCGCGGGACCCGTGCTGATGCAGGCGCTCCGCGGAGTGCTGCCCGCGTTCGAGGTGTACAACCCGACCTTCGCCGACGTGCTCGCCGAGCCCGGGACCGTCCTGGCCCAGGTCCTGTTCACCGGCACCTATCCGGCGGTCCCGTACCTGGCCTATCTGCTCGCCGGGATGGCCATCGGCCGGCTGAACCTGCGGGCCGTGCGGGTCCAGAGCCGGCTGCTGTGGGCGGGGCTCGCGCTGGCCGCGGGCGCGTGGCTGGTGTACTGGGTGCTGGTCCTCCAGGCCGGGGGCTACGACCAGCTCATGAGCTCCACCCCGTGGCTGAGCGAGGACCAGATCGACGAGATCATCGTCTGGGGACCGGACCCGGTGCTGCCCGACACCTCCTGGTGGTGGCTGCTGGTCCCCGGCCCGCACACCAACACCCCGGTGGCGATCCTGCACGACCTCGGCTCCGGCGCCGCCGCCCTGGGCCTCTTCCTCCTCGTGGCGCGCCGGGCCGGTGCCTGGCTGCTGCCGCTGAGCGCGATGGGGTCGATGACCCTGACGCTCTACTCGGCGCACCTGCTGGCCCTGGCCGCCATGCTCCACTACGAGGTGCCGCTCCTGTGGCTCTTCATCCACGTGGCGGTCGCGGCGCTGTTCGCGGTCGCCTGGCACCGCTCCTTCGGGCGAGGCCCGTTGGAACGGGTCATGGCCCGGGCCGCCGGCGCCGGGCGCGGTCTGGTCCTGGGCGCCGGTCCGCACGCCGCGGCGGACCGATGACGTCGTCCCGCTCGGGGACGTGCGGAGGGCTCAGATGGTGGCCAGCTGCGTCGGACGGGCAGCACCGTGGTGCAGCCGGGCGACGCGCTGCACGGACCAGCACAGCAGAACGACGAGCAGCACGTTGCGCGTGGTCAGAACGGCCGCCATCACCGGGTGGGCGTGGATGAGCGGGGTGTAGAAAAGCGGATAGATCACGAACGTGGTGACCGCGATGCCCATCAGCAGCGCCGCCGGCGTCCGCCACCGCTGCCAGTCGTGCACCAGGCCGGCCACGACGACCGGGGCGAGCCAGATCATGAACTGCGGGGATCCCACCTTGTTGAACACGATGAAGATCGTGGTCATCATCAGCGCCCCCTCGAAGAAGAGCTCCTCCCGCTCGGCCCCGCGCCGGAGCGCACGGACCAGCAGGACCGCCCCCGCGAGAACGGCGAGCACGAGCAGCGGCTGCATCAGGAGCGCGACGACCTCGGTGCCGGGGCCGTAGACCTCCGTGGAGTTGATGGCCACGTTGTCGGCCATCCTCGCCCCGGCCACGTCGAAGACGCTCAACCACACCCACGGGGTGGAGAACGTGGCCTCGAGCTGCATGCCGCGCTCTCCCTGGTTGACCAGGAAGTCCGCGATGTGCCGGAGGCCGCCCGAGAGGTACGTGCCCAGCACCACGGCGGCGGTGACACCCACCCCGGCGGCCACCACCTGGGCGCGCTGCCGGCAGGCGATGAACAGGGCGAACAGGACGGCCGCCGGCCACACCTTGATCCACGTGGCGATGCTCAGCAGCACGGAGCCGAGCACGGGCCGCTCGGCCGCCCAGAGCAGGCCGACGAGCACGATCGGGGCGGCGATGCCCTCCACCCGGGCGAAGCCGAGGTAGCCGAGGAAGACGGTGAAGAAGAGCCACCACCACGCCGGGGCGATGCTCCGCCGGCGCCACGGGCCGCGGGTGAGGCAGACCAGTCCGACCGCGTTGAGCACGGTGATGATCAGCGTCCACACCAGGAGGTACGGTCCGTGGCCGGCGATTCCCGCCAGGAGGATCGGGATCTGCGCCAGCACCGGGTACACCCACGGGCTGATCCCGCTCTCACGATCAGCCGGGTCGTACCCGGCCATGGCCCACTCACGGTACTGCTCGGTGTCGCTGAAGGCGTCGCCGTGAATGACGAAGGACATCATCCACCCCAGGAAGTAGAGGTGGACGACGGCGAAACCCCACCACACGCTGGACGGACGGGAGAACCACGACACGACGCGGGCGGGCAGCACGGCGTCGCGGACGCCGGTCAGCCGGTCGAAGAAGGCGGCGATCTCAGGCCTCCTTCACGGCGAGCGCGGTGGCGGGGCGCCGGGTGCCCAGCTGGTACAGGCGGCGCCCCGACCACCACAGGAGCACCACCAGCAGCGCGTTGCGCAGGGTCAGCACCAGGGCCATCCTCGGGTCGTTGTGGCTCAGCTCCCAGTAGAACAGCGGGTAGACGAAGAACGTGGCCGTGGCGATGGCGATCAGCATGGCCGCCGGCACCCGCCAGGCCTTCCAGTGGTGGGTCAGTCCCACGGCCACGGCCGGAGCCAGCCACACCATGAACTGCGGGGAGCCGACCTTGTTGAACACGATGAAGGCGGTGACCATGGTCAGGGATCCGGCCAGCAGCAGCTCGGTGCGGTCGGTGTCGCCGGACCGCTCGCCGTTGCGGAGGGCCCGGGCGATCAGGACGGTCACCACGGCGGCGGCCAGCAGCAGCAGGGGCTGCATCAGCACGGCCATCGTCGCCGTGCCGGGGCCGTCGACCTGCATGGAGTTGATCTCCGTGTTCATGTACATGCGGGACCCGCCCACTCCCAGCACGGACAGCCACAGCCACGGGGTGGTGAACGTGGCCTCCAGCTGCATGCCCCGGTCCCCCTGCTGGGTGAGGAAGTCGAAGAGCCTCGGCAGCGCTCCCATGGCGGCGGCGACCCCGGCCGCGGCCACGCTGACCAGCAGTCCCGCGACGACGACCGCCACCCGCCGGCGCGTCACGGTGACGAGGGCGAGCACGACGGCCGCCGGCCAGACCTTCATCCAGGTGGCGACACTGAGCAGGACGGAGGCGGCGACCGGGTGCGCCGCGCCGTAGACCAGGGCGATGAGCACCAGGGGCGCCGTGAGCCCGTCGACGCGGGCGAAGCCCAGCCACCCCATCAGGAAGACGAAGCCCAGCCACCACCACGCGGCCGGGAACGCGTGCCGGTCCCGGCCCCAGTTCGTCAGCTTTCCCACGGCCCAGCCGTTGAGCACGGTGATCATCAGGACCCACAGGAAGAAGAACGGTCCGGGACCGGCTGCCCCGGCCATCGCGATGGGCACCAGCGCCAGCACCGGATAGACCCACGGGCTGGGTTCCGGGCCCAGGTTCTGCTCGTCGAAACCGGCCCGGGCCCACTCGCGGTAGATGTAGGTGTCGCTGAAGGCGGCGCCGGACAGGGACAGGTCCAAGGCGAATCCCAGGAACACCAGGTGCATCCCGATGAAGCCGATGAGCAGTCCCCCCGGAGATCTCGACCAGCCCTGCCACCGCGGGGTCGCGAGGCGGTTCCGGAACCGGGTGAGCATGCTGAAGGTCGTGTCCGTGGACATGGGGCAATCCTTGTCAGGGGGCGGAGTCGCAGGACCGCAGGTCCACTGCACCCCCATGCTACGTGCCCGGAACGGTCCGCGCGGATCCGTGCGTCATCTTCGGCCCGCGCATCCGTCCCGGACTCGGCTCCGGGCCGAGGACCTCGACGACACCCCACGACGCCGAGGCGCCGAGACGCCGAGGTGGCATCATGGCTGGAAACAGGCTCCTGGAGAGCGTTCTGCACCACTGTCCGCCCAGCAGTGACTCACGTAGGGGATCAGCGCACGTCATGACGGCAGGGGGTTCGCATCTGGAGGCGCCGCAGGGCCGCGGGGACCGGGCCGGCACCACCGTTCCGTGCCGCCAGGACACGTCCGGCCCCCCTGCGCGTCCTCGTGCGCACATCGCAGTCCTGCAGGGGTTCATCGGCTCCCTGATGATGCTCATCGGATCAGTCGGCACCGGGTGGATCGCCAACGGCTCACCCATGGTCCGCCATCCCCTGGTCATCGCGCTGCGGGTCGAGGGGTGGGGCGTGTACACCTGCACCGTGCTGCTGACCGTCGGCGCCATGCTGCTGGTGCGCTCCTGGCTCCGGCTCGGGCAGAGGCTCCAGGGCTGGCCGGCGGGCGCCCAGCGCTCCGTGGTGCTGGCCGTGGGCGCGTGGTCGCTGCCCCTGCTGTTCGCCGTGCCCATCTTCTCCCGGGACGTGTACGCCTACATCGGCCAGGGCCGGCTCATGCTGGCCGACCAGAACCCGTACACGACCGGCATCTCCGTCCTGGAGAACTGGTTCATGCTGGGGGCGGATCCTGCCTGGGCCGAGGCCCGGACACCGTACGGGCCGTACTTCCTGTGGCTGGCGCGGGCGGTCGTGGGACTCACGGGCGCGCAACCGGATCTCTCCGTCCTGCTCTTCCGCATCCTGGCCTGCGCCGGTGTCCTCCTGTGCGTCGTGTACGTGCCCAAGCTCGCGCAGCTGCACGGGATCGACCCGGCCCGTGCGTTGTGGATCGCGGTGGCCAATCCGCTGTTCCTCATCAGCTTCGTCGCCAGCGCGCACAACGACGCCCTGATGCTCGGGCTGGCCGTGGCGGGAACGTACTTCGCGGCCACGGGCCGCCCGGTCACCGGTGTCCTGCTGGTGACCGCGTCCATCGGCATCAAGCCGATCACCATCCTCCTGCTGCCGTTCATCGGGCTCCTGTGGGCGGGTCCCAGCGCGTCCTGGAAACGGAAGTTCGCCCTCTGGGCGGCCACGGCGGCGGTGAGCTTCGGAGTGCTGGTGCTCAGCGGCCTGCCCTATCAGCTGGGCCTCGGGTGGGTGTGGGCGATTGTGGACCCCACCCCGGGATTCACCGGGTACTCGCCCTCCGGGTTCCTGGGCCAGCAGGTCCAGCACCTCGCGGACGCGGTCCGCCTGCCCGGCGAGTCGATGGCGTCAGTGCTGCGTGACGTCCTGCAGTACGCCGCCATCGGCCTGGTCCTGCTCCTGATGTTCCGCGGCGACGACCATCAGGTGGTCCGCAGACTCGGCCTGGCCTTCGCCGCCGTGGTGCTGCTCTCCCCGATCATCCAGCCCTGGTACATCCTCTGGTTCCTCCCCTTCCTCGCCGCGACCGGGATCAGGGACAACTGGCAGATCCGCTCCCTGTACATCGTGATCACCTTCTTCGTGATCTTCGGCGCCCAGGACCAGCTGTCCGTGTGGCCCTTCATCGAGCTGGCGGTCGACGCCTCGACGATCGCGTTCGTGACCGCCCTGCTGTTCACCGCCTACCTGATGCTCCTGGATCCCCACACCCGCCACCTGCTCGTCCACGGCGGCCCGACGGGCTGGCTCGGCCGCCGGCGTCGCCGGGCTCGCTGAGCGGCTCGCCCTCCGCCACGACGCCGGGAGCCTCGCTGGAGGCCGGATCAGGCAGACCGCAGCGGGAGCCGGACGGTGAACTGCGTGCGGCCCGGACGGGACTCCACGTCCACCGTGCCGCCGTGCGCCTGCACCACCGAGCGGACGATCGACAGGCCCAGTCCGGTGCTGCCCTCCCGGCTCTGCCGGGAGGTGTCCAGACGGCTGAAGCGCTCGAAGAGCCTGCTCTGGAACTCGCGCGGGATGCCCGGGCCTGCGTCGAGCACGGAGGCCTCTGCCCAGCCGTCCGGGGTGGCCCGTACGGCGGCGGTGACCGCGGTGCCGGACGGGGTGTGCTTGCGGGCGTTGGAGAGCAGGTTGGCCAGCACCTGGTGGAGCTGGGCGACGTCCGCGCGCACGGGGACCGGTTCCTCCGGCACGTCCAGGGACCAGTCGTGGTCGGGGCCCGCGGCCGAGGCGTCGGTGAGGGCCTCGAGCACGAGCTCGCCGAGGTCCGCGTCCCGCAGCTCCGGGGGCCGGCCCTCGTCCAGGCGGGCCAGCAGCAGCAGGTCCTCGACCAGGGTGGTCATCCGCAGCGTCTGCTGCTCGACCCGGGCCAGCGAGGCGCGGCCGGTGTCGGTCAGGGGCTCGGTGAGCTGCAGCATGTCCGTGTAGCCGCGCACGGCCGCCAGGGGAGTGCGCAGCTCGTGGGAGGCATCGGCCACGAACTCGCGCAGCCGGGTCTCGGAGTGCTGGCGCGCGGCCAGGGCCGAGTCGACGTTGTCGAGCAGGGAGTTCAGGGCGTGGCCGACCTCCCCGACCTCGGTGCCGGGCCGGGCGAGCTCGGCGGGCACGTGCTGGTCGGCCAGGGAGACCTCCCCGGAGGCCAGCGGCAGACGGGCGACGTCGGACGCCGCGGCCGAGACCTGTTCCAGCGGCCGCAGGGCACGGCGCACGACGACGGTCCCGGCCACCGCCGTGGTCACCAGCGCGAGCAGACTGCCCACGGTCATGGTGGTCACGAGCTCCGCCACGGTGTCGTCGACCGACGTCGTGGGCAGCCCGGTCACCAGCACCCGGCCGCCGTTGCGGGCGACCGACTCGACCCGGTACTCGCCCACGGACAGGGCCACATCGGAGAGCCGTCCCTGCTCCGTGCCCGTGGAGCGGCGGCGGTCCCCGAAGCCCCGCTCGTCCGGGCTCTCGGCCGCGAAGGCGCCCGCGTCCCGCAGGGCGGCGACGTCCTCCTCGGGAAGCGGCGCCGGCTCCCCGGACTCGGTGCGGTAGGACGCGGTGACCACCTCGTCCTCCTGCAGCACGGCCACCAGGATGCCCACCGGCTGGCCGGGGGCGTCGAGAGGGTCCCGCTCCAGGGTCGGGTCCCCCCGGGTGAAGGTCAGCGCCCGCCCGGTGGCCTGGCGCAGGGAGCCGTCGAGCCGCTCGACGAGGTCCTGGCGGGTGAGCTCCACGATCGTGGCGCCCAGCACGAGGAGGACCACCGCCAGGAGGACGAGCACTCCGGCGATGAGCCGGGTGGCCAGGCGCAGGCGTCGCCGGGACGGGGGTGGGGGCAGGGGGCCGTGCGGCATCAGGACGCGGGTTTGATGACGTACCCGGCCCCGCGCACGGTGTGGATCATGGGGGTGCGGCCGGCGTCGATCCGCTTGCGCAGGTAGGAGATGTAGAGCTCCACGATGTTGGCCTGGCCCGAGAAGTCGTAGTGCCACACGTTGTCCAGGATCTGGGCCTTGGACAGGACCCGGCGCGGGTTCTCCATGAGGTAGCGCAGCAGCTCAAACTGGGTGGCGGTCAGCTCGACCGGCGCACCGGCCCGCGTGACCTCGCGGCTGTCGATGTTCAGCACCAGGTCCCCGACCACCAGGGTGGCGCTGTCCTGGGCGGCGGCCCCGGAGCGCTGGACCAGGCGGTGCAGCCGGATGAGCACCTCCTCGATGGAGAAGGGCTTGGTCACGTAGTCGTCCCCGCCCGAGGCCAGGCCCTCGATCCGGTCGGCCACGGTGTCCATGGCCGTGAGGAACAGCACCGGCACCTCCGGGTAGGACTGGCGGATCCGGGACAGGACCTCCAGACCGTCCAGCCCCGGGAGCATCCGGTCCAGGACCAGCACGTCGGGGGCGAAGTCGCGCGCCTGGGCGACGGCGTCGAAGCCCTCGTGGGAGATCCGGGCGTCCCACCCGCACATGCCCACGCCCATGGCCACGAGGTCGGCGAGGGCCGGCTCGTCGTCCACGACCAGCACCCGGATCGGCGAGCCGTCCGGGTGGGTCAGGCGAGGCAGCACCTCGGTGAGGACGGAGAAGCTGGAGGAGTAGGACATGGGAGCTCCCGGTGCCGGGCGGATGTGACACTGCCACTGTTGCCCACCAGATTAGGCGCACGTCCTGTGGAAGCTGTGCGCAGCCTGTGTCGTGGTGCCGGAAGTCTAAGGCGGTCCGCGCCGCCGGCACAGCTGTGGCACAGACTCCGGAAGGACAGTGGAACCACTCGGACCACTCGGACCACTCGGACCGATCGAGCCACTCATCCACCGGACACCCAGGAGCGGACATGCGCACCATCACCATCACCGACGCCGTCGAGGCGGCCGCCCGCGCCCAGTACGAGCGGGCCGCCCACCCCGGGGCGCCCCGGTGGGAGGACTGCGCCGAGTCCGACCGCGCCGTCTACCGCACCGCGGTGCGCCCGCACATCGAGGCCGCCGCCCCGTTCATCGCCGCGCGGTCCCTGCAGGACGCCGCCACCGCCTTCGCCACCACCCGCCCCAGTGAGGCTGCCCGGCGCAGCCTCGAGTACCCGGTGGTGGAGCTGCAGGCCATGGCCTACCGGCACACGGCGGCCCAGCGCCCCGTCGCGGTCCCGTCGTCGTCCACGGTCACTGTTCCCGCCGCCGCGGCGGCGCCGCGCCCGCTGCGCGCCGTTCTCGGCGCCCTCCGCCTCTCAAGGCGCCCCGGGGTCGTGTAGCCGGCCGGACGTCCGGCCGGGACGCGGATCCTGCATCACAGCGGAAGCACAGCATTCCGAAAAGCTCACCACATGCGCAAGAGCAAAGGTGGAGTGCACACCGGTCTCCCGGACCGGTCCGGCGGGCAGGGGGCCCGCCGTCGCGTCGCACCGAGGGGGCCGCTGTCATGACCGAATCCTGGGGCCACCCGCCGAGGTCCGTGCCGTGGGCGCAGACCACCGCGCGGCGGTCGGGCACTCCTCTCGCGGACGACACCACGGCAGACGTCCCGACCACCGGTTCGACGGCCCACACGGCTGCGAGCTCGACCACCGGGTCGGCCGCCCCGGGCAAGCGCCGCCTCGTCGGGGTGGACGCCGCCCGCGGCCTCGCCCTGATCGGCATGATCGCGATCCACATCCTGCCCTCGTGGGACCCGGAGACCTTCGAGCCCACGGTGCAGTGGACCGTCTTCGCCGGCCGCTCCGCGGCGCTGTTCGCCCTTCTGGCCGGCGTGGGCCTGGCCTTCAGCACCGGTGGCCGGACACCGCGCACCGGCCGGGCGATGGCCGCCGACCGGGTGGGCGTGGCCGTCCGCGCGCTGCTGATCGCGGGCTTGGGGCTGGCGATCAACCACGTGCTGCCCGGCGACACGATCGACGAGGTCCCGGCCGTCAACATCCTCGTCTACTACGGGGCCTTCTTCCTCCTGGCGATCCCGTTCCTGCGCCTGTCCGCGCGCGCCCTGTTCGTCTGGGCGGGGTGCTTCGCCCTGGCCGGCCCCGTGCTCGTGCACGTGCTGCGGGACGTGCTGCCGGCCGTTGAGCACTACAACCCCGACTACCTCGACCTCTTCGGGGACCCCGGCGCCAACGCGGCGCGGCTGCTGCTGACCGGGACCTTCCCCGCACTGCCGTACCTGGCCTACCTGCTGACCGGCCTGGCCCTCGGCCGGCTCGACCTCGCCGAGGTCCGCGTCCAGACGGGACTGGTGCTGGGCGGGGCGCTGCTGGCCGCCGGGGCCTCGTTGGCCTCCTGGGTGCTCGTCGTCCAGGCCGGCGGCTTCGACCGGCTCGTGGCCCGCACGCCCGGCCTGAACGAGGAGCTCGTCACCGACATCATCGTGTGGGGTCCCGAGCCGACGCTGCCGACGACCACGTGGTGGTGGCTGGCGGTCGGCGGACCGTACACCAACACCCCGCCGGCCCTGCTGCTGGGCCTGGGCTCGGCGGTGGCCGCGCTGGGGGTGTTCCTCCTGCTGGCCCGCCGCTTCGGTACCTGGCTGCTGCCGTTGAGCGCGATAGGCGCCATGACCCTCACCGTGTACTCCGCGCACCTGCTGGCCCTGGCCGCCGAGGTGCACTACGACCAGCCGCTGTGGTTCGTGATCCACGTGGCCGTGGCCATGGCGTTCGCCCTGCTCTGGCGCCAGGCCATGGGGCAGGGCCCCCTCGAGCGCCTGGTGGCCGCCCTGGTGCGGGTCACCCGCCGGAGCGTGCTGTCCCGGGAGCGCCGCCCGGGCTGAGGACGGCCTGCTGGGGCATGAACAGCAGGACGGCGAAGATGGCCGGCCACAGGAGGAACAGACCCAGCACCGGTTCCACGAGCTGCGGCAGGCGCCCGCCCAGGACCGTCAGCCCGATCAGCCCGGGCGGCACGAGGAACAGCTCGAACACCACGCGGTCACCGGTGGGCCGCAGCCGCCGGCGGACGCTGCCCGCCAGCAGGAGCAGTCCGAGGGCCGTGATGAGCGCCCCCGAGGCGGCGTTGGTCCAGGCCAGCTGCCCGTACGCCGCGAGGTCCCGGGGCGTCGGCCAGCCGAGGGCGGTCGTGAGGACGCCCGCGGCCGCGACCGTCGCGCAGAGCGCGAGGCCCCGCCGACGTGCTCGCTCGGAAGCCTCCATGTCCGTCCGCCTCCACGGGTCCGACTGCAGATGTCGGTCCAGTATGGGACACCGCGCCGGCCGGCCCCGGACGATGCGGTCCTTGCCGGATTCGTGGCGCACCGAGGGCCCCGCGGAGCACGCGGGTAGGCTCTCGCTCCATGAGTTCCCGCGCGGCCGGACGGCGGTTCCCGTCCGGCGCCTCCCTCTATCCGCTGGCCGCGGTGGCCATGCTCGGGGCGCTGCTCGCCGTCCTGCTCGACCTCGTCTACGTGGCGTTCCGCAGCCGCGGTGACCCCGACGCGGCGTGCGCCGCCTCCGTGCCGCGAGGAGCGGAGGTCCTTCCCGGGGAGCAGGCCGTCGGCCACCGCTCGTGGTGGCCGCCCTCGGTGGCCTGCGAGCACCCCTCCCTCGATCCCACCGCCGCCGTGGTCCACTCGCTCACGCCGGGGTCCCAGCTCGTCTTCTGGGCCGCGGTCGTTGTCTTCGCCGCGGGTCTTCTGATCGTCGGCGCCGTCTGTCTCGGCCCCGCCCACGGCCCGCGGCGCCCCGTGGACCCGGCGGGCTGACCGGCGGACCCCGTGGCCCGGCCGGCGTCAGCGGGAGCGCGGGTGCTCGCGATCCTGCTCGAGGGCCGAGAGGTCGAGCACGCTGTTGGTGCGCTCGGGCTTGTACCAGCCGATCATCTGGCCTTTGAGGGCTTGGAGGAGGGAGGCGTAGAGCAGCCAGGCGCGCAGGGGTTCGTAGATGATCCGGTAGAGGGGCACGATCAGCAGGTGGGTCCAGGACTCCTTGACCATGCGGATGGCGATGATGCAGATGATCGCGTGGATGGCCAGGACGAAGCCGGCGAAGGCGGCGATGGGCTGCCAGTTGCCGGCGGCGAGGTTGATCCCGGCCATGAGCACGGTCAGCGGCAGGAACACCAGCGGCACCACGGTGGCGAGCAGGGTGTAGGGCAGGGCGATGAGCCCGAGGAAGCCGTAGCGGGGGCGGAAGAGCATCCCGGCGTGCTTCCACAGGGCCTGGAGGTTGCCGTAGGTCCAGCGCAGGCGCTGCTTGGCCAGGCCCTGGATGGTCATCGGGGCTTCGGTCCAGGCGACGGCCTGGTTCTCCTGCACCACCGCGTACCCGAGTCTCTGCAGGGTCATGGTGAGGTCGGCGTCCTCGGCGAGGGTGTCGTGGGAGTAGCCGCCGGCGGCCTGGAGGGCGTCCTTGCGCCAGGCCGCGCAGGCCCCGGGGACGATGGAGATCGCCCCGGCCACCCCCTCGCCCATGCGGGTCACGCAGATCCCGGAGATGTACTCCAGGGACTGCCACATGGTGAGGATCCCGCGGCGGTTGCCGACCTTCACGTGTCCGGCCACGGCCCCGACCGGGCGCGTGGTGTTCTGGGCGGTGAAGTGGCGGGCGAACATCCGGATCGTCTGGGGTTCGAAGAGGGTGTCGCCGTCGAGGGTCACCACGATCTGCCCGCGGGCGGCCATGATGCCGTGGTTGGAGGCGATGGACTTCCCGCCGTTGGGCTGGGTGAGCACCCGCAGCGCCGGCCACTGCTGGGCGAAACGGCGCAGGATGGCCAGGGTGTCGTCGGTGGAGCCGTCGTCGACGGCGATGACCTCGAGGTGGGGGTAGTCGCTGGCGGCCAGGGCGGTGAGGGTGCGCTCCACCACGGGTTCTTCGTTGAACACCGGCAGGATGACCGAGACCAGGGGCAGGTCCTCCTGGGGGATCTCGGGCCAGACCCGCCGCTGCTGGCGGCGGTGGCCGATCAGGGCCAGCACCACGTAGAGGGCCGACATCAGGGTCAGGGATCCGATGCCGAACCAGAACAACCAGGTCATCACCACGTCCGGTGCCACGGTCAGCCCGGCCACGGCCAGCGCGGTGGCGTCGTCGGCCAGGTCGGCCTCCACCTCCGCATCGGGGAGGTGGTCCTGCGGCACGATCGATCCCACGGTGGCGAAGGTGTAGCCCTGGGACTCGGCCTGGGTGATCAGGTCCTTGAGCGCGGCCACCGTGGCGGTGCGGTCCCCGCCGCCGTCGTGCATCAGCACGATGTGCCCGTCTCCGTCCAGGGCGGGGAGCTGCACGGCCGTGTCGGCATCGGCCTGCCAGTCCTCGGTGTCGAGATCGAAGTCCACGTGCAGGTAGCCGAGCTGCTGGGCCTGGAGCAGGGGCAGGGCCTTGTTGTCCGGGTCGCCCGTGGGCAGGCGGAACAGCCGGGTCGCGTAACCGGCCACGGAGCGCATCTCCCGGTCCGTGCTGATCAGCTCCTGGCGGCTGAGAAGGTCCTCGGTCCAGGAGCTGGTGTGGGTCATGGTGTGGTTGCCCACCATGTGCCCCTCCCGGATCACGCGCCGGAACAGCTCCTGGTTCTCCGCGACGTTCGTGCCGATCCCGAAGAACGTGGCCGGCACGCCCTCGGCGGCGAGGACGTCGAGGATCTCAGCGGTGAACTCGGCGTCAGGGCCGTCGTCGAAGGTCAGCATGAGCGTCTTGTCCGGGACCTCCCCGAAGCGCTCCATCGCATAGGGACTCCCGCCCACGGTGGCGACCTCGTCCTCGGTGAGCACCCGGAAGACCTCGTCGCTGAACGGGTCCGCCAGCACGGTCTCGCCGTCGAGCTGCTCGACCAGGCCGATCCGCGAGAAGGGATTCGACTGGTCGCCCAGCAGCGGGATGTCCTCGGTGTCCCCGGTGGCGAGCAGCTCGCGCGGATAGCCGGGGTCCAGGTGCTCCTGCGCCTGCTCCTGGGCCCAGGTCGGCTCCAGCGCCTGTGGCAGCACCCACGCCACCGAGCCGACGAGGAGCAGGAACGCCGTCGCGAGGCAGGCGAGCAACCGGTGCCAGCGCGTGCCGCTCGGGTCGAAGAACACCGGAGGGGACTCCGCTCCCTCCGGCCGGTCCCGGCGCCGCCCTCTCCTGCCGCTCCGCCGGTCCGGACGCCGCGAGGACAGACCGTCCCCCTCACCGAGTTCGTCGGCCACAGTGCACTTCTTCCGCTCGAGCCGGGCGCGTCCCCCCGACGCACCCGTCGGCCCTTCCCCCCGGACGGACCGACACCTCGAACTGTGCCATTGCAACATAAGCGCCGGCTGAGCCGGTCGTAGCCTTGAGCTGTCGTTTGCTGTGCGCTGGGCAGGAGCGGAGCGCACAGGTTTCGTGCGGCCCGGTTCCGCGGCGGGTCTACTCGGTCTCGACCGCGGCGTGGCGGCGCTGCTGCGCCGCGTAGCCCAGGATGAGGAGGCCGGCCACAGCCAGGCCCACCCCCACCCAGGCGGGGGAGCGGTAGCCCCAGCCGGCGGAGATGACGATCCCGCCGAGGAAGGCGCCCATGGCGTTGGCCAGGTTGAACGCCGCGTGGTTCATGGCGGCGGTCAGGGACGGCGCGTCCTTGGCCTCGCGCAGCAGCCGCACCTGGAGCGAGGTCGTGAAGATCGAGCCCATGATGCCGATCCACAGCACGCCCAGGACGGCCGCGACGGGCACGTGGACGAACAGCGCGAAGAAGGCCAGGGCCACCCCGGAGACGGCACCGGCGCCGAGGGCGGTGCCCTCGATCGAGCGGTCGATGAGCGGACCGGCCAGCAGCGAGCCCAGGGTCATGCCCACGCCGAACACGGCCAGCACCCACGGCACGGTGCCGATGTCGAGCCCGGTGAGCTCGGTCAGGGTCGGGGAGATGTAGGTGTAGACCGCGAACATGCCGCCGAAGCCGACGGATCCGGCCAGCAGCGTCAGGGCCACCTGGGGGCGGCCCAGGGCGCGGACCTCCTGGGCCGCCGAGGCCATGCCCTCGTTGCGGGTGCGCGGCACCCACAGGGCCAGGGCCCCGATGGTCAGAGCGCCCAGGAGCACCACCAGGAGGTAGGCGGAGCGCCAGCCGAGGGCACCGCCCAGGGCCGCGGCGAACGGCACGCCCACGATGTTGGCGATGGTGAGGCCCAGCATCACCCGGGCCACCGCGGTGCCGCGCCGCTCGCGGGCCACCAGGGAGGAGGCCACCACCGCGGCGACCCCGAAGTAGGCGCCGTGGGGCAGACCGGACAGGAACCGCGCCACGTAGAGCCACTCGAGGGAGGGTGCGGCGGCCGACAGCCCGTTGCCCACCACGAACGTGAGCATCAGCGCCAGCAGCAGCGTCTTGCGCTCCATCCGGGCGGCGAGGGACGTGATGAGCGGTGCGCCGACCACCACGCCCAGGGCGTAGAGCGAGATGGACTGGCCGACGGCGGGGATCGAGGCGTCAAAGTCCTCGGCGATGAACGGCAGCAGGCCCATCGAGGCGAACTCGGTGGTGCCCACTCCGAAGCCGCCCATCGCCAGGGCGAAGAGGGCGAGGCGGGTGCCGGCGGGGCCGGGGGCATTGACCACCTGGAGCAGGGCGGTGCGGGGTGCAGACACGGCGGGTCCTTCCGTGGAGGGCGCAGGGACGGTGAACGAGCACGTCGTCGAGCCCGAGCGAAAGAAAAGGGAAGACCTTCGATGCTACGCGGATCCGCCCCGGTCTCCCATGCCTCGCGGTGTGATCTTCGTCAGCTCGGCCGGCGCCGGAAGGGGCCCGGTGGGCCGCCCCGGTGGAGCTCGCCGCCGCTCCGGTCCCACGGAGCGCCGGCAGCCCGGACGAGGGCGTGCGCGAGGAGCAGCGCGGGAGCCGTTTCGTCGCAATTGTCATTTGTGTGGCTTGCCCGCCCGTCCGTGGCATGCTTCGTCTCGTTATGAGGATCGTCATGCTCCGGAAACACGACGTGCCCGATGCAGTAACACGCACTTCCTACAGTCGGAGCAGTACCGCTCGCCCCGCCCCCAAGGAGCAGCCCATGACCGAGCACGCCGGACCAGGATCCGCGCCCGGGGTGCCGCACGCCCGGCGGCCGGTCCTCCGGGTGGTGGGCGGCACCGCCGTCGAGCCCGCGCGCACCGAGCCCGTTCCCCCCGAGCCCGACCCGGCCGACGACGCGCGGGCCCGTGCCGCGGCCGCGCGGGCCGCCCATCCTTCGTCCGGCCTGGGCGTGCCGGGTTTCCAGCGCCCGCAGCCCGACGCAGACTCCGGCCAGGCGGAGCGTCCGGCGCCCCGCACCGAGGCCCATGCGGCACGCACGGAAGAGCAGCGGGCAGGGCAGCAGCCCGGCGCACCCGCTGTCGACATCCCCGCCCTCGACGGGCTCGGCCCGCACGTGGTCACCGGCCCGGTGCTCCTGCCGGCCGCCCGGTCCGGCGACGCGCTCAAGGTCGAGGTGCTCCACGTCGTGGGCCCCGATGCGTCCGACGGGCCCCTCGAGACCGGGTGCACCGCCTACTTGCCGGTCCGTGCGGACGGGGCCGTCTTCTGCCCCCGGGAGCTCCACAAGGCTCTGGGGGCAGCCGGACAGCCCCTGCGCGGCACCTTCCGGGTGACCGTGTGCCGGACCGGTGCCCAGGACGTGCCCGCCGTGGCGCACCGGCAGCCGTTCGCCGAGACCGACGAGCACTGGATCGTCGTCGGGCGCTCGGAGACGGAGGACGCCGACGAGCGGACGTTCTGCCTGACCGCGGCCATGCAGCGGGCCGTGCGGGCCGGGGTGGACTTCCTGGCGCGGGACCGCGGCATGGACCGGCCCATCGCCCACGCCTATCTCTCGAGCGCCGCGGAGTTCGCCGTCACCCGGATGGAGGACAGCTCCGCGGGTGCCCACGGCCGGATCCGCAAGTCCGACTTCCGCTGAGCGACCTCCTCGGATCGGGCCCCCACCCTGTGCGATCGATGTGCTTTCGTAACCGTCATATTTCGCATGAGAGACGCAGGACCCACCGGTAACCCCCTACTGTGGGTGACGCAGGTCACGCGGGCGTCCGTGCGCGGTCCCGACAACGAGGTCGGGCTGTCGCCGCCGGTAGCACCACGGCCGGGGCGCCCGGTGACCTGTCCAATCCCCCGCTCCTGCCGTCGGCGCACGCCGTCACGGCACGGGAACACGGGAATCCCGAACCCGAAACACCGTCTTCCTGGGGTCGGAGGCCTCCGCGAAAACTGCCCCTGACCTCGGGGGACACCCATGAGTGAGCACTTCGCCCGCCGCGCCGTCGACGACCTCCAGCGGGGTCTGGGGCGGCGCACCTTCTTCCGCGCGGCCGCCGTCGTGGCCGCCGTCGGCACGGTCGCCGGCACGGGCCCGGGGGCGGCGTCAGCGGCCGTGCCGACGGCGGCCCAGCACTCGGGAGGCGGCCGCCGCGGACTTCGCCATCTCCCAGGCGGTGGACCGCACCGTGGGGGTGCACGGGCTGATCCGCAAGGCCGACTTCGACCGCCCCTGACCCCGGACTGTTAACCTGCGGGCATGACATCGTCCGCCCGGGCGGAGGCCACCGCCACCTCCCTGCCGCGCACGCTCGCCCGGGTGCTCCTCGGGCTCTCCCTGCTCGGCGCCGGGATCAGCCACCTCACGGTGGCGCGTCAGGAGTTCACGGCCCAGGTGCCCGAGTGGCTGCCCGTGCCCGACGACGCCGTGGTGCTCGGGTCCGGGGTGGTCGAGATCGTCCTCGGCGCCGCGCTGGTGGTCCTGCCCCGGCGGCGGGTGCTGCTCGGGTGGCTCGCCACGGCGTTCTTCGTGGCCGTGTTCCCGGGCAACGTCTCGCAGTACCTCACGCGCACCGACGCCTTCGGCCTGGACACCGACCGTGCCCGGGCCGTGCGGCTGCTGTTCCAGCCGCTGCTCGTGCTGTGGGCGCTGTGGTCCACGGGGGCGTGGCGGGCGTGGCGCCGCCCCTGCCGGGGTCAGTCCCGGCGGTCGGCGTAGCGCTCGGCGTAGCGGTCCCGGACCCGCCGGTACAGGGTGAACGTGCCGAGATAGGCGAGGGCCGCGAGCACCACGACGGGCAACCACTCCTGGGCGTTCACGGAGGTCAGCAGCACCCCCGCGGAGGTCAGCACCAGGGCCAGGACGAGCAGGCTCGCGACGATCGACTTCACGGGCGTCCTTACGGTCGGGTGCCTCCATGGTATTCGCCGGCCGACCGGCGAGTCGGCCGGGAGGGTGAGGAGCACGGGCTGCAGCCCGGCCATGGGCGCCTGCCGACGGCTGGCCGGACCCCACGACGTCGTCTGCGACTCCACCACTGCCGAGTCGGCTGTGCCGCGAGATCAGAGACTTCGCATCGCTGACCTCGCGGCACAGGCGGAACGGGCATCGGCTGCCCGGTGCCGCTCGGCGCCTCGGCCGCCGGTCAGGTGGTGCGGACGATGAACACCGAGCACGGAGCGTGATGAGCAACCCTGCTCGGCACGGAGCCGAGCAGGAATCGTTTGATCCCCGTCATGCCCTTGTTGCCGACCACGACGATGTCGGCGTTGCGCTTCTCGGCGACCCTGATGATGGCTTCTGCCGCGTCACCTTCCTGAGCCACGGTCTCCACGGAGAGGTCGGTCCGACCGAGCGAGTCCACGGCCTCGGCGAGAACCTCTTCGGCCTCGGTCCGGCGGGCGGAGCGCCAGGACTTCGGCGCGGGCACGTTGTGCGCTTGTTCCCCCAGCTTCGTGTCGGCGCCGTTGGCGAACGCCGTGAGGATCAGCAGTTTGGCGCCCAGGTTCGCGGCCAGGTCGGCCGCTTCGGCCACGGCAAGGGTTGCGGTCTCGGACCCATCCGTGCCGACGAGGATCAGCTCAGTCATGGAGAGCCTTTCGTTGGTTGTAGGAGCGGTGACGTCAGTTGTGGGCTCGCCCGGCCCTGGCCTCGGCGTTCAGGTCCTCCCAGAAGTTGGCATGCTTGATGCCCAGTTTGGTCGGGTCGAACACAGGGTCGAGACCGGCGTTGCGCTGCTGGTCGTAGTCCTTGAGCGTCTTGATGGCGATCCCGGACACGAAGATCAGCGCGGTGAAGTTGAGCAGTCCCAGCGCACCGTAGCCGATGTCGGCGGTCGCCCACACCAGGCCTGCGTCCGAGATCGTGCTGTAGAAGGTCACGGCGAGGATGGCGACTTCGAGGATCCGCACGAGGACGGGATTCCGGTGCCCGACGAGGTAGGCCAGGTTGGCCTCGGCGATGAAGTAGAAGGCGACGATGGTGGTGAGCGCGAACAGTGCGATCGCGATGGCGATGAACGGACCACCGGCAGGCTCCCACACCGTCTCGATGGCTGCCTGGGTGAAGTTGGGGCCGGCGGCGACGCCCGGCAGGTTGGTCGAGATCTCGGTGCCGTCCGTGGTGACCACGTTGTACCTGCCTGTCACCACGAGCATCAGGCCGGTCGCCATGCAGATCGTCAGGGTGTCGATGTAGATGGAGAACGCCTGCACCAGCCCCTGCTTGGCCGGGTGGGACACATCGGCGGCGCCCGCGGCGTACGTGCCCTCACCCACGCCCGCGACGTTGGAGAACAGGGCCCGGCGCACGCCCCAGGCGATCGCCGCTCCGATGATTCCACCGTAGACGGAGTCGGCGCCGAAGGCGCTGCTGAAGATCAGGACGATGGCTGCCGGCACCTGGGTGATGTTGATGATCAGCACGAGCAGGGTCATGAGCAGGTAGCCCAGGGCCATGATCGGGACGGCGACATTGACGAACTTGAGGATGCGTCGGCGCCCACCCCAGATGATGAGGCCGAGGGTGGCGGTGATGACGAGCCCCGTCACCCAGGTCGGCACACCCAGCCCGAACTCCGCGGCGACACCGATGTTGGTGGCTTGGACGCCCGGGGCCAGCAGGGTGTAGAGGATGAGTGCGATCACGGCGGCGACCATGCCGAGCCAGCGCTTCTGGGTGATTTTCGCGAGGTAGTAGGGGACACCGCCCTGCAGCTCACCGTCGATCCGCTCCTTGTAGATCTGCGCGAGGGTCGACTCGACGAACGCCGTCGCACCGCCGAAGAAGGCCATCACTCCCATCCAGAAGAGCGCACCGGGCCCGCCGAAGCCGATGGCGGTCGCGACGCCGGCAATGTTGCCGACACCGACGCGGTTGCCGATCGTCAGGGACAGCGCCTGGAACGGCGTCAGGCCCCCCTCGTGGTCTTTGCCGTCTCCTTTGAGCTGCGTGATCATGTCCTTGAACAGCCGGATCTGGAGGAAACGGGTGCGCACCGTCAGGTACACCCCGATCGGCATGGCCATGAAGAGCATGATCAGCCACAACCTGTCGCCGATCGCGTAAATTTGATCAACCATGGCTGACTCCTCGGAGAGTGTGTGAGCGGGAATCCGATGGGTGGACGATGGCCCGCGGCACGAGCCGTGGGCCGGTGGAGCCATCCTGACCTCCGGGGAGGTCCGGGTCCAATGAAAAACCGGCAAGACGTCCTGGCCACCGGCTGCTGGCGGATGGCCGGCCAATCCACCAGAAAAGGCGACGAGGGTGGGTTGTCGTCCGGCAGTCGGCCGAGGCGGCCTCGAGGACGGATGTCAGATGGTCGGTGGGTGCACCACGACGGATGAGCCTGTGAGTGTGGCCTTCGTCACCACAGCTGACTGTAATTTGTGATCACAGATCAGACAAGAGGTGGATGTGAACTGGTCGTGACGGTTCTCCTCGCGGGGAGGGAAGGAGCTGAGCGCCTCGACCCACCGACCCCGGCCTCCGGGAACGTGGCCGTGGGGCGCGTCCTAGAATGAGGTCCATGTCGTTGCACAAGCTCGAGCCCAGCATCCTGGTGGCGGATCAGGTGTTCGAGGCGATCCATGACGGGATCATGAACGGGGACCTGCCCGCCGGTCACCGGTTGCTGATCCGCGATCTCGCCGCCGATCTGGGCACCAGCGTCATGCCCGTGCGCGAGGCCATCAGGCGGCTCGAAGAGGCTGGCCTGGCCGAGAAGGTGCCCTACAAGGGGGCCGTGGTCAAAGGCCTGACCCGGGACGAGCTGCTGCACGTCTACGACGTGCGCCGGCTGCTCGAGGTGCAGGCGGCGCTGCTGGGAGCGGCCTGCGTGTCCCGGCGCGAGGTGGACCAGATGCGTCAGCAGTACGGGGCCATGCTCCGGGCACTCGAGGAGCACCGCGTGGCCGACCTCCTGGACCATGACGAGCAGCTGCTCAGCATCCTGTACGCAGCCTCCGGCAATCCCGTCCTGCTGGAGATGGTCCGCACGCTGTGGCGCCGCTGCCGGCCGTACAAGATCGTCGGCGCGCGCAACACCTTGGACTCCGGTGATCCTGCCGTTCTCTCGATGTTCCAGGAGCGCCTGATCGAGGCTGTGGCGAGCCACGATGCCGCGGCGGCCGCACGGATCAGCGACGAGTCCGTGCTCAGCGCGACCGAGCGCATCCGCCGAGCTCTTCCCGACCAGGTGTCCGTGCTCTGAGTGCGACATGAGGGCGGAGGACCCGCACCGAGGGAGCGCTTCCCGGTGCGGGTCCTCATCATCGACGCCGCGGGCATCAGCTGCAGGGCTCCGCAGGTGGGCCTCCACGCCCGCACTGACGTGCGGGGCGGTGCATCTCCGTTTTCCTCTTGTGTGATGTGTGATCACATTCTATGGTTTGAGGAGATCGGCACCACATCCCAGGGGCCCCGTCTCGCACAGCGCAGCCGAGGGGCGAACTGCCGCTCCGACCCCCGCCCCGCGCTTCCCGTGCCGGCGGAGGCCGAACGGCGGGGACGAGCCCGCCCCCCGCTGTTTCCCCCGCCACCGCCCACCACATCCCAGGTCCTCGCGACCGCACAGGTCACGGTCTCCGTCCCGACGGACCCATCGAAAGGGAGAACCATGAAAGACGCAGTCATCGTAGGCGCCGGCCTGGCCGGTCTCTCCGCCGCCTGGCGCCTGCGGCACTGGGACACCGTGGTGCTGGAGTCCGAGGACCGCGTCGGGGGGCGGATCCGCTCGGAACGCCGGGGTGCCTACTGGTTGAACTGGGGCGGACACGTCTTCGCCGGCCCCGGGTCGTCCACCGATGCCCTGCTCGGTGAAGTGGGCGTGACGGCCGTCGAGATCCCCGGTTCGCTCAAGGCCCTGTCCATGAACGGGACGTTCCTCCGCAAGGGGCACATCGCCACCTACCCGTTGCGCATCCCGATGTCCCTGTCGTCCCGCGTCGACACGGTGCGGGCCGGGATGAAGGTCGTCAGCGGTGTCGCCAAGTACACGGGCGTCGTGCGCAAGCGCGCGGGGGAGTCCGGTGCCATGCGGCAGCAGCGCATCTACGACTTCGAGAACGACAGATCCTTCCTCGACTACATGGGGAACCTGACGGAGGACGCGGCCGCACTGTTCCAGACCACGGTCACCCGCTCCGCGGGTGACATGGACGAGATCTCCGCCGGCGCCGGCATCGGGTACTTCAGCCTGGTCTTGGGCATCGGCCAGGGGCTCAACCGCGGGATCGTCGGCGGCCCGTCCACGCTGACCGGATCGATCGCGGCCTCGCAGGGCGACCGGATCCAGCTCGGAGCCTCGGTCCAGGAGGTGGTGCACCGGAAGGACTCCGTCGTCGTCCGCTACCGCCAGGACGGTGTGGACCGCGAGGTCGAGGCCCGCACCGTGGTGCTGGCGACCACCGCCGATGTGTCCCACCGGATCGGCGTGGACCTGCCGGAGGACCTGCGTGGTGCGCTCCACCAGATCAAGTACGGCCCGCACGTCAGCACGGCCTTCCTGACCGACGAGACCTCGGCACGGCCGTGGGACGACATCTACGCCATTGCGGCACCGAAGCACTCGTTCGCGATCGCCCTGAACCAGGCGAGCATCGTCCGCGGTGCCGAGTCCGTGCGGAAGCCCGGCGGCAGCTTCATGACGTTCTCGCCGGCCGGCCTGGGACGCGCGCTGCTGGACAAGAGCGACGAGGAGGTCGTCCGGACCCACCTCGCCGATCTGGACCAGGTACTGGGTCACGGGTTCGCCGGCAGCGTCGTCGAAGCCGAGACGGATCGTTGGACGAAGGCTTCGCCCTACAGCTTCCCCGGCCGGGCCAAGCTGCAGGCCACGCTCATGCGAGGGACGGACCGCGTGTTCCTGGCGGGCGACTACCTCGGAACTCTCTACACCGAGAGCGCGATCACCACCGGGTTCTCGGCGGCGCAGGAGGCCATGAGCCTGCTGGCGACCGAGCAGCAGACCCGCCGCAGCCACCGCGTGCCGAGCCTCCCCACCCTCGTGTGACGGATCCTCCCCGTCGCCCCGCACCCCGTCCTTCCGTCCAGTCCGATCCCCTCGACACACGTCTCCCATCAGCAACAGACAGGAAAACTCATGTCCGCACAGCTCAGCGGTGTGCTCACCGCCCTCGCCACCCCCTTCACCGCCGACGGCCGGATCGACGAGGCGCAGCTGCGCTTCCTCGTGGACCGTTCCATCGACGGTGGTGTGGACGGGGTCGTGGCCTGCGGCTCCACCGGGGAGTTCGCCGCCCTCAGCACCGACGAGCGACGTCTGGTGGTGGAGACGGTCGTGGAGCACACCGCCGGCCGGGTGCCGGTCGTGGCCCAGACCGGGGCGACCAGCACGGCCGAAGCCATCCGCACCTCCCGCCACGCCCAGGAGTGCGGGGCCGACGTGCTCATGCTGGTCACCCCGTACTACGAGCCGCTCTCGCTGGCCGAGACCACCGACTACATCCGCACCGTGGCCGAGGCCGTGGAGGTGCCGGTGATGCTCTACAACATCCCCGCCGCCACCGGGGTCAACCTCGACCACGAGACCGTGGGAGTGCTGGCCCGCGAGGTGGAGAACATCCGCTACATCAAGGACTCCAGCGGCAACATGGAGCAGGCCAACCAGCTGATCCACCACCACGCCGAGCACATCTCCACCATCATCGGATGGGACGCGCTGATTCTGGCCGCCCTGACCGAGGGCGCGGCCGGGGTGATGGCCGGGGCGGCCAACGTCGCCCCGCGGGAGATCGTCGCCGTCCACCAGGCCGTCGCCGCCGGGGACTTCGCCAAGGCGCGGGCCGAGTGGGACCGCATCTACCCGCTGATCGACCTGCTGCTCTCCACGGCCTTCGTGCCGGCGATCAAGGCCGCCCTGGGCCTGCTCGGCCACCCCATCGGCACCCCGCGCCGGCCCACCGCGGACCTGGATCCTGCGTCCCTGGCCCGGCTCGAGAAGCTCGTCGCCGAGCTGCAGCTGGAGTCCGCCTCCGTCTGAGCGGCTCCGGGGACCGGCGGGCACGCGACGTCGGTCCCCGCATCCGGCCGCGACCATCCACGTTTCACCACCAACCATCAGGAGTGACCGATCATGACCTCACCGGCAACGACCACCTCGGGCACCGTCCGACGGGCCTCCGACTCCTCGCCTCTCGTCGCACCGGAGGAGCTGCCGCCCCGTGAGCACTTCATCGCCGGGCAGTTCCGGGCAGGGACCGACAACGACTCGATGACGGTCGTGGATCCCTGCACCGAGAACGCCATCTGCGAGGTCCCCCAGGGCACCGTGGCCGACACCGACGCCGCGGTGCGCGCCGCGGTGGAGGCCCGCCAGACGTGGGGACGCACCACTCCGAAGCACCGGGCGGAGGTCCTGCTGGCCATCGCCGACCGGCTGGCCGAGAACGCGGACCTGCTGGCCCGGCTCGAGGCGCTGAACACCGGCAAGCCCATGATGGTGGCCGAGGACGACGTCGCCATGTCCATCGACTCGTTCCGGTTCATGGCCGGGGCGGTGCGGGCGACGACCTCCCTGGCCGCCGGGGAGTACGCCGAGGACCACCTGTCGGTCATCCTGCGCGAGCCCCTCGGCGTCGTGGGCGTCGTGACACCCTGGAACTACCCCCTGCTGATGGTCGTGTGGAAGATCGCCCCCATCCTGGCCGCGGGCAACACGGTGGTGCTCAAGCCGTCCGAGCAGACCCCGCTGACCACCTTGAAGTTCGCGGAACTGGTCGCGGACCTGCTGCCGGCCGGGGTGTTCAACGTCGTGACCGGCCCCGGGTCGGTGATCGGGGCGCGCCTGTCGGAGCACCCCGAGGTGGACATGATCGCCTTGACCGGATCGGTCGGCAGCGGGCGCTCGGTGGCCCGGGCCGCGGCGGAGTCGCTCAAGCGCGTCCACCTGGAGCTCGGCGGCAAGGCCCCGGTGGTGATCTTCGAGGACGCGGACCTGGAGGCGGCCGCGGAGTCCCTGCGCACAGCCGGGTACTGGAACTCCGGGCAGGAGTGCGGCGCGGGCTGCCGGGTGATCATCCACGAGTCCGTCGCCGAGCGGTTCGCCCAACTGCTGGTGGAGCAGGTGAGCACCCTGGTGGTCGGCGAGCCCGCCGCCGGCACCGACGTCGAGATCGGCCCGATGATCTCGAAGGGCCACTTCGACCGGGTCCTGGGCCACCTCGAACGCGCCCAGGAGGCCGGGGCGAAGGCTGCGGTCGGCGGCGGTGCCCTGGACGGCCCGGGCTATTTCGTGGCTCCGACGGTGCTGGTGGACGTTCCGGAAGGTGCGGCCTGCACCCTGGAGGAGATCTTCGGGCCCGTGGTCACCGTGGAGACGTTCTCCACCGAGGACGACGCGATCCGCCGGGCCAACGAGGTGCCGTTCGGCCTGTCCGCCTCGGTGTGGACGCTCAACGCCCAGCGCAGTCACGCCATCGCCTCGCGCCTGGACGCGGGGACCGTCTGGGTCAACTCGCACCTGGTGCTGGCCACCGAGATGCCCTGGGGCGGTTTCAAGGGCTCCGGTTACGGTCGCGACCTGTCCGCCTACGCCCTGGACGACTACTCGCGGACGAAGCACGTCATGCACCACACGGGGCGCTAGACCGCACCCACCGGCTGCAGCTCGATCAGGAGCCCGCCCGTCGTCGACGACGGGCGGGCTCCTGATCGACCTGCGGCACGTGCCGACAGGGCCGTGCGCCGCCTCAGCAGGCCGCGGCGAGCGCGGGGCCTGTCTCGTTCCCGCGGAGTCCCGCGGGAACGTCGGCCGGGCGCAGCAGCTCCTGCACGTCCGCCTCGTCGAGCGCGGTCTCGCGGGCCAGGAGACTGATCGGCACGCCGTGGCGCACGGCCAGGCGAAGCTCGTCGCGCAGGGCCTCGACGGCCTGGTCCAGCCGCCAGCGCTCGGCCTCGAGATCGGCGTCGAGGGCGCAGAGGCGCTGGGCCTGCTCCTGGGCGTTCCAGGAGACGAGGGGGCCGGCGTCCGCAAGGGCCTGGTCGAAGGACCACTCCGCGGTCTCGACCCGTCCGGCCGCGGCCAGGATCCGCCGGGTGAAGAACGGGCGGAACAGCATCGACTCGCCGTCGGGGACGATCGCCGGCACCGCGCCCTCGGGCAGCGGCGTCTCCTGCAGGAAACCGCACTCGCACGCGTGCACCCGCCGGCCTTCGACCGCAGCCTGGGCCACGGCATGGTTGACGCGGTCCTGCACCTCCGAGAAGTCGAGGGTGCGCACCGGTATGATCCGCCCGCAGTGCACGGGGGCGGCCGCGACAGCCCCGGGATCGTTCCGGTCGGTCCGGGAGAGTGAGGGACCGGGCTCCTGGCCGGTGGCCGTGGGGTTCTGCTGCTGGTTCATGCCTCAACCTCTTCTACGCGTACCCTGCTGCGTTCCGCTGCGACTGCCTGCGGCCCCGAGGAAACCGCACGGTTCCCATCGAACAGCAGTATTCCTAGGTTGTCTAGTTACTAGGCCATCTTGTTTATAGATCGCTTACACTGTGGGCATGAACGCGCACCCCGAGACCTCCTCCGGCTACTGGTACGCCACCGAGGGCAAGCGCCCGCCGGCGCTGCAGGTCCTGGAGGCCATGCGGGCGTACCGCGCGGCCGAGACGGCCATGCGCCTCCG
This sequence comes from Kocuria nitroreducens, assembly GCF_042879195.1. Lineage (NCBI taxonomy): Bacteria > Bacillati > Actinomycetota > Actinomycetes > Micrococcales > Micrococcaceae > Kocuria > Kocuria nitroreducens. Next base: position 221,068 of record NZ_JBHZTC010000003.1, read on the forward strand.
GGCCCGCGAGTCCATGGGCATGGGAGAGCGGGACGTGCTGGCCCTGCGCTACCTGCTGGAGGCAGACCGCGCCGGGAGCCCCCTGAGCCCGCGGGACCTGGCGAGCAAGCTGGGCATCTCCTCGGCCTCGACCACCACGCTGCTGGACCGGCTGTCCCGCAGCGGTCACGTGGCGCGCCGACCCCACCCCACGGACCGGCGGGCGCTGGTGATCGTGGCCACCGACGAGGCCGACTGCGAGGTCCGCTCCACCCTCGGTGCCGTGCACGAGCGCATGATGCGAGCAGCCCGCTCGCTGACCGCGGAGGAGGCCGCCACTGTGACCGCCTTCCTGCGCGCGATGGCGGAAGCTGTCGGGGTCCCCGACGACACCGAGCCCCAGGAGCGGGTCGAGGACTGCCGGCATCCGGGCCACGGGGCCGCCTGAGCCGGGCACCCACCCCGCCGGTCGCCGCACCGACAGGTCGCCGCTCGCGCGGGACCACTCGGCACGAGGTCCCCGGCGCCAGACCCCCGGCACCGGACGCCGGGGCACGAAAGGAGATCCCCATGGGACTCGACGACAAGATCCGCAACGCGACCGACAAGGCGGTCGGCTCGGCCAAGGAGGCGGTCGGTGGCGCCACCGACAACCGCGACCTGCAGGCCGAGGGCAAGGCGCAGAAGACGGCCGGGACCACGAAGCAGGCCGGCGAGCACCTGAAGGACGCCGCCCGGAACGTCGGCGACGGCCTGCGGAGCTGAGGTGACGAGTGCGCCCCCGGCCCGGGAGAGGGTGGGGGCGCACCGTTGCGCCGCGGCGCACTGTGCAGTCGGCGGCCTGCAGGGGAACGGTCCGCCGTTCTGCGGCACCGGTGTGTGCGCCGGCGCCGCCAGATAACCTACCAGTCGGTAAACGTGCCTGGGAACGACGCCGGTCCCTGCGTCCCGTGCGGGCGGCGGGGACCGGCGTCGTCGTGCCGGGGACTCCGGCGGACCCGTCAGTGGGTCGGGAAGCCCAGGTTGATCTGGGACTCCGAGGGCTCGGGCCAGCGCGTGGTGACGAGCTTGCGGCGGGTGTAGAAGTTGAAGGACTCCGGGCCGTACATGTGGGTGTCGCCGAACAGGGAGTTCTTCCAGCCGCCGAAGGAGAACGCACCGATCGGCACCGGGATCGGGACGTTGACCCCGACCATGCCGACCTCGATCTCGAACTCGAACTGCCGGGCGGTCTTGCCGTCGCGGGTGAACACCGCCACCCCGTTGGCGAACTGGTTGGTGTTGATCAGCCGCACGGCCTCCTCGTAGGTGTCCACCCGCACCACGGACAGGACCGGGCCGAAGATCTCCTCGTCGTAGGCCTTCATGCCGGGCTTGACGTGGTCCAGCAAGGAGACGCCGGTGAAGAACCCTTCGCCGTCGAACTCCTGGGCGGTGCCGTCGACGACGACGGTCGCCCCCTCCGCGGACGCTCCCGTCACGTATCCGTTGACCCGGTCCAGAGCCGCCTTCGTGATGAGCGGGCCCATCTGAGAGGCCGGGTCGGCGCCGTCGCCGATGGTCAGGTCCGCGATCCTTTCCTGGAGCCGCTCGATCAGCGGGTCGGCCACGTCCCCGACCGTGACGAGCACCGAGACCGCCATGCAGCGCTCCCCGGCGGAGCCGTAGGCGGCCGAGATCGCGGCGTCGGCGGCCCCGTCCAGGTCGGCGTCAGGCATGACCACCATGTGGTTCTTCGCCCCGCCGAGTGCCTGGACGCGCTTGCCGTACTGCGCGGAGGTCTCGTAGATGTACTTGGCGATCGGGGTGGAGCCCACGAAGGACACGGCCTTGACCAGCGGGTTGGTCAGCAGCTCGTCCACGGCCACCTTGTCCCCGTGCACCACGTTGAGCACCCCCGGGGGCAGACCGGCCTCGGCGAAGGCCTCGGCAATCCACACCGCCGCCGAGGGGTCCCGCTCCGAAGGCTTGAGGATCACGGTGTTGCCGGCGGCGATCGCCGTGGTGATCATCCACAGCGGGACCATGGCGGGAAAGTTGAACGGGGTGATGCACGCGACCACCCCGACCGGCTGACGGGTCTGGTGCACGTCGACCCCAGTGGCGGCCTGCTCGAGGAACTCGCCCTTCATGTGGTGCATCAGCCCCGCGCAGAACTGCACGTTCTCCAGCCCGCGGGCCACCTCACCGGCCGCGTCCGAGAGGACCTTGCCGTGCTCGGCGGTGATGATCGCGGCGAGCTCCGGGGTGCGCTCCCGGATGATGTTCTCGACCTTGAACATGATCGCCGAGCGCTTCGACATCCCGGTGGCCCGCCAGGCGGGCAGGGCCAGCTCGGCGGCCTCCACGGCGGTGGCGACCTCCTCCGCGGAGGCCAGCAGCACCTGCTTGGCCACCTGCCCGGTGGCGGGGTTGTAGACGTCCGCGGTGCGTCCGGACCCGCCGTGGCGCTTCCCGTCGATGAAGTGCTCGATGACCGCGCCGGTGGTCCGGGGGTCCTGGCCGCCCTGCTGGGCGTGCTGCTGTCCGGAGCGCTCAGCGCTCTGCTTGGTGTCCTGCATGGTGTCCTCCTGTGTGGTCCGTCGCCGCTCAGGCCCGGTCCGGGTCCCAGCCCGGGATCTTCTCGTCCGGAGCTGCGTACTTGGCGATGAGGGAGCAGTCCTTGTCCCCGAGTCCCTCGTCGACGAGCTGCTGGAGCTTCTCGGCCACGAGCTTCGCGGCGGGCAGGTGCACGCCGGTCTGGTCGCCCGCCATGAGCGCCAGGCCGGCGTCCTTGGCGGCGAGGGCGGCGCTGAAGGTGGCCTCGAAGTTGTTGTTGGCGGCGGCGGAGTCCACGATCCCGGGCACGGGGTACCAGGTCTGCAGCGCCCAGGAGTTGCCGGAGGACACCGAGGCGATGTCCCAGAACACCTGGGGGTCCAGGCCCAGCCGGTCGGCGAGCACGGATCCCTCGGCGCAGGCCTCGAGGCAGATGAACAGCATCATGTTGTTGACGATCTTGGCGGCCTGGCCCGTGCCGGCCTCGCCCGTGGCCACGATCTTGCGGGCCATCGGCTCGATGAAGGTTCTCGCGGTCTCCACGACGTCGGGCTTCCCGCCGACCATGAAGGTCAGGGTGGCTGCCGCCGCGCCGCTGATCCCGCCGGAGACCGGCGCGTCCACGAAGCGGAAGCCAGCGTCCGCCGCGGCCCTGTGCAGGTCCATGGCGGTCTCCACGTCGATCGTGGAGCTGTCGATGAGCAGCGCGTCCCGGGGGGCGAGCGCGATGACGCCGCTGTCCCCGAGGTAGACGGCCCGGGCGTGCTCGCCCTTGGGGAGCATCGTGAACACGACCTCCGCGCCCTGCAGGGCCTCCTCCATCGTGTCGAAGGTCTGCACCCCCTTGTCGCGGGCGGCCGCCATGGCGTCGGCGCTGACGTCGTGGCCGCGGACGTCGTGGCCCGCTTTCGCGAGGTTGGTGGACATCGGGTTGCCCATGTGGCCGAGGCCGATCCAGGTGATGGTGGTCATCGGGGAGTCCCTTCTGCAAGGTCGTGAACTGTGAGGTCGTGGACTGCGAGGTGTCGAACGGCGAGGTGCCGAGAGGCGGGGGTCATGCACAGCGCGCCCAGCGGCGGACCGGGGAACCGGTCCGCCGCTGGGCGCGGGTGGGTGCTGAGGTCGGGAATCAGGAGGTCCGGTCCCGGGCGGCCTTCTCCTCCGAGAGCCGGCGCCGGTCCTCGGCGTCGACATCCTGGAGGGAGATGCCCTTGGTCTCGCGCAGCGTCGCCACCGCGAAGAGGGTGATGAGGCAGGCGATGCTGATGTAGATCGCGATCGGCACCCAGGAGTTGAACTCGCGCAGCAGGGCGGTCGCGATGATCGGGGCCAGCGAGCCGGCCACGATCGAGGTCACCTGGTAGCCCAGGGAGACGCCCGAGTAGCGCATCCGGGTGGGGAACATCTCGGCCATGATCGCCGGCTGCCCGGCGTACATGAGCGCGTGGATCATCAGGCCCAGGGTCACCGCCGCGAGGATGATGAAGCTGTTGTCGGTGTCGAACATCGGGAAGGCGATGAACGCCCAGCCGATGCCCAGGACCGCGCCCGCGGCGTACATCGGGCGGCGGCCCACCTTGTCGGTGAAGCGGCCGACGATCGGCACGGTGATCGCGTGGATCACGTGGGCGATCAGGAGCAGGAGCAGGATCCGGCTGGTGTCCACGTCCCGCTGGGTGGACAGGTAGGTGATCGAGAACGTCACCACCACGTAGTAGAGGATGTTCTCCGCGAACCGCAGGCCCATGGCGCCGAAGACGCCGCGGGGGTAGCGGCGGAAGACCTCGCCCACGCCGTACGCGGCGCTCTTCTGCTCCACGACCTCCTTCTGGGCCTCCTTGAAGATGGCGGCGTCCGTCACGTGGGTGCGGATGTAGTAGCCGATGGCCACGATGACGATCGACAGCCAGAAGCCCACGCGCCAGCCCCAGGCGAGGAAGGCCTCCTCGGAGAGGGTGAAGGACAGGGTCAGCAGCACGATGGTGGCCAGCAGATTGCCCAGCGGCACGGCGGCCTGTGGCCAGCTGGACCAGAAGCCGCGCTCCTTGTTGGGGGAGTGCTCGGCCACGAGGAGAACCGCGCCGCCCCACTCGCCGCCCACGGCGAAGCCCTGCACGAAGCGCAGGACCACGAGCATCGCCGCGGCCCAGTAGCCGATCTGGTCGTAGCCGGGCAGGCAGCCCATCAGGAAGGTGGCGGCGCCGACCATGACGATCGAGATCTGCAGCAGGTGCTTGCGCCCGTACTTGTCGCCGAAGTGGCCGAAGACGATGCCGCCCAGCGGGCGGGCGATGAAGCCGACGGCGTAGATCAGGAACGCCTTGAGGATGCCGTCCAGCGGGTTGCCGGTGTCCACGAAGAACAGCTGGCCGAAGACCAGGGTGGACGCGGTGGCGAAGAGGAAGAACTCGTACCACTCCACGACCGTGCCGGCCATCGAGGCCGCCACGACCTTCTTCAGCCCGCCCCGGTTCTCGGGGGAGTCGTTCGGGTCCGCCGAGGCGGCGACCCTGTCCTCAGTGCTCATGTGGGTTCTCCTGTTGCTGGGTGAACGGTGACTGTAGTCACATGGTTTGCCACCAGTGTGCGGATATGTGGTGCCCTTCACAATGACCATGCGCTCGCGGCGCCTGTGCAAAAATGCACATACCGCCCGGTCGTGTGTGCTTCCTCGGTCTGGTCCCGCTGTCCGGAGGAGTTTCCCCTTGTCACACGGTGCCGATGACCTCCTCCTCCTGCTCGAGGTCATCCGCCACGGCTCCTACGCCGGCGCCGCCGCGGACCTCGGGCTCAGTCACACGACCGTGTCGCGGCGGATGGCCGCGCTCGAGAAGACCGTGGGGGCCCGGCTGCTCGTGCGCACCGGCGAGATGTGGGAGCCCAGCGAGCTGGGCCGGAAGTTCGTGGCGGCCGGGGAGGAGATCGAGGCTGCGCTGGGATCCCTCCCGCTCGGCGCGGGCGGACGCGGCAACAGCATCAACGGAGTGGTGCGGGCGCTGGCCCCGGACGGCTTCGGCGGCGTGGTGATGGGCGCGGCCATGCGGCGGCTGATCGAGGAGCACCCCGGGGTGCGGCTGGAGATGATCAACGCGGCCCGGCGGGCGCAGACCAACCCGGTGGGCATCGACCTGGAGGTGGTCGTCGGGCGCCCGGAAGTCTCGCGCAAGGAGGCCTTCCACCTCGCCGACTACTCGCTGGGCGTCTACGCCGCGCGGGACTACCTCGCCGCCCATCCGCCCATCAGGACCCCCGACCAGGTGCAGGAGCACCCGCTCATCTACTTCGTCGACTCCATGCAGGATGTCGCGGAGCTGGACATCCCGCGCCGGCGGTTCCCGCGGATGCGCCAGGGCGTGGGGGCGACGTCGTCGGTGGTGCACGTGGAACTCACCCGTGCGGGCGCGGGCGTCGGGCTGCTGCCCTGCTTTCTCGCGGAGCGGGCCGGGGACCTGGTGCGGCTGTTCCCCGAGGAGCTGTGGTTCCCCGTGGAGTACTGGGTGGTCTCCCGCGCCGATCTGCTGCGCCGGCCGGCCGTGCGGGCGGTCATGACCGCGATCCGCGCGGCCGTGGCCGACATGCAGGAGGAGCTGATCGCGGCTCCGTCGACGAGCAGGGACTGACCGTCAGCGAGACCGGATCTCGCACTCGGCCAGGTCGAGCATGATGCGCTCCCCGGCGGTGTCGTCACGGACCCACACGACGTGGACCTGCGGTGCGACGTCCTCCACGACGCCGGTGCCCACGGGATAGCCCGTACGCCGGAACTCGACCCGGTCCCCGACGCACCAGGGGCTCGGACCGGGGTCCGACATCTCGACAGTGCTCATGGCCCCGGGACACCTCTTTCAGGGTGGTGGTGTCCCGGACCGTGGCGCCGGTCCGGGACGAGCGGATCAGCGGGCGTTGTCGAGGGCGGTGCGGACGGTGTCGAGCAGCTCCGCCCAGGAGTCCTCGAACTTGGTCAGGCCCTCCGCCTCGAGCTTGTCGACGACGTCCTGGTAGGGGACGCCGAGCTCGACCAAGCGGTTGAGCACCGCCACGGACTCGGAGTACGAGCCGGTGATCGTGTCCCCTGTGATCTCGGCGTGGTCGAAGGTCGCCTCGAGGGTCTTCTCCGGCATGGTGTTGACGGTGTTCGGGGCCACCAGACCGGTCACGTACAGGGTGTCCGGCAGGGACGGGTCCTTCACCCCGGTGGAGGCCCACAGCGGGCGCTGCGGGTTCGCCCCGGCCGCGGCGAGACGGTGCCAGCGGTGGGTGCTCAGAGTCTCCTGCCAGATGCGGTAGGCCATCCGGGCGTTGGCCAGCCCGGCCTGGCTCTTCAGCTTCTCGGCCTCGTCGGTGCCGATGGCGTCCAGCCGCTGGTCGACCTCGGAGTCCACCCGGGAGACGAAGAAGGAGGCCACGGAGTGGATGTGGGAGAGGTTCTTGCCCCTCTTCCAGGCCCGTTCCAGGCCCAGGAGGTAGGCATCGATGACCGCGCGGTAGCGCTCGAGGGAGAAGATCAGCGTCACGTTGACGGAGATCCCCTCGGCGATGGTGG